>DBBB01000156.1:0-1569 GCA_002291985.1 Firmicutes bacterium UBA995
GAGGATCCCATGTCCTCGGCGAGGAATTCTTTCTCATCAGGTCATCTTGCGGGGAGGCGTGTCGGTTGAAGGCCAGCGATGTGATGAGTAGCCCGGTGATTACCATCGGCCCCGAGGCTAGCTTGGCCGAGGTGGCCCAGTTGCTCGACCAGCACAAGATCAGCGGCGTCCCCGTGGTGGACGCATCCGGTCAGCTCGTCGGCATGATCTCCGAGCACGACCTCATCCTGGCCAGCCAGAGGGTTCAGCTCACGCGGTTGCGCGACCCCTTTGCCTGGGTGTCGCCCCACGCCACCCTGGACGACATCGTCTCTTTCCGAAAGGGTCTCGCCCAGGTGGGCAAGACTCCCGTCAAGGAAGTGATGACCCGCAAGCTGGTCACGGTGGACGAAGACGAGTGCCTGGAAGCGGTCGCCCAGCTCATGGGCCGCCGTAAGATCAACCGGATACCCGTGCTGCGCCGGGGACGGCTGGTCGGCATCATCAGCCGGGGCGATCTGATCGCGGCCATCGCCGCCCTCACCGAACGCAAACCCCACGCCCTGGAGTGACCGGCTGACCGGCCACCCGTTCGGAGCGCGACGCTCAGGGGAGGGAAGCCATGTCTCGTAGAGGCAGCTCGATCAACAAGACGAGGGGCGTGCTGTACCAGTTGGCCAGGTTCCTCGGCGATTTCTCTGCCGTCAAGAGCGGGAGTCCCGCCAAGATTGCCCGCCGGATCGGCCGCCGAGCCGTGGGTCGGGTGGTAGGCCGGGGGATGGGAAAGCTGTTCCGGTAGGGCGGGCAGGCCCGAGACCGGGCAGGACAAGCTGAGGAGACAGACCATGGCAAGACTGCCCAGGAAGAACCAGGGAGCAGCCAGAGCCAACGGCGCCAATGTCGGGTACGAGGCTGAACTCTGGCGCATGGCCGACGCGCTTCGCGGCAGCATGGATGCCGCGGAGTACAAGCACGTTGTGCTCGGCCTGCTCTTCCTCAAGTACATCTCCGACGCCTTCGAGGAGCGGCACAGGTTGCTCGAAGCGGAGCGCAGCCAGGGCGCCGACCCGGAGCATCCGGACGAGTACCGTGCCCTCAACATTTTCTGGGTGCCGCCCGAGGCGCGGTGGGCACTGCTGAAAGCGCAGGCGAGACAGCCCACCATCGGCCGGCTCGTCGACGACGCCATGGCCGGCATCGAGGGCGACAACCCGGTTTTGAAGGGCGTGCTGCCCAAGGACTACGCGCGCCCCGCGCTCGACAAGACGCGCCTCGGCCAGCTCATCGATGTGATCTCGAATATCCACTTTGGAGTAGATCAACCCTCATCCCCAGCCCCTCTCCCCGTGGGAGAGGGCGGCCAAAGGCCGGGTGAGGGGCAGGACAAACGCCATTCGTTTGACCTGTTAGGCCGCGTCTACGAATATTTCCTTTCCCAGTTCGCGAGCGCCGAGGGGCGCAAGGGCGGCGAGTTCTACACGCCGCGCTGCGTGGTCAAGCTCCTGGTCGAGATGCTCGAGCCCTACCGCGGCCGGGTGTACGACCCCTGCTGCGGCAGCGGCGGGATGTTCGTGCAGTCGGTGGAGTTCA
>DBBB01000156.1:1965-2771 GCA_002291985.1 Firmicutes bacterium UBA995
CGACATCTCCATCTACGGCCAGGAGTCGAACTACACCACCTGGCGGCTCGCCAAGATGAACCTGGCCATCCGCGGCATCGACGGCCAGATCGCGCACGGCGATACCTTCCACAACGACCGCCACCCCGACCTCCGGGCCGACTTCATCCTCGCCAATCCCCCCTTCAACGTCTCCGACTGGGGCGGCGAGCGGCTGACCGGCGACAAGCGCTGGCAGTACGGCACGCCGCCCAGGGGCAACGCTAACTTTGCCTGGGTGCAGCACATCGTTCACCACCTGGCGCCCGCGGGCGTGGCCAGCTTCGTGCTCGCCAACGGCTCGATGTCCTCGAACCAGTCCGGCGAGGGCGAAATCCGCAAGAACCTGATCGAGGCCGACCTCGTGGACTGCATGGTCGCGCTGCCGGGCCAGCTCTTCTACTCCACGCAGATCCCTGCATGCCTCTGGTTCATTGCCCGCGACAAACGCGGGCAACCCTCACCCGGCCTTCGGCCACCCTCTCCTACGGGGAGAGGGGCTGGGGGTGAGGGATACCGGGACCGAAGGGGCTCGGTATTGTTCATCGACGCCCGCAAGATGGGGCGCATGGTGGACCGCACCCATCGCGAACTCACCGACGAGGACATCGCCCGCATCGCCGGCACTTATCGCCTCTGGCGAGGTGACCCTCACCCGGCCTCCGGCCACCCTCTCCCCGTGGTAGAGGGCCGGGGTGAGGGTAACCCCGGGGTTGCGCCGTATGCCGACATCCCAGGGTTTGGCAAGAGCGCAATACTGGAGGAGATCCGCAAGCACGGCGACCTCC
>DBBB01000079.1 GCA_002291985.1 Firmicutes bacterium UBA995
GACCTCGCCGGACAGATCGTCTACTATGTCGGCCCTTGCCCGGCCCGCCCGGGTCAGGCCATCGGTTCCGCCGGTCCCACCACCTCCGGGCGCATGGACCCATATACCCCCACCCTCATCGAGCTGGGGCTCCGGGGGATGCTGGGCAAGGGATTGCGCAGCCCGGCGGTGGTGGAGGCCATGAAACAGCACGGCGCCGTTTACCTTGCTGCAACGGGAGGCGCCGGCGCCCTGCTTGCCCGGCACATCACCCGGGCAGAGGTCACGGCCTATCCCGACCTTGGCCCCGAGGCCATCTACCGGCTGGAAGTGAAGGACTTTCCCGCCATCGTGGCCATCGATACGCGGGGCAATGACCTGTATGCCGAAGGGAAGCGCCGTTGGGCACGGCCGCAGAAATGAATCGGAGGTGTGATGCTTGAGCCTCAAGGAAGAAGCTCTGAAGCTGCACCGGGATTGCCGGGGGAAGATCGAGATCATATCCCGCGTGCCCCTGGTTGACCAGAAGGACCTGTCCCTCGCCTACACCCCGGGAGTGGCCGAACCCTGCCGGGAGATCCATCGGGAACGCGGACTCGTCAATACCTATACCTCCCGGGGGAACATGGTGGCCGTGGTTTCCGACGGCACGGCCGTGCTGGGACTCGGCGACATCGGCCCTGAGGCCGCCATGCCGGTGATGGAAGGCAAGTGCATCCTCTTCAAGTACTTCGCCGGCGTCGATGCCTTCCCGATATGCGTGGCCACCAAGGAACCGAAAGAGATCGCCAATCTCGTGAAGTTGCTCGAACCGACCTTCGCGGGGATCAACCTCGAGGACATCTCCGCGCCCCGCTGCTTCGAGATCGAGGACCAGCTCAAGCGGGAGACGGAGATGGCCATCTTCCACGACGATCAGCACGGTACGGCCATCGTGGTCGCGGGCGCCCTGATCTCCGCGCTGAAGGTCATCGGCAAGGGATTCGGTGACGTCAGCATGCTCATCACCGGGGCGGGCGCTTCGGCCATCGCCACCGCCAAGCTGCTGCTGGACATGGGCGCCGGGGAGATCATCCTGTCCGACCGCGTGGGTCCCATCTGGCAGGGTAGAAGCGCGGGGATGAACTGGGCCAAGGAAGAGATGGCCCGGCGCACCAACAGCCGGGGGGTGAAGACGCTCGAGGAAGCATTCCGCGGCCTCAATGTGTTCATCGGCCTGTCCGGTCCCGGGGTCGTCACCCGGGAAATGGTGTCCGGCATGGCCCGGAATGCCATCGTGCTGGCCATGGCCAACCCCATACCCGAGATCTTCCCCGACGAGGCGCGCGCCGCCGGGGCGAGGGTGATCGGTACCGGGCGGTCCGACTTCCCCAACCAGGTCAACAACGTCCTGGCCTTCCCCGGCGTCCTGCGTGGTGCCCTCGATTGCCAGGCTCGCGACATCAATGAGCCGATGAAGCAGGCTGCGGCTCGCGCCATTGCCGGCGTGATCGGCGATTCGGAACTCAACGAGGGATACATAATCCCGCGCGCCCTCGATCGGCGGGTGGCGCCGGCAGTCGCGGCCGCGGTGGCGCGGGCGGCCATGGACAGCGGGGTCGCCCGCATCCAGGTAGATCCTGCCAGGGTGGCGGCCGAGTGTGCCCGGCGGGTGGAAAGACTCGGCGGGCAGGGCAAGACGGGATGAAGCTTCCCGAGTATCGGGCCAAAGATGCCTTTGCGGAGGCGGGTATCCCCGTCCCCCCGGGAAGAGTGGTCACCCGGGCTGCCGAAGCCGCGGCCGTCTGCCGGGACATCGGGGGGCCGGTCGTGCTGAAGGCGCAAGTCCTCGCCGGGGGCAGGGGCAAGGCGGGCGGCATCGTGTTTGCGGCCCGGCCGGCTGAGGCGGAGGCGCGCGCCGCCGAACTCCTCGGCAAGGAGATCCGGGGCTACCCGGTAAAGGAGATCCTGGTCGAAAAGCAGTTGGCCATTCAGGCCGAGCTGTATCTGGGGATAGCCGTTGACGGCTCAGCGCGCCGGCCGGTGGTCATCGCCTCCCAGCAGGGGGGGATGGACATCGAGGAGGTCGCCGAGCGGTCGATCCTCCGGCGCACGGTGGACCCTATCTGGGGGTTCCGCCCTTACCGGGCACGGGAGGTCGTCCGGCGGATGGGCATGACGGGGCCGGTCGGCCTTCAGGTCGCGGATATCCTGCACCGGCTATGGGGAGTCTTTCGCAAGTACGATGCCGAACTCTGTGAGATCAACCCGCTGGCTCTCACCCCGGATGGCCCGGTGGCGGCCGATGGTCGGGTGAGCCTCGACGACTACGCCCTGTTCCGCCATCCCGGGGCAGTCCGGGTCGAGGAGGGGTCGGAGCGCGAGCGACGGGCACGGGCCCTCGGCCTGGCTTACGTCGAACTCGACGGGAATATCGCGGTGATGGCCAACGGCGCCGGTATCACCATGGCCATGCTCGATATCCTGCGCGAACTCGGCGGTCGGCCGGCGAACTTCCTCGACGCCGGCGGGGGCGCGGGCGTTGAGCCAATGACCCGGGCGATGGAGATGCTACTGGAGCAGAAGCCCCGGGTAGTGCTGATCAACATCTTCGGCGGCATCA
>DBBB01000182.1 GCA_002291985.1 Firmicutes bacterium UBA995
CCGCCCGCGCCGCCGCCGCCATCCATACCGAGATCAACCTGGACGGCCGGCTGGCCCACCTGGGTGGCGGCATGTGGGGGCTGCGCCAGTGGTCGCCGCGCCGCGATTCCCGGCGTGCCCCGGGTGCGCCCGAGCCGGCGGAGAGCGAATGCTTGCCCCGGGCGGAGGGCGAGCCCGGAGAGGCCGAGACCCGCGGCGTTTACGACGAGGGTTGGCCGGAGGACGGCGAGCGCTGGGACGAATGATGGGCCGATCCCGCCGGCAGGCTATCCCCGGGGGAGGCGCCGGTCTTTGTATATTCCCGCGCAGCTCTGGGCGGAGATCGATCTCGACGCCATAGCCCACAACGTCCAGCAGGTGTTGCAACTCCTTGCCGCCGGGCGGGGGCGGACGCCGTCACTGATGGCCGTCCTCAAAGGGGATGCCTACGGTCACGGGGCGGTGGGGGTGGCCGGCGCAGTCCTGGACGCGGGCGCCCACTGGCTGGGCGTCAGCACCCTGGCCGAGGGCATGGAACTGCGCGAGGCCGGCATTGAAGCCCCCATCCTCGTGTTCAACCCGCCCCTTCCCGACGAACTGGCCTCGTTCTCCGCCTATCGTCTTACCGCCACGGTGGGCGATCTCGCCACCGCCCGGCGGCTGGCCCCCGCTTGCCACCTCAAGGTGAACACGGGCCTGGGCCGGTTCGGCGCCGATGTCGCTACTGCCGCCGCCATCCTGGAGGAGCAACCCGTCGAGGGCATATACACCCACCCGGGGGTATTCGACTTGCCGGAACTGCGACGCAGGGTCGCCCGGTTCCGACAGCTCCTCAATCGGCTCGAGGCGTCCGGCCATCGCCCCGCCCTGGCCCACGCGGCGGCGAATTCCGCCCTGCTCCTCGAACCGGGAACCCGGCTCGACCTGGTTCGAGCGGGCAACCTCCTTTATGGGATATGCCCCGAGGGCTGTTCGCCCTCGATGATCGACATCCGCGACGCCTGGCGCCTGCGGGCGCGGGTGATCGCCGTCCGCCAGGTTGCCGCCGGGAGCCGGGTGGGCTATGGCGCCGAACACGTCTTCCTCCGCCCGGCCCGGGTGGCGGTCGTGCCGGCGGGCTTCGCCGACGGCATCGGCCTGGAGCCGGCGGGCCGGATGGACCGGCCCCGGGTGCTCCTGCGCCGCCTGGTCCGGCTCATCCTCCAGCGCGCCGGGTACTCGCTCGCTCCCGCCAACGGCGGGGTGGAGATACGCGGGCGGGTCGCCCCCCGCGTCGGCCGCCTGGGCATGGCCCACACCCTGGTGGACGCCACCGCTTTCCCCGACCTCGCCCCCGGCGAGCCGGTGACCCTTTATGCCCGGCGGGCCACGGTCAACGCCCGCGTGCCTCGCTTTTACCTCCGCGACGGGCTGCCGGTGGCCGCCCGTACCGGCGTGCCCCGCCCCGTCCCCCTTGTCGACAATCTCTCTCTCCGAGGTGAGATGCCATGACCCGGCTGGCCCTGACCGACACGACGCTCCGCGACGCCCATCAGTCGCTGCTCGCCACCCGCATGCGGCTCGAGGACATGCTGCCCATCGCCGAGAAGCTGGATGCGGTCGGCTTCCATTCCCTCGAGGTATGGGGCGGCGCCACCTTCGACGCCTGCCTGCGGTTCTTGAATGAAAATCCCTGGGAGCGGCTGCGGGCTTTGCGCAAGGCCATGCCCCGCACCCGCCTGCAGATGCTGCTGCGCGGCCAGAACCTGGTGGGCTACCGGCATTACCCCGACGACGTGGTCCGCGAGATCGTCCGCCGCTCAGTGGACAACGGCATTGGCGTCTTCCGCATCTTCGACGCCCTCAACGATCCCCGTAACCTGGAAGTATCCATGGAAGCGGCCGCCGCCGCCGGCGCCCACGTGCAGGCCACCGTGTGCTACACCACCAGCCCCCTGCACGACGTCGACCACTTCGTGAACTTGGCCCGGGAGCTGGCCGCCATGGGCGCCCATTCCCTCGCCATCAAGGACATGGCCGGCCTCATCACCCCCTACGTCGCCCACGAACTGGTCTCCCGGCTGAAGGCGGAACTGACCGTGCCCGTCCAGTTCCACTCGCATGACACCACCGGCCTCGCCTCCATGGCCTATCTCAAGGCGGCCGAGGCCGGCGCCGACGTGGTCGACACCGCCATTTCTTCCCTGTCCGGGTCCACCTCCCAGCCCCCGGCCGAGTCCATCGTGGCCGCCCTGCAGGGCACCCCCCGCGCCACCGGCCTCGATCTCGAGCGCCTGGCGGAGATCGCCGACTACTTCCGCAAGGTCCGCCAGAAGTATGCCCAGTTCGACGTCGGCCAGCAACTCGACGGGCGCATGCTGATCTACCAGCTGCCCGGAGGCATGCTTTCGAACTTCCGGTCCCAGCTCGCCGAGCAGAAGGCCCTCGACCGCCTGCAAGAAGTGCTGGGCGAGGTGCCGCGGGTCCGGGCCGACCTCGGCTACCCCCCGCTGGTCACCCCCTCGAGCCAGCTCGTGGGCGCCCAGGCGGTGCTCAACGTGCTCGCGGGCGAGCGCTACAAACTGGTGTCCCAGGAGACCCGGGCTTATCTCAAGGGGCAGTACGGCAAGCCCCCCGGCCCGGTCGACCCCGAAGTGCGACGCAAGGTGATCGGCGACGAGACAGCCATCACCGTCCGTCCCGCCGACCTGCTGGCGCCCGGCCTGACCGAGGCCCGCCGCCAGGCCGCCCCTCATCTCGAGCAAGAAGAGGATGTGCTGTCGGTGGCCATGTTCCCCCAGGTGGCGATGAAGTTCCTGGAGGAGCGCACCGCCGCCCGCACCCGCGTGGATCAGACCCTGGCATCGCAGGTGGCGGGCGTTTATCCTGCCTGA
>DBBB01000035.1 GCA_002291985.1 Firmicutes bacterium UBA995
CATGCTGACCATGAAGGAAGCGCTGACCATCGGCGCCCTCAACCGGGCTCGGCTCGTCGCCGGGGCCGCGGGTCTGGACCGACAGGTCGGCTACGTGGACGTCCTCGAGGTGCCGGATGCCGAGGGCTGGTTCCGACCCCATCTCCTGGTGCTCACCACGGCATACGCGATGCGCGACGATGCCTCCGCCCGACTCCGGCTGATAGAGGGGCTGGGGCGGGCAGGGGCCGCCGGCCTTGCGGTCAAGGTCGGGCGCTTCCTCGCGGAGGTCCCCGAGGAGATGCGCAGGGTCGCGGACGATATCGGCTTGCCTCTCCTCGAGATTCCCGCTGATATCGCCTATGTGGACATAACGCACCCCTTGCTGGGGGCGATCATCAGCCGACAGACCATGCAGCTTCAGTATTCTTCGAACATCCGTGGCCAGTTCACTCGCATGGTATTGGAGGGGCATGGCCTCGAGGCGGTGGCGGCCGAACTGGCCCGGCTCGTAGCCGGCCGGGTAGTCATGATGAGCGAGGACGACCGGCTGCTGGCCTCTGCCTCTGACTTGCCGGGCGACCCGGACCCGCCGACAGGTGGGGAAGGGCGCCTGGAGATGACCCGAGTCCCCGTCACGGTCAAGGGAGTTCGCTATGGCCTGCTACAAACCTTTACCCGGCAACCCCTCACCGAGTTGCAGGGTATGGCGGTGGATCACGCCGTGACCGTCACCGCGCTCGAACTGATCAAGGGGAGAGCGGTGCAGGAGGCCGAGCGGCGATTGGCCCAGGACTTCGTGGAAGACCTCATCGCGGGGAACCTGCATGAGCGCGACCTGGTCCAGAGCCGGGCGGCGGCCATGGGCATCAGCAGTGGGAAGCGGCTGGCGGTGATGATCGCCGACATCGATGCCTTCGCCGATTTCATCCGCCGGCACAGCCTGAGCGAGACCGACGCCCAGGAGATGAAAGGGCGGCTGTTTTCCGCCGCGCGCGATGCAATCGCCCGCCTTGGCAAGCGGGCAGTAGTGGTAAGCCGTAGTGACAGCGTGCTGTGCTTCGTCATGCCCGACGATAAAGGGGATGAGGTGGGTGGCCGCGCCGAGATCGCGACCATCGCCCGCGAGATCCAGCAGCAACTTGACCGAAAGGCGCAAGGCGTCACCGTGTCTATCGGGTTGAGTTCGTTCACGGACGACCTCCTTGAGCTGGGCGAAAAGTGCCGGGAGGCCCGTAAGGCGCTGGAAATCGGCCGGCTGGCGGGAGGCAAGGGCGGAATCCACCACTACCAGGGGCTGGTCCTGCAGAGACTCTTGAGTGATGTGGGGGCGTCCGTCGAGGCCGGGGAGTTTTGCCGCAGAGCGCTGGGGAGAGTGCTCGACTATGACCGGGCTCATGGCACGTCCTTGCTGAAGACCCTGCAGGTCTTCCTGGAGGAGAAAGGCGTTGTGACCGCTACGGCCGACCGGCTGTTCGTTCACCGGAACACCCTTGGTTACCGCTTGCGAAGGCTCAGCACCCTGCTGGGCAAGGATCTCGCCGACGGGGACACTCGCTTTGAACTGCTGCTGGCGATGAAGCTGCTTCCGTTCATCCCGTAGTTGGGGCCGAGCCGTCAGGGTCAGCGGCCAAAAGAAAGGGGTTTGGAAAAGGGGAGCGAACATTCTGTGAGGCGACCCGGACCGAGCCTGGACGTCGGGAGGCGGCAGCCGTGAGTCGAGACCTTCCCCGGTGGGCGTTGCCGGTGGCGCTGGCCATGGTGGTGCTCCTCGCTATCCCCGTACTCGCGTACGGCGTGGGCTGGTGGCGACCGGGGCCCCCTGACCGGGAGGAACCAGGTCTGCCGGGTGAAATCACCGTGTGGCAGCCGATCCAGGAGGCGCGCTTCTATGAGCGATTGCCGGGAGGAGCTGTTCGGTGCGGCATCTGCTTCCGGGCTTGCGTCATCCCCGTGGGCGGCCGGGGCTTCTGCCGCACGCGGGTGAACGTGGACGGGCGCTTGTTCACGTTGGTCTACGGACGTCCCTCGGCCGTACACGTCGATCCGGTCGAGAAGGAACCCCTGCACCACTTCTTGCCGGGGAGCGCCATGCTGTGCATCGGCACCGCCGGCTGCAATTTCCGCTGCGCTTTTTGCCACAACTGGCCCCTGTCCCAGCGCCCGCCGGAGGAGATGGTCCGAGTATACGACCTGCCGCCGGAGGCGGTGGTGGCTTTTGCCCGGGAACATGGCATCCCGAGCATCTCCTTCACTTACAACGAGCCGACAGTAGCCTTCGAGTACCTGTATGATGTGGCGTCCCTGGCCCGTCAACACGGCATCCGGGTGGTGTTCCACTCTAACGGCGGCATGAAGCCCGAGCCACTGCGGGCACTGCTCCGGCACGTTGACGGGGTGGTCATCGACCTCAAGGCGTTCACGGAGGACTTCTATCGTGCGGTCTCGCAGGCCGATCTAGATCCGGTGCTGCAGACCCTGAAGGTGATCAGGCAGGCGGGAGTGTGGCTGGAAATCGTCAACCTGGTCGTGCCGACGCTGAACGACTGCCCCGATGCGATCCGGGAAATGTGCGAGTGGATCGTCGCCAATCTCGGCCGGGACGTGCCGCTGCACTTTTCCCGTTTCTTCCCCAACTATCGGCTGACCGCCCTCCCGCCCACTCCC
>DBBB01000029.1 GCA_002291985.1 Firmicutes bacterium UBA995
TTAGTGGCTGCGGAGCGTCACAATTACCTGAACCTGGCCTCTCCGTGGATCGGGGGGGCCTGATGGCGGTATCAGGAGGGAAGCAGGCAGATGGAGAAGCGAGTGGTATTCGACGAGGAGCGCTGCAAGGGGTGCGAGCTGTGCGTGGAAGTCTGCCCGGAGAAGATCGTGCATCTTGCCGAGCACTTGAACAGCAAGGGTTTGCACCCGGCTACGGTCACGGAACAGGAACGGTGCACGGGATGTACGTTCTGCGCTCGCATGTGTCCTGACCTGGCGATCATCGTTTACCGGCCGGACAAACGGGCGGCGAGCGCCTGACGGGAGGAGAAGTGACATTGGAAGAGCTGGTACTGATGAAGGGCAATGAGGCGGTGGGGGAAGCGGCTATCCGGGCCGGTTGCCGGTTTTTCTTCGGATACCCCATCACTCCCCAGAATGAGATACCGGAGTACATGTCCCACCGCCTGCCGGCGGTGGGAGGCGTGTTCGTCCAGGCCGAGAGCGAGGTGGCGGCCATCAACATGGTCTATGGCGCCGCAGCCGCCGGCGTGCGCGTCATGACCTCCTCTTCATCGCCGGGGATCAGTCTCAAGCAGGAAGGCATCTCTTACCTGGCGGGCTCGGAACTGCCCGCCCTGGTCGTGAACATAATGCGAGGAGGACCGGGACTCGGCACCATTCAGCCCGCTCAGTCCGACTACTTCCAGGCGGTGAAGGGGGGCGGCCACGGCGACTATCGCCTCCTGGTATACGCCCCGTCGACCGTCCAGGAGATGGTGGACCTGACGGGCCTGGCGATGGACCGGGCCGACCACTACCGGAACCCGGTGCTGATCCTCGGCGATGGCTTGCTGGGACAGATGATGGAGCCGGTGCACTTGCCTCCCCTGTCCCGCCCGGAGGATCTGCCGGAGAAACCCTGGGCGACCAGCGGGCGCCGAGGCGGGCCAAGACGCGTGATCAACTCGCTGTATCTCCAGGCCGAGGCCTGTGAGGAACATAACCGCCGGCTCCAGGCCAAGTACCGGGAGATGGAAGCCGTCGAGCAACGATGGGACTCGGACTGGGCAGAAGACGCCGAGGTGTTGGTAGTGGCTTACGGCACGGTGGCCCGAATCTGCCGCACGGCCCTCCAGGACCTCCGCCGGCGGGGGCTGGCCGCAGGCATGTTCCGCCCCATCACCCTGTGGCCGTTTCCCGTCCCGGCGCTGGAGCAACTCCTGAAACGAGGACGCATCCGTGCCGTGCTGGTCGTGGAGATGAGCGCCGGCCAGATGGTCGAGGACGTCCGTTCCGTGGTGTGTGGCCGGGTGCCGGTGGCGTTCTATGGCCGCACGGGAGGAGTGGTACCCTCGCCGGAGGAAATCGGTGAGCGGGTGAGGGCGGTCTTCGGGGGAGGTACAGACAATGCGGGTTGCCTTTGAACGACCGGCCGGGCTGACGGATTGCCCGACCCACTACTGCCCGGGCTGCACCCATGGGATCGCCCACCGGCTGATAGCGGAGGTCATCACCGAACTCGGCGTATCCGACCTGACCATCGGGGTGGCGCCGGTGGGTTGCTCCGTGTTGGCCTACGACTACTTCGACTACGATATGATCCAGGCTTCCCACGGACGGGCGCCGGCGGTGGCCACCGGGGTCAAGCGAGCCCTGCCCGACCGGACCGTGTTCGCCTACCAGGGGGACGGAGACCTGGCTTCCATCGGCATGGCGGAAATCATCCACGCTGCTGCCCGGGGCGAGAACATCACGGTGATCTTCATCAACAACGCCATCTATGGCATGACCGGCGGGCAGATGGCCCCGACCACTCTCATCGGACAGCTCACGACCACCTCCCCGGCCGGCCGCGAGGCGGTACGCGAGGGATATCCGGTGCGGGTGGCCGAGCTCCTGGAACAGGTCCGCGGGGTTGCCTACCTGGCAAGATGCGCGTTGACCCGACCGCCGGAGGTTGCGCGGGCTCGCAGTGCCATCCGCAAGGCCTTCCAGGCGCAAATAGAGGGCAAGGGTTTCAGCCTGGTGGAGTTGCTCTCGACTTGCCCCACCGGCTGGGGCATGACTCCCCGGGAGGCGCTGCGTTGGGTGGAGGAAGTGATGATCCCCTACTACCCGCCCGGCGAGTTCAAGACGGGCCCGGAGGACCCCGGCGGGGGACCTGGCGGAAGGCGGGTGGGGTGAAGCATGGACAGGCAGTACGAGGTAATCGTGGCGGGTTTCGGCGGTCAGGGTGTAATGTCCATGGGGCAGTTGCTGGCGTACGCCGGGATGCTCGAAGGTCTGCAGGTGACCTGGATGCCGTCGTATGGTCCAGAACAACGGGGAGGGACCGCCAACTGCACGGTGATCCTGTCCCCCCGAACCATCGGCTCGCCGGTGGTGGAACACCCGGCCGCGCTGGTGGCGATGAACCGGCCCTCCCTTGACAAGTTCGAGGACCGGGTCGCCAAGGGGGGATTGCTGGTGGTCAACAGCACGCTTGCCGGGCGGAGCGTCGGGCGGCAGGATGTCCGCGTCCTGGACATCCCCGCCACCACCATCGCCGGCGAGATCGGTAACGAGCGGGTCGCCAACATGGTGGCACTGGGCGCCCTGCTCGAGTCCGCCCCTCTGGTGCGAGCCGATTCGGTGGTGGAGTCGCTCCGGAAGGCCTTGCCTCCCCATCGCCATAATCTCATACCCCTCAACCAGGAAGCCTTGCGGCGCGGGATGGACCTCGCGCGCAACGGACCTCCCCTCAAGGCACACTAGCAGGAGGACGGCAAGGGAGGTGCGGCGGGGCTGCGTGCCTGGCCTGGAAGGGGGGGATGGCGACTGGCGGGGAAGGTCGTGTACCGGGGTAGCTCTTGACGGTGAAGACGGAAGAGGTCGAGC
>DBBB01000128.1:0-2207 GCA_002291985.1 Firmicutes bacterium UBA995
ATGGCCCTGGACCGTAGCACGCGGTCGCGGATTGCCGCGCTGCTCTCGTCCTTCCCCCTGGTCTGGATCTCCTGGTAGTCAAGCCGGGGGACATCGACCTGAAGGTCGATCCTGTCGAGCAGCGGCCCCGAGATGCGCGACCGATATCGCAGGATGGCCTGCGAGATCAGTCATCAGGCGACTGGAATATCCAGTCAATTCAGCATAAGTCAGTGCTGGGCACGCGGTGCAGGCAGACCTGACTCCCGAGGACTTGGAGGCCCCGCTGGTCAGCCTGAGCAACCTCAAGGCGCTCAAGATCCGGCAGATCGAACGGTTCACCGCCGAGGTCTGGCGGCGGGGTGGGTGCTAGCCATGCTCGATCTTGAGTGGCTGCTCGGAGTGAATGGCACCCTCGTCAGACAGCTGCTCGAACTCTACCGGGAGCGGTTCGGCGTGCTGCTGCCCACTGTCGGCACCGTGTGGGACGTGGGCAGCAAGCTGACCCACAAGGCCATCGTGGTCGAGATGGCCCTGCAGGGGCTGAGCACGCAGCAGATCACAGGGAGGCTCTACCGCACCCTGGAGGCCGTGGACCAGTGCCTGCGTACCTTCGACCGGGTCCTGATGCTGAAGTACTACCGGGTTCCCAGTAAGGTCATGTGCCGGGTCACGGGGCACAGCTCCCGGGTGATCGAGGAGCACTTGGCGCTGGCACAGAAGCACTTCGCTACCGACGAGGAGTTGACGGGATGTCTGGCGAACCGGGGAGTCGAGTTGGAGGTGGCCAGTTAACTCATCTAGCGGTTATCCTACTGTGCCGTCGCGCAACTCGTGATAAGTGGAGGTGTGAGATATGGCGGTGAACGCCAAGGAACTCGATGACCTTATTCTCGAAGAGGATCTGGAGGCAGAGGCTCCGGACGCTGCAATCGAACCCGGGCGGCGGAACATCTTCACCGACTCTGCCGACCCGACCATCGAGGTGTTGTACCAGCGCTTTAAGGACGGCGACCTTCATCTGCAACCTGATTTCCAGCGGCATTTTGTGTGGGATACCGTAAGATCAAGCCGGCTCATTGAGTCCGTGCTTATACGGGTGCCGCTGCCCATTATTTACCTCGCTGAAGAGGAAGATGGCAAGGAGTCGGTGATTGACGGACAACAACGGCTAACCTCTTTCTTCAACTTCATCGACGGGAAGTTCCCCCTGCGTGGCCTAAGAGTCGAGGTGGACCTCAACGGGAAGAAATTTGTCGATCTTGATAAGGCACGCCAACGCACTATTCGCAAGACCGCCGTCCGAACGATTACTATCCGTTCGGAGTCGGACAAAGATCTTAAATTCGATATCTACGAGCGCCTGAACACAGGCTCTGTCGCCCTAAATGACCAGGAGTTACGGAACTGCGTTTACAGGGGGCCCTACAATGAACTTCTGTGTGAACTGGCGAGCGATGAAGACTTCAAGCTCGCGGTAGGACTGAAAGGGCTTGAGAGACGCATGAGAGATGTGGAGCTAGTGCTGCGGTTCGCGGCATTCTCGCACACTTCCTATCTGAACTACAGGCCATCCATGAAACGCTTTCTTAACAATGACATGGAGGAATATCGCAACATATCGAATCAACAAGCCGCTGAGTTACGGCAAGCATTCAGGAAGTCGGTCCAGTTGGTGAGGACACTGCTAGGGAGGCATGCCTTCAGGCGATTCTATCGAGGGGAGGCTCGGAATCCCTGCGGTTCATGGGAAGGGAAACAACTCAACATTTCCCTCTACGACATGTTAATGTACGGGTTCACAGGGTATGAGAAGAACCAAGTCATGCCGCACCTTGATGCAATGCGTGAGGCGCTAGTCTGGCTTATGACGGAGGACGACCAGTTCATTGAAACCATCGAGCTTTCAACTAGTTCGGCGAGGATGATAACGCAACGCTTCGACAAGTGGCGACACGTTCTGAGAGAGATTGTTGGTCAACCCCGACGGGGGCCACGGTGCTTTTCCCGCCAATTGAAGGAAGATCTCTATCGTCAAGAGCCGACTTGTGCACTATGCGGACAACACATTGCTGATGTTGACGATGCAGCGATCGACCATATCAAGCAGTACTGGCTTGGAGGCAGGACCATCCCCGAAAACGCACGGCTCACTCACCGTTACTGCAACTGGAGCCGCCCACGGAGAGAGGCCGCGCAAGGACCATCCTCTTGACGAGGGTGAGGAG
>DBBB01000128.1:2526-2923 GCA_002291985.1 Firmicutes bacterium UBA995
CCTCTTGACGAGGGTGAGGAGGTGAAGTCTTGGCACAGGGAAGAGCCCAGTATGTGGCTGCTGCGGGGCAGTACTATGTGGCCTACGGCTCGGCCGTGCAACAGATCAATGTGAACCTCAGGAGGCCCGGGGTGTCGGTTAGAGGCGTTTGTGGAACCGTTGCTGCCGCTGCTGGGGCGATCGGAACATCGCCGGTGGGGTACCTTTCACCTTCAGGGCCTGCTGCTCGAAGGGGGGAAAAGACAGCAGCCGGGATGGCCGAGCGGTACAACGGTTCCCATACCTACTTGACCTTCCGGACACCCGAGGGCCGGGTAAGTTCCTTCTATGTCCCGGTGGCGGAGTTGCCGCGGTTCCACCGGGTCGTCGCGGCTTGGAAGCATTTCTGGAAGCTTGC
>DBBB01000147.1 GCA_002291985.1 Firmicutes bacterium UBA995
TTGCTGATCTTGCTCTTGTCCGGGTTGCGCAGCAGCGGCAGATGGATAAACTGCGGGCGGGGCCAGCCGAAAGCGTCGTAGAGGACTACGTGCAGCGGCGTGCTGCTGATCCACTCCTCGGCCCGCATCACGTGCGTGACCCCCATTAAGTAGTCATCAACCACGTTGGCAAAATGGTAGGTAGGGAAGCCGTCGCTCTTGACCATTACCGCATCGAACACCTCACTTTCGTGGATGTGGATCTCGCCGCGCAGCTGGTCATGAAAGACGATGTCGCCCTGGCGCGGGATCTTGAGCCTCAACACGAACGGCTCGCCGGCAGCGGCGCGGCGGTCCGATACGGTGCGGGAAAGGGTTCGCGCTCGCCCGTCGTAGCCCGGCGTATGCCCCCGGCGTCGCAGCTCCTCGCGGATCGCCTCCAGCTCGGCGGGGGTCTCGAAAGCGCGATAGAGGTGGCCTGAGTCAAGGAGCACCTGGGCATGGCGCTGGTAGACCTCCAAGCGCTCGCTCTGCCGGTAGGGGCCGTGGGGCCCGCCCTTGCTGGGACTTTCGTCGGGGTCGAGGCCGAGCCATTGCATCATGGCCAGAATGCGCGCCTCCGAGGCGGCCTGATAGCGCTCCCGGTCGGTATCTTCGATGCGCAAGATGAACTTGCCGCCTTGCTGTTTGGCAACGACGTAGTCGCGAAGCCCGATATAGCCCGTGCCGACATGGGGGTCGCCGGTCGGCGAAGGAGCGATGCGAGTTACCACAGAATCCTCCCAATGAACTGCATTCTAGCTCAGCGGGTGGGTGGGGTTGCTAGCTGAGCGCGACGTGGGCCAGCGTCAAGGCGGCGATACCCCACAGGTAGGGGGCGAACCAGCGGAACTTGCCGCGCCTGAGCACACTAAACAGCCAGAGAATAGCCAGATAGCCGACCCCGAACGAAGTCACGAACATAGCCAGGGCCGGGGCGGGCTCGAGCTCCGCAGCGCTAAGCTCAGGTATGGTCAGCGCCGCTACTCCGAGCGAAGCGACTAGGTACATTAAAAATGAAAAGCGCGGCGCCAACGCAGTCGAGCTGCCACGCCAGAGCAGGGCGGCGATGGTGGTGCCCGAGCGCGAGATGCCGGGCAAGATGGCCACCCCCTGGGCGACGCCCACCAGCAGACCATCTCGCCAGTCAACGGCCGCGACCGACCTCGTGCCGGGCGAAATCCTGCCCGCACCCCACAGCAGTCCGCCCGTCACCAGGAGCAGGGCCGCCGCTACCCTCGGCTCCTCGAAGGCGCCGCGCAGCCATGGTTCTGCCGCCAATCCCACCGACGCCGTCACCAGCGAGGCCAGGACCAGCGTCGCCAGTAGTGCCGCCCCCGGCTCCCGAGCCGGCCAACCCCGGGGCCAGGCGCCCCGGGCACCCGCGCCGACCAGCCGCCCTGCAGCCCGGAGCAACTCGCCCAGGTCGCGGGCGAAGACTGCCACCACAGCGGCAAGCGTCCCCAGGTGCACGGCAATCTCCAGGCTCAGTCCAGGGGGCTCGATACCCAGCAGGGACTGCGCGAGTACCAGGTGGGCGGAACTGGAGATGGGCAAGAACTCGGTCAAACCCTGCACCAGCCCAAGCAAGATCGCTTGCCATGTCCCCAACGGCGCCACCTCTCCCCGCCGGCCCCGGCAGTAGGCAGGGGTTTCGCTCTAGCCGTCGGTCGTTCCTCCCCGGCCGGCATCGGCCTCGTCATGGTCATGGTGGCCGCGAAGTGGAGGTTGTACTTTGAGCCCCATGCTACCTTGCGGCTCTCGTAGCCCGGCACGGGCACCTCCCTCTCCACCACCGCCCCGAGCTAAAAGAGCACCGGCAGGCGAGCATCGCCCAGCTTGAGTGCCCCTTCTCTCCGCCCTCTGAGGAAGGCGAGGTCCACAGGGCGTGGCCCGGGCGTCTCGCCCAGCACATGCCGGGAGGTGCGCGGCGGGTAGGGGGCCCGGTTCAGGCCCCTCTCCACCACGCTGTCCTTGTTTACCGGGGTATCCTGCCGCCAGGGCCACACCTGGATCTCCTGGCTGCGGTAGTCCACCAGGTAGGCCGGCACAAGCAGACAGCCCAGGGTCTGGAGCGCCCTCACCCGGTGGTGACCGTCCAGGATGACCATGCTTCCCCGGTCAACCAGCACCGGCTGCCGCAGGTGGCCGTCCCTCCGGATCTCTTCGGTCAGCCGGGCCAGCCGGTCCCCCTCCACCTCCTCGTGGGGAAGTAAGGCCCGGGCTTCCACGAGGGCGAAACTCGGCCCGTTCACGCTCGGCGCCCTCCCGCCGCAACCGGGGGCAACTGGGCCAGGGCCCGCTCTATCTCCTCGCGGGGGTACTGGTAGTCTTCCAGGGCCCCGTCCAGGTAAGCCTCGTAGGCGCCCACGTCGAAGTGGCCGTGGCCACTCAGCCCGAACACGATGCAGGGTTCGGTCCCGTTCTCCCTCGCCTCCCGGGCCAGCTCCACCGTCACCTGGATGGCGTGGGCAGACTCGGGGGCGGGCAGGATGCCCTCGGTGCGGGCGAAGAGGCTGCCGGCGGCGAAGGAATCCAGTTGTCCCACCGCCCGGGCGGAGATGAGGCCGTGGTGCAGGAGGGCGCTGGCCAGGGGGGCGGCCCCGTGGTAGCGCAAGCCCCCGGCGTGAATCCGGGGCGGCACGAAGTCGTGGCCCAGGGTGTACATGTGGACAACGGGGGCCACTCCCGCCTTATCGCCGTAGTCGTAGGCATAGCTCGCACGCGTCAGGGTGGTGCAGGCGGCGGGCTCGGCCGCGATCACCTGCGGTCCCGTCCGGTACGCGCGCGCG
>DBBB01000134.1 GCA_002291985.1 Firmicutes bacterium UBA995
CCAGGGACCTTCGCTGAGGCTGCGCTCCACCATCGCCACCGCCTGGCTGACGCCCAGGCAGAACCCGATATCCCCCGCCACCACCACCTTCATCCGGCCGCCTCCCCGTCATCCATCAGCCTGCGGATGCGCTCCATGACCTGCTCGCTCTGACCGGCAAGCCAGGTCGAGCCCGTGCGGCCTTCCGGCGGCGGGTCCAGGCGCAGGGGAGGCCCGAACTTCAGCGTCAAGGGAGAACGCAGCCGATAGTCGCCGATGATGGCGGCGGGGACGAGCACCGCCCCCGACTTGACGGCGAGGAGGGCAGCTCCCGGCTCGGCTCTCCTCAGGCTGCCGTCACGACTGCGGGTACCCTCGGGGAACATGCCCAGCAGCTTGCCGTCCGCGAGGAGCTGGAACCCACGCCGGAGGGCTGTCCGGTCCGGCTCGCCCCGCCGCACGGGAAAGGCGCCCACCATGGGCAGAAGCCAGTTTAGCAGGGGAAAGCGGAACAGCTCCGACTTGGCCATGAAGTGCACCTGACGCGGACAGGCAAGCCCCACCGTTACAGGGTCCGCCCAGGTACGATGATTTGCGCAGATGAGGGCGGCACCGCTGGTCGGGATGTGCTCGACACCCGAATGGCTCCATCGGAAAAACAGCCGCCAGATCAATCGGAAGACGAACATGCAGAAGCGATACAACAAGCTAGCAGTCCCCTTCCCTTGCCGGCAGCCCGCACAAGTCCAGCAGCTCTTTCACTACCCGGTCCACCGACTTGCCCGAGGTGTCGACGACGATCGCGTCCGTGGCAGGCGCCAGCGGGTCGACC
This sequence comes from Firmicutes bacterium UBA995, assembly GCA_002291985.1. Lineage (GTDB taxonomy): Bacteria > Bacillota > Sulfobacillia > UBA995 > UBA995 > UBA995. Next base: position 812 of record DBBB01000134.1, read on the forward strand.
GCTCGTTGCCGATCGAAGCGATCCCGGCAGGCCATATCTCCTTCCAGTTCGGTCAGGGACACGCGGCATCCTCGCTCTTCGAGTTCACGCTGCCGGCGCTCAGCCCGCTCGCGAGGCGAGGCGGTCAGGAAGAACTTGTGGTCGGCACGGGGGAGCACAACCGTGCCCACATCCCGGCCTTCCATGACCACGCCTCCTCCTGCGGCAAGCGCCCTCTGGAGGGCGACGAGATACCGGCGGACCTCCGGGACGCTGGCCACCTGCGACACCGCCCGGTCGACCTCTCGCGTCCGAATGGCGCAACTCACATCCTCGCCATCGAGGGAGATGCCGTGCTCTCCTTCCACGGTGAGCGTCGTCTCGCGCGCCAGTTCCCCGAGCGCAGCGGCATCATCCGGAGATATGCCGGTCCGCAGGGCCTTGAGCGTCAGGGCGCGGTACATTGCCCCGGTATCGCAATAGCGGTAGCCCAGGCGGGCCGCCAGGCGACGGGCCACCGTGCTCTTCCCCGCCCCTGCCGGCCCGTCCACGGCGACGGTGCGTCGCGGCGCGCTTTTGTCCCTCATCGTCCGGGTTCTCTTCGACATACACCCCTCTTTATCCTTGGTTTCACAAGCCAACCGCCCGGCTCAAGCCGGCAGCCCTCGCCGCCGCGAGCGCCCGGGCGTACTCGCCGGGCGTCACGCACCGGTCGAGGGGCGGGAACGCGCGGGCCCGGTGAGCCGGCCGGTACTGGGCCATCACATTGCAGACGGTGGCGGGCGACACCTCCTGCGCAAGGAAACGTGCCACCTCGGGCGTTCCCCCAAGCCCCCCGGGCAAGACCAAGTGCCGGACCAGGAGTCCCTTTCGAGCCACTCCTTTGTCGTCGACCTGGAGGTCGCCCACCTGGCGATGCATCTCCCTCACCGCCGCCTGGCTGAAGTGCGGGTAGTCGGGAGCACGGGACAGCCGGCGGGACACCTCGTGATCAGCATATTTCACATCGGGGAGGTAGATATCCACCACCCCCTCCAGTAGTCCCAGGGCGTCGACCGACTCGTACCCGCTGCAATTGTACACGAGGGGCACGGCCAGCCCGGCATCGGCGGCGATGGCGAGTGCGGCCAGGATCATGGGGGTGACATGGGTGGGGGTGACGAGGTTGACATTGTGGCATCCCTGCGCCTGGAGTCGAAGCATGATCCGGGCGAGGGCGGGCGGTTCCACCACCACGCCCCGCGCGCCTCCCGAGCTGATGTCCGCGTTCTGGCAGTACACGCAGCGCAAGGGGCAGTGGGCAAAGAAGATCGTCCCCGAACCTTGCGAGCCCACGAGGGGCCGTTCCTCACCGAAGTGCGGGCCGTAGCTGGCGACGATGGCCCGGTCGCCGGTGCGGCATACGCCGTGCTGTCCCCGACTACGGTCCACCCGGCATCGCCGGGGACACAGGGAACACGGCTTGCCCAGGCGCCGCATGCCTTCACGGGCACGACTGGCCAGTTCCCCGGACGCAAGGCGAAGGTATCCCGGGTGATTGGAGGTCACCTTCCCCGCCCCCGTGTCCTTTCGGCTCGCTGGTCGACCTCCTGGACCGCGGTCTGGTGCCCGGTTTCGCGGGCGCCCTCGTTCAGCCATCGCAGCACCGCCCGGTCATCGGTGACGGTTGTCACCGCGCCCTCGCGGATGGCGGCGTAGATCGGCGCCGCCATCCCTGCCGTGAAGTCTCGCTGGGGCCAGGGAGTCGCCTCCACCACCACCACGAGGCCGCCGGCCTGCATGGCATCGCGCACGGCCTGAAGATTGGGGAGGTTGCCGCGGCCCACGGCCAGATCCGCGAGCACCACCCAGTGGGCCGCCCGCATCAACTCCAGGGCACGAGCGCGTTCCCCGTCGCCCACCGGCGAGAAGGGAGCGGCCTCCACCACCTCCAGCCCCAGCGAACGGGCCAGCACCCAGTCGCTGTCGCCCCGGTTGAGCACGCCGGCAGTCACGGCAAACCCCGCCAGGGTCAAGGCTTCCAGCAGCCAGGCTGCGCTTCCCCCACCGCCGACCACGTGCACTCGGCGGCCATCACCTTGGAGGGGGGCAGGGTCCTCATCCCTCCCGGACACCAGGGTGACCTGCGGGACCCCGCGGATGGGGTGCCGGGAGATGACGGTACGGCTGCCGTACACCTCCTCCAGGTGAGACGAGAGCAGGACCTGTTCCGGTGTGCCGCGCGCGTGCACCCGGCCTGCCCGCAGGAGCACCAGTTCGTCGCAGTACAGCGCGGCCAGGTTCAGGTCGTGGAGGATGACCAGTACGGCCACGCCGTCCGCCCGGTTCAGCCGTCGCAGCAGATCCAGTAGTTCGACCTTGTAGTTGATGTCCAGGTGCGCGGTGGGTTCATCGAGCAACAGGTATCTCGGTTCCTGGGCGAGGGCCCGGGCGATGGCGAGCCGCTGCCGCTCGCCTCCCGACAGCTCGGCCAGGCTGCGCTCGGCAAGGGACAGCGTACCGGTGAGCGATAGTGCCCGGCGTGCCACGGCCAGGTCGCGTGGCCCTTCCCCCTGGAAGCGCCGGAGATGGGGCAACCGTCCCATCAGCACCAGCTCCTCGGCGAGCAGGGGAAAGGCCGGCGGCAATCCCTGGGCTACCGTTGCCACCTGGCGGGCAACGGTCATGGGCGAAAGCTGCCAGAGGTCCTCGCCGCCCAGGGTGACCCGGCCGTGCCGGGGTCGGAGGACACGACTCATCGCTTTGAGCAGGGTGGATTTGCCGGAAGCGTTGGGGCCGATCAACCCCACGAAACCTCCTGCCGGCAGCTCCAGGTCAACGGCATGGGCGACCGGTCGGCCCCGGTAGCCCAGCGTAGCTCCCTCCAGACGGAGTGCCACCGTCTTACCTACCCCCCTCAGGACAACCCGCCCCTGGCTCTTCGGAGCAGGAACAGGAAAAACGGCCCGCCCAGCAAGGACGTGACCACCCCCACCGGCAGCTCGACCGGGGGCAGGGCGGTTCGCGCAACCAGGTCGGCCAGAACCAGCAAGATGCCGCCCGCCAGGGCTGAAGCGGGCAGGAGGATGCGATGATCCGAACCCACCCCGAGTCGGGTGAGATGAGGCACCATGAGTCCGACAAAGCCGATGATGCCGGACACGGCCACCGCGGCTGCCGTGCCCAGGGTAGCGCCGAGGATGAGGATGAGCTTGGCCCGCTCGGTATCGACGCCGAGCTGGCGGGCGCTCTCCTCCCCCAGCAAGAGGGCGTTGAGTTCGCGGGAGAGGGCAAGCACGGCCAGGCTGCCTGTAGCGAGATAAGGGGCAGCGATCAGGATGTGGGACCAGCCCCGACCGCTGAACCCTCCCATCAACCAGAAGATTACCGGTCGAACATCCCGCTGGGCCAGCAGGATCAGGCCAGACACGATCGCCGCCAGGAATGAACCCATGGCTATCCCTGCGAGTAACAGGTTAAGCTGGGGTACCCGTCCGCCCTCCCGGGCGAGGAGATACACGGCGGTGACCGAGGCGAGCGCCCCGACGAAGGCTGCCGGCACGAGCGACAGGGCCAGGGCGCCGCCGACGGTCATAGCCAGGGTGGCGCCAAGAGCGGCGCCGGAGGAGACGCCGATGACGTAGGGGTCGGCCATGGGGTTGCCGAGCAGTCCCTGGAAGGCCGCGCCCGCCATCCCCAGGGTGGCGCCGACCAGGGCCGCCAGCACCACCCGGGGGGCACGCACCACCAGCACGATCGCCTCGCGACTGGCCGGCCAGTCCGCCTCTGCCGGCGCGCCCCATACCCAGAGGCGCGACAGCAGCATCCACGCTACCTCCCCCACCGGCACCCTGACCGCCCCGTAGCCAAGACCCAGAAGGCAGGCGGCCCCCAGCCCTACGGCCAGCACCGTCAGTACGAGACGCCCGCGCCTGGCCCGCCGGCCGAGGTGGTCATCGGGTCTACGCGACCGCTTCACCGGAACTGTTTGGGGTGTAGCAGTCGGGCCAGGAGTTCAAGCCCTTCCACGATCCGCGGCCCCGGTCGGCTCACGAGGTCGCCGTCTACCGGGTGGACGCGCCCGGTCTTTACCGCGGTCAACTCCGCCCACCCGGGGAGCGCGCTCAGGCCCGCCACCGAACCCGGTGCCAGGGTGGCGACGATGATCACATCCGGGTCTGCCTGAAGCAGAGCCTCGAGGCTGTACTGGGCGTAGGGAACTCCCACCTCTTCAGCGACGTTGCGGCCGCCCGCCTGATCGATCAGGTCATGGACGAAGGAACCGGGGCCGACCGTCCATAGCTGATCATCGAGCACCCAGAACACGGTCGGCCGGTCGTGGGTCGGGGTTGCCACCCGCGCCCGTATCTCCTCCATCCTCTCGCGCATATCCTTCGCAACTTCGTTTGCGCGTTCGACGGCATGGGTCGCCGATCCCACCATGAGCAGCTGCTCCACCACCCCGGCCGCCGTGGGGGCATTGACTACCAGGACGGGTATGCCGAGCGCCTCCAGACGGATGACGATCTCGCTTTCCGCCGTGCCGGCAGCGAGCACGAGATCCGGCCGGAGAGCGAGGATCCGCTCGTAGTTGGCAGCCCAGGCATCGCCCACTCTTTCGATGGCCTGGACCTCGGGAGGGTAATTGCACCAGGTGGTAACGCCCAGCACGCGGGCACCCAGACCCAGCGCGAACAGGATCTCGGTGTTGGCGGGGGCCATGCTTATCAGGCGTTGCGGCATACCGGACAGGGTGACTTGCCGGCCGGCGCCATCGGTGATCGTCGGCCCCACCGGCACGCCAGCCGGTTGGCGACAGGCCATTGCGAGCACCGCGAACAGCAGCAGTACTGTCGCGGCGATCACGGCACTCTTCCTGTTGACGAACTTGTTCACGAAAGGGACACCTCCTCCCAGAGTATCTTACCGGGCGCACGAACACACGTAACCCCCGGTCCTCGGGACCGGGGGTCGGCTAACCGCGGCAGCCGCGTCCCCCCTTCCGTCGAGGGTCAGACACGCCCGCAGACAGGCAGGTTTCCTGGCTACCGGTTCATCCTTCCGCCTGCACCTTCCCGCCGGGGCAACCCCGGCAGTGGTCTTCACAGGCGCCGTCACCGGTTACAGTGGCGCGGACCGCGCCGGCAGGCAGGCGTCACATCCTGCCCCCGGGCTTCCCTGTTCCTCCCTCGGTTCGAGGGAGACCTGTCCACTCGTGTTCAGTTGGGTTCAAGTCATCGATTCATTATACTTCGGAGAGGGAGATCGTTTCAACCCATTCGTGCCGTCCCGAGGGCTGGACGGCCGGTAATGGCGCCCTCGGAGAAGTTTACCACATCGCGGTGGATTTGCTTGGATGTCGTGCTCTTGTCAGGACTCATAAACGACCCTCCCGTTATTCCATGCCTCCCGATAAATCAGGCCGGGAACATCCTTGAGCTCTTCCCACTTCGAGCGCGGAACAACATGGATATCCATGGCCATGGAAATGCCCCGCAAGGCCCTACGGATCCGTACGCTTTCCTTCCTTGGATTTTCGATATCGTCGCGGGCGACGACGATGACATCAAGATCACTATTGATGTTCGTCTCTCCCCGGACGTAGGAACCGAAAATGAGAAGTTT
>DBBB01000066.1 GCA_002291985.1 Firmicutes bacterium UBA995
GCGGATCGCCAGCCGGAGTTCACGCAGCTCGACCTCGAGATGTCCTTTGCCGGCGCCTCCGAGGTGATGTCGCTGGTAGAAGGCGTGATGTCTCACCTTTTGGAGCGAACCCTTGGCTACCGGGTCTCCATCCCCTTCCCCTGCCTTACCTATCAGCAGGCAATGCAGCGCTACGGTACCGACAAGCCGGACCTGCGAGTGCCCCTGGAAATGGTAGACGTCACCGAATGCCTGGCTGCTACCGCCTTTCCCCCCTTCGTACGGGCCATTGCTGCCGGCGGCCGCATCGCTGGCTTGCGGGCGCCGCGCGGGGCGACGCTGAGCCGGAAACAACTTGACGAACTCGGAGGAGAGCTTGCCCGCCGGGGAGGGGAGTTCTTCTGGATCATGCTGGAGGAGGCGGGGGCGCGCTCGCCGCTGGTCCGCCATCTGGGAGCGCCACTCCTCGAGACCCTCCGCGTCCGGCTGTCGGCGACGGTCGGGGATGGCCTCTTCCTCGCAGCCGGACCTCCCGCGGCAGTGACGGCGGGACTCGGGTGGTTGCGGCTTGAACTTGGCCACCGCCTCGAGCTGTCGGAGACGGGCGGCTGGCGCTTCGTTTGGGTGACGGAGTTCCCGCTGTTCGAGCGAGACGAGGATGGCAGGCAACTGGTGGCCGTGCATCATCCCTTCACCTCTCCCTTGCCCGGAGATGTGCCCCTGCTGGAGTCCGACCCGGCATCAGTCCGGGCCGATCACTATGACCTGGTGGTAAACGGGGTGGAACTGGGCAGTGGAAGCGTGCGCCTTCATGTCCGCACCTTTCAGGAGAGGGTACTCGAGATCCTGGGAGTATCAGCGGAGGAGGCGGAACGGCGCTTCGGCTTCTTCCTTGAGGCGCTGGAGTACGGCGCCCCGCCTCATGCCGGCATCGCCCTCGGCCTGGACCGCCTGGTCATGCTGCTTGCCGGGGCGGGTAGCCTCCGCGATGTCATCGCTTTCCCGAAGACCGCCCGGTCTGCCTGCCTGTTAACCGGCGCCCCCGCCACCGTGGACCCTCATCAACTTCGCGAGTTGCGGCTGGAGATTGGCCCGCTTGACGAATATTGACAGGGATCGGCGCCCACCGATTGGGGTCGGACCGTTGCGTGATGGGGTTGGCCGTGCTATTATCAAGGCGAGGGTTCGTGTACGAATAGTGTCATAAAAGAATAGCCCTGCTGTGCTCGTGTGGTTGCGGTTGAAGTTTTGAGCCAACACCGTTAACGAGGGAACCCGGTCTCTGGGGGCGGAGTCCAGGCCTGCGCCGTCGGGGCGTTTCAGGTAGGGTGAAGCCGCCAGGAGGGTACCCACCTGCTGAGAGCAGGTTCAAAAACCACCGCTTACACACGACACAGCGGGGTTTTGTTTTCGCTGCATGCATGGTCGCAGGTGCCTTGAACTTCTCCGGCGAAGGGCATCCCCCGGAAGAGGGGGATGGGTTTTGCGTGTAGTTGACCTGCGCTCGGATACCGTGACCTCACCCACGGCCGACATGCGGCGGGCGATGGCAGGGGCAGAGGTGGGGGATGACGTATATGGCGAGGACCCCACCGTGAACGCTCTCGAGGAGTTGGCCGCCTCGATGGTCGGCAAGGAGGCGGCGGTCTTCCTCCCGAGCGGTACCATGGCCAACCAGGCCGCCGTCCTGACGCACACCGCGCGGGGCGATGAGATCATCGTTGAAGCCGATGCCCATATCTACTGGTACGAGGCGGGCGGGGTTGCCTTGCTGGCGGGAGTGCAGGTGTGGCCCCTGCCCGGCTGCAGAGGGGTGCTCGACCCCGAGACGGTGAAAGCGGCCGTCCGCCCCGCCAACATTCACTTCCCTCGCACGAGCCTGGTGTGCCTGGAGAACACCCATAACCGGGCCGGCGGCGCGGTATGGCCATTGGACCGGCTCGATGCCGTCACCGGCGCGGCCCACGCCGCCGGCTGCGCCGTCCACCTCGATGGCGCGCGCATTTTCAATGCTGCCATCGCCCTCGGCGTTCCCGCCGCCCGCATTGCCGACGGTTGCGACTCGGTGATGTTCTGCCTGTCCAAGGGGCTGGGGGCCCCGGTTGGCTCCATCCTGGCCGGATCGCGACCATGGGTTGTCCAGGCGCGGAGAGCCCGCAAGGTGCTGGGCGGGGCCATGCGCCAGGCAGGAGTCATAGCTGCGGCCGGCCTGGTCGCCCTCCGGGACATGGTCGACCGCCTGGCCGAAGACCATATGCACGCCCGGCGCCTCGCCGATGCCCTGGTCGGCATCCCCGGCATCACCGTTCGACCGGATGAGGTGGACACCAACATGGTGATGCTGGCGACGAGACGGCCTGCGGCCGAATTCTGCTCGGCCCTGGCGGCGCGGGGCGTGAGGACTGGCTTCATGGACGCTAATCGGGTCCGGCTCGTCACCCACAAGGACGTGTCCGCGGACGACGTGGACCACGCGACGTCCGTGATTGCCGCGGTGGCACGGGGGGGCCGATCGCCGTGAAGGACGAAGGGCTGTTTGGCGCCCAAGACCGGGAGCGACTGCGGCGGGAAGCCCCCCTGGCCGCTCGGATGCGGCCCCGGACCCTGGACGAGTTCCTTGGGGCAGGAGGACACCCTGGGGCCGGGTTGCCCCTTGCGCGCGGCCATCGTTGAAGACAGGGTCCCTTCGCTCATCCTCCATGGCCCGCCGGGGAGCGGCAAGACCACCCTCGCCCACGCCACGGTATATGTGGCGGCCGCCCCCAAGAGCAACGCGTGTTATGTCGCACTCGGCCGGGCAGAAGCAGATGTGCGCGAACTGCGGTCACCCGCCGTGCCGGTGCGCCTGCGGGACACCTCTTACCAGGGCGCGGCCCGTCTCGGCCACGGCGAGGGATACCTGTATCCCCACGACCACCCCGGCCACCGGGTCGCCCAGCAGTACCTGCCCGCGGGCCTCCGCACCCCGTACTACCAGCCCACCGACCAGGGATGGGAGCGCCGGCTGCGGCGGCGGGTGGCCAGCCACAGGGTGCATTCCCGTTTACCTTGGGTATGACGTA
>DBBB01000097.1 GCA_002291985.1 Firmicutes bacterium UBA995
TATGCGAGTACAACCGAGGAAGCCGGTGCGGGAAACCCGCACGCCGGGGTCTGTGCGGGGGGCGGCGGGTAATCGGCGTTCCTACCGCAGCCGAACTAGCTATCTCTGGCGAGGAGGGGAGCCGTGGGAATGAACGATATCGTCGATTTGGTTCAAGAGCTTGGGCCAGTGATCGGTGTCTTCGCAGTTGTTCTCGGCACCGTCATCGCTGGCTGGTTCCAAGCCAGGGTAACCCGAAGTCAGACGGCTCAGACGCACGAGAGCCAGCTTCGCCTTCTCGAACAGGCCCATCGCCAGAACATCGAGGTTCTCACTCTCCAACAGAGGAAAGAGGAAGACCTCCGGATACGTCAGTTCGCAGAATCTGATCGGGCGGACAGGCTCGTCGTCATCGAGTACGTTGATCTTCTCCTGCCACGGCTGATCGAGGTGTGCTCAATCTACTACATCAAATCCGACAACAAAGACCTCGACGAATTGCGGAGGTTCAAGCAGCTTCAGCGATTCATGCTGGAGGAGACCATCGACCCCGTGCACCCTGAGAAAAGTCTTGGCCTCCGTATGGCATTCCTCCTTTTTCAGCTTATTGGGTCAATGAGAATCGCGCTCAACGCGAGGTGGACTCGCCCCCTTACCGAGGAGCAAACGACATTCCTCTCCCATTGGGAGAGCCACATCGAGCCCGTGATCTGTTCGGGAAGGTACCCAGGCAAGGAACTTCTGTACCGCGAGCAAATCGAGATCATTGGTTCGGAGATGCTCGTAGCGCCGGAGGCCACGAAGGTCCCGCGCCCAATCAACTGGAAGGAATTTTGCGAGAAGTGCGCAGCGACTTCTGCAGTAAGGGAACTGGCGGACGTCGTCGCGGACAAGTTGCGGTTTATCTTCAGCGAATCCAACAACCTACCACCGCGAAGGCCAGGCGAGTGCCGGTTGGCAATCATGGCTCTGTACGTGATCCAGCTCAGCAAAGAGGCGGGCAACGACTCGTGGACCCGACGGGAGGATGGGCTGTGGCAGATCGTCAGCGACTGGTTCAAGTGGGAATCTGACAAAGGTCAGGACCCGAAATGGTTCGTATTCACGTTCGGCGATGTGGCTGAACGGGTCGGGACGAGGGCGAGCACATCGACCGTTGCTACGAGCGCCGGCCTAACAACAACGGCATGAACCTGATGGCCGGTCCGCGGCCGCAGGTTATGCCTCGCACCAAGACGCCGAGGTGAACAATGGAAGCTAGATCTACAAGTATGATCTCTGATTCGGGATCGCTCGTTGAAACTGTCGGGTTTGAGCTTTTGGGTTCCGACCTAGGCAAAGAGATGGAGTGTGCGCTGCAAGTCGCGTTGGCGGGCGGTGTGGTCTTCGCAAACGGTACCGATCCTCTTTTCATCTTCCGCCAAGCGCTCGCCGCTTCTATCCGCAACATCGAGTCACACCCACGGGGCAGGCTATTCCAGGAGTTCCTGCTTAAAGGCCCTTACGAGAATGCTGGGGAGATCCCGACGGAGTTGGTCGGCCACCGCCTCTCCGACGCTGAATCCGCCTCCGCCATCACATTCATCTACTCGCACATGGTTAACTGCTTCAAAGGCGCAGTCACGGAGTTGCTCGCGGCCAAAGCCTGCTTGCGCCTGCAGGAGCAGCTTCAGCAACACGGCGAACTGCCCCCAAACGCCCGGCTGTACGTCGGCGATGCGGTGTGCGTCCATCCGGCGAGGGGAAAAGGCCTTCTCAAAGGTGCCGACCTCTACATCCTGATCGAGGAATGTAGACCGGATGCGGCTTTGAATATTGCCGTCGCCGGAGTTACGGAGGTTAAGTCATACATCCGATCTGAGAGTCGTCTGGGCGAACAGCTCGACCAACACCTTCGACGAGCAACGCTAGGCCTATGGGTAGCCGGTGTGGACTATCCCGCTGAGGCAGTCAAGGTGGGCTATGGGAAAGATCGGCGGGGTATACGCATTGCTGTTCTTCCCAGCGACTGGAAACTGCCGCGATCATTCCAGTTCGAAGACTCCGAGAACGGCCGCTTGCTTAACGTTGACCGAGGTGAGCCTCCACGGAAGGACGACGAGATCACGCACATCGGGGATAACGGGTGGCGCATTGTCTTGAGATGGTCGAAGGAGGCGCTTGCCGAGGCCGCCTACGAGATGACCTTCTGGTACATGGAGAAGATCGGCGAGGTCATCTACTCGAAATCCGTGCCGAAGGACTGGGGGGCAATGACACCGGCCGAGGCAGGACGAAACGCAGCCAAGATGATGCTCTACTATGCCATCCTCCGTTGCCGTACCATTCGGGAGGAGCAACGGGCCGTTGCTCTCTACAACAGCTACGGATACGGCTATGCGCTTGGGATGAACTACAAGAACGCCGAAGGAAGGCGCGAGATGCTTTGGCCCCAGGATCTGCATGAGATCCTCTCTGCGGGCAAGACCAAGAGAGGGTGCTCTCTATGTTAGACTGTACAGCGTCGGAACTCTAGACTTGGATGCTGTTCTGAGTGTCCTGGGGATAGAGCTGAAGGGAGCCGGGGAGATGGCAACGGCCAGGTAGGTGGCGCTTGGCCGAAGCCTTGGTCAATTGGTGCCGTCGCTGACACTGCTTGGCCACCGTCTTGCCACATAGGGTGGCCAACGGAGGGGCCATGAACGAGGTTTCCTTTCCACCCCCGGCCACCCTCAAGCGACTGTTTCGCGTTCGACTTCTGTGCCAAAGCCTGCTTCACCGTTGCCTCGTCGTGGAGCGTCTCTTGTTCTGCGAACCCGGCCAAGAGGGAAGCCATACAGAGGTTGTTGATGCAGCGGGGGGTCCCCTTGCTCGTAGTGGCCGTGGAACAGGAGAGGCTGGATCGGATCAAGTACAGCTCGGCATATCCGACTGAGACTATCGAGTACTGCCTCAGGTATGCAGGGATAGGCCTGGAAGCTGTTGACTTGGTAGTTGGCAACCACCGGGGAGCGTTCGAGGAATACTCGTTCCCATTGGACGGCAGTATCGAGACGCTGAACATAAGGCATCTCAGTCATGCGGCGTCCGCCTACTGCCTCTCCGGCTTCCGCGAAAGTGCTATCCTCACCTTGGACGGGGGAGGGTCTCAGAATGTGCTTCTGCCTTACGGCATCGAGGATTTCGTCGAACGCCAGGCAATATGGAAGGGCATCGGGAATGATATTCTCGAGGTGAGCACTTCCGGTAGTCCAGCCCGTCCGATGCCGGGGCTCCCGCCCAACTATCCCCTAAGCATAGGAAACATGTACGACCAGGTCACAAGACTACTCGGCTGGAGCCCGTTTGATGCAGGGAAGACCATGGGCCTCGCCTCGTACGCATCGGATGCCTACCCGGAACTTCCAGTTGCCGAACTCCCCAACGGACACTCTATCTTCACTGTGAACCTTCTTTCCCAGTACAAGCACCTTCAAAGGTCCGACAGAGGTGCCATTTTGCCGGAGCACCAGGATCTTGCACGCCTCGCGCAAAGGACACTGGAGGAAGTCATTCTCTACATGGCGAACAGCGCCCATCGGATAACCAACTCCAGCCGGCTCTGTGTCGCTGGCGGCGTGTTCCTAAATGGTCTGGCAAACTACCGAATACTAAGGGAAACCCCGTTTGAAGAAGTGTATTTTTTCCCGGCATGCAACGATGGAGGCATCGCCATAGGAAACGCCCTCTACGGGTATTACCTGCACAACCCTGACGTGCCGCGAACGAACGAACCGTTGCTAAGCCCGTACTTTGGATGCGAGTACAATGACAGAGACATTGAGTCGCTGGTGACCGGCGTGGACGGAGTTGACGTCAGGTATTGCGGGCCCGACGGAGTCGTCAATCTTGCTGCGACCAAGCTGGGGGAGGGTCAGATCCTCGGGTGGTTTCAGGGGCGCTCAGAGATCGGCCCGCGTGCGCTGGAAAACCGCAGCATTCTGGCTGACCCGAGCGACCCCAGGACCAAAGACCGAGTGAACAGCAAGGTTAAGCACAGGGAACCGTTCAGACCATTCGCGCCCTCTGTCCCCGAAGAGTACGTAAGGGAATACTTCGATCTCGACT
>DBBB01000151.1 GCA_002291985.1 Firmicutes bacterium UBA995
CGGCACAGCCTGACTCGTGCCTTCGAAGCGGGCATAACCGGAGGGGGAGAGCCAGTGAGGCACGGGGGCAACGGCGGCGCCGGGGGCCAGGGTGGCAGGACCCAGGCTGCCGTCGGGGCCGGGACCACTCGCGCTGAAATGCCATACGCCCTCGGCCGGCACATCGTAGCCGTACTGGACGCTCCACATGGCGGGGGACATGTAAGCACCCACCGCCAGGCTCAGGTGAGGATCGCCCGGCGCGTTGAAACTGCCCAGTCCCGGCCCGAGGTTCCCTGCGGCCACGACGAAAACCGTACCGTGCAGCTCTGTCAGCCGTCGCATCATCCGGGTTTCGGCCACGAGCGAACCGGGAGCGTGCCCCCCGGCCAGGCTGAGGAGTACGATATGGGCACCCTGTTCGGCAGCATGGGACATCGCTGCGGCGATATCCGACCAGTACCCGTCACCGGCCGCGTCCAGGACCTTCAGTACGAGCAACCGGGCGCCGGGCGCCACTCCGTTCATCCCCCCGCGATGAGCGCCGGAAGCCGCCGCCACGCCGGCAACATGAGTGCCGTGGCCGTTGGCATCAAACCCCAGGCTCACGCGGTGTCCCCCCGTGGCTATCCGCGCAACCACGAAGGGCACCCGTTCGTGGCGCACGCCGGGCGTCCTGCCGGGAAAGTGGCCTACCTCGTGTCCAACACGGAATTCCCGCAAGGCAACCTCATCCGTGAAATCCCTGTTGCCATTCGTGTCGACATGAACCGTATCGTACACTCCGGGAAGCAAGCTGTCGGTGACCAGCACCCTGATACCGTCCCCCGATACGCCGTTGCGGTTCAGATCGTGCCCCAGGGGTCCTGCCAGGGCAAGCTGGCGTTCGGAGAACCTTCCCAGCCGGTAGAGGCCGCTCCGCGAGGTGATATGGCCCAGGTTCACCCGGCCCAGCGGGGTGTCCGCCCAGCCTCCCCGGGGCGCCCGGATGCTCACGGTGATGTCCACGTCCCCCTCGCCGGTGAAATCGACCCAGTCTACGATCTTGCGTTCCCCGGCCGGGGTAAGCTGAAGGTCCGGGTGGGCCGGGTCTGCCCCTGTATCGATGACGGCGACCAGTACCCCCCGGCCGCTCCTGCCCGTGGCATCCACGAAAGTGTCAGCACCGATAGCGCGCAAGTTTACCGCCATGGCTTCCCGGGCGGCCGCCTCGTCGGGCACGGGCACGGGGACGGAAGCCGCTGCGTCGAGCTTCCGCTCGTTGGCGGGAGTCTCGTCGGATACCCGTACGGGTAGCAACGCCCCCGGCCACCCCCACGCCAGGAGCAGCAGCAGTCCGACAGCGGTCAGCCGGCCGATCACGGCCGTTGGTCCCGGGTCCCGGTGACGGGAGACCGGGCCACATCCAGGAAAGTGACCATCCCATCCTGGCCCAGGGCAAGTGCCACCGAATCTCCGGGTTGGATGCTCTCCCATCCCGAAGGGCGCCCGTCAATCAGGGTGACGGGGGAGGGCGCCATGTCGAACAGGCGCCGCCTATTTCCCGCCAGGCTCACATCCAGCCTCCGCCCGGCAAGGTCCACCGCCAGCACTCGCCCGGTCAGGTCGACCCGGGTCGCCCATAGCACCCGAACCTCGCCGGTAAACTGCCCCAAGATCAGGTACAGTTCATCGCCGGGGCGGAAATCCTCCGGTCGAGCGCTACTGCCATTGCGCACCAGCACCGCGTCCTGGGCGACCCGCAAGCTGCGGCGCTCGCCCCCCTCCCGGGGGAAAAACGCCAGCACGCCGCCGGCTTGATCCAGCGAGGCCAGCCGTCCGGAAGCGTCGGCGAGGAAAGCTTCAAGATATCGGACTTCGCCTTCGGGGGACACCACGGCGCGCACTTCATCCAGCACGGCAAGATCGGCAACGGTGGCCGGCGCCCCCTGACGATACAGGGCGGTTGCCGGTGACAAACGGAACTTGCGGGTGCCGCCGCCCGGTAGGCGCAGCGTGAGCCACCCGGCGGGATCCACCCCGGCCAACTCGCCCAGGTGATCGTACAGGATGCCCCGGAACTCAAGGAGCCTGGCTATCGTGGCGGCCGCCTGACCGCGGCTGGTGAACTCGCCCGGCCGGAAGTCTCCGTCGGGGAAGCCCGTCACCAGGCCCCTGCCCCAAACGCTGAGGACGTGCCCCACCGCCCAGCCGGGTATGGCGCGGCGATCGGCGAAGGGCAACCCGCCCGCGGCGCCTCCACCGGCTACCCGGGCCTCCTCTTCCCAGCCCCCCGCCCTTGCCAGCATCACTACCAGTTCGGTTCGGGTCACCGGTTGGTCAGGGCGGAAGTGGCCGTCCGGATAGCCCATGACCAGGCCGCGCTCGAAGCCGGCTTCGACATACCCGTTGGCCCAGTGGGTGGGTCCCAGGTCGAGGAAGCTTGAGGGTAGACCCGCCAGCATCCGGGATTCCCCGGTATCCCCCAGGGCCATCACCAACAAGCGGGCAACTTCCGCCCGAGTCACTAGCCGATCCGGCGCGAAACGGCCGTCGGGCAGACCCCGGATCACCCCCCGCGCCCACAGCACCTCGGCATGCCGCCGCGACCAGTGCCCGGCCAGGTCGGGGAACGGCCCGGCGAAGAGGGGCCGCCCAGCTCCGACCACGAGCACGAGGACGATCGCCACCACCAGGGCTGGTCGCCTAACCATCCAAGACCTCCACGACGAAGTCATCGAACCAGACGGTCCCCCGTCCCACCGCCTTGAGATACAGTTCGAGGTTGGCGGCGACGCCGTCGGGCAGGGCGAATTCCAGCGACATCTGCCCCCACGCGAAGTCGCCGGACCGGGTATGCGTCACCCGCCGGGGCGGCAATACGAACCGATCATCCACCATCGATCGGAACTGCACTTCCAGCACTTGCTGCCCTTGCGGGTCGACTCCCCGGCCACGGGTCCACACCGTCACCCGATAGCGGCGGCCACCCTCGGCCGGCAGGGTGGTGATGGCATAGCTACGCTCGTCAAGTACATCCGTCAACCGCACGGTCCCCGGCCCACCATGCCCTTCCCCGGGATCAGGGGTCGCACCCTGACCGACAAGAGTCCAGTTGACCGGCCAGCCCCTTTCGACAGCGTCGAAGCCGGATTGGCTGATAATCCGCTCGGGCTCGGGGAGGTGATGGGTGACGCCCTCGACGAACCGGGCCGCTCCGGGTGGACCCACTATCATGACATCAAAGGACCCCTCCACCTGCACGAGCACCGCCAGGTTGACTTCGTAGCGGCCGGCCACGGGAAAGCGATAGTCAAGCCACGGGACATCGGTTACCCGTTCCACCGTTTGCCCTTGCGGGCCGGCGATCGACCAGCGCCAGCGATGGCTGCGGCCGGGAGACTCGGGCACTTGCGGACTGGCCTCAAGGCGCACGGATTGTCCCAGGAGCACCTCGGATGAGACCGATACGACCTGGTAAACGACAAGTTCCCGTGTCTCGCCAATCCGGCGGTCGCCGTCGCGCACTTCGACTCGATATATTCCCGGCCTCGGCGGTTCGAAAGTGATCCCCGCCCGTCCCTGAAAGATGGCCACGGGTTCTCCCGGCAACTGGCGATCGTAGATTTCCCAGCGCAGCCGGGGCTCGGTGGCCGCCAGGCGAGCCGGCGGCAACGCCAGGTGCATCACCACCCGGCTTCCGGGCAGGGCATGGCGGTCGCCTATCAGGGGGAATTCGGCGGGCGCCAGGACGGCTCTGGCCAGTAAGGACAGCGCCACCAAGGCAACCAGGCCCGCTCCTGTCTTCAACCGGCGACTCAGCGTGGTCCGTCGCAGGCGGCGATAGGTCTGCAGATCGCGTTCCAGTTCGGCAAAAGACGGGTAACGCGCCTCCGGCTCGCGCTCCAGGCACCGCCGCAAGATACGCTGGAGGCCGCGGGGCACGGTTCGCCTGCGCCTGCCTTCGAGGGTCTGCAGGAACTCCTGCTCGGGGGGTACGCCTCGCAGCAAGTAATAGACCGTAACCCCGAAGCTGTAAATATCGCTGCGTTCATCCGTCGGCAAATTCCGTCGCTGCTCGGGCGAACTGAAACTTTCGGTGAAGCCGTGTACGCCCGGGGTGTCCTCGTCGCCCCGGAGCGCACGGGCGATGCCGAAGTCGATCAGTTTGAGGTGGCCGTCGGCGTCGAGCATGAGATTCCCCGGTTTCAGGTCGCGGTGGACAACTCGCTCTGACGTCTCGTGCAGGTAATGGAAGATAGCGCATATTGACAGACCGAACTCGATGACCTCGGCCTCGTCCAGCGACCCGCCGCGTGCCTGTACGAGTTCGGCGAGAGTCTGGCCGTCCACGAAGTCCGTCACCAGGAAGTAGTGACCACCCTCCTGGAAGAAGTCGTACACCTTGGGCAGATTGGGGTGACTCAGTCGGAAGAGCACCCGCACCTCGTTGAGGAACTCCTGGGGCGGGGTGGCCCCGCTGGGGAACTGCTTGACGGCCAGCCGTACTTCCTCGTCCATGCCAAGCCGGGTGGCCAGGTATACCTGAGCCGTGCCGCCCTCAGCCTGTAGGCCGACAATGCGGTAGCGATCCTGCAATATGGTGCCCCGACCGAGTTCGCCCATGCCCGCCTCCGAACTCCCGGTATTATGTTACCTTCAACGGGTGGCGCCGGGTTCCTGCACACCCGGCGGGCTTGTCGGCCATCAGCGGGATTCGCGTGGGAGCAACCGGGTGAGATCGTACCACCGGACGTAATTGTGGACCCGGCCACTCCAGTCGGCCAGATTGTTCGTGGTGACCACGGCCATCCTGCCGTGCCCGGCCATGGCGACTTCCAGATTGGCCCCCAGGAAGATGCGGCCCAGGGGCCGTCCATCATCCGCGGCCACGTAAAGGAAGTGTTCCTCTACAGACGGCGGACCAGGTCTGCGGACCACTACCTGGGCCACAATCCGACGCAAGGCCGGATCGAGGGAAATGTTGCGGATACGCACTTCCGCCCCTTCGATGGCCAGGAACAGTGACCTCCAGGCCAGTTCCCCGGAAGCCAGGTCAAACAGGTATATCCCGCCCCGCTCGCCGACATCATACACCGCCAGCCAGCGTTCATCCTCGGAGAAGGCCAGGCCGTTGGTACCCCCGAAGAACAGCAGCAAGTCGACAAGGCGCTCTCCCGCCTGGTTGAACACGTAAGCCCTGCTGTCCGCCCCTCCGGTTGTCGCCGCTACCCTCTCCCCCGAGGGCGATAGGGCCACCACGCGTCGGAGGCGAGCAGGTAGGAGATACTCCGCCAACACCTCACCACCGGATGCGACCAGGAAGACCCGCTCGGCGTCGGTCACCAGCATCCGCCCGCCGGTCGAAAACTGCACGGTGGCGTCCGGGCGGACGCGGAAGGAGGTGAGTTCCCGCCAACCCTCCGTGTCCAACAGGTGGAGGCGGGCCGACACCCCCCAGCGGGGCTGCTGGAGGACGGCCACGCGGGATCCGTCCCGGGAGCCAGATGCCACCGCCCAGCCCTGCACAGGCCGGACGAGTTGCCTCCGCCCTTGCGAGTTATGGATGCTGAACTCACCCTCCTGGTTCAATTCCGTCTTGGTGGCGGCAACCCACCGGCCCTCTCCCAGCAGGCGGACCGAGGACGCCCGATAGCGCCGGTCGGTGAACATGACCCGGGAAATGAGTTGACCGGCATCGTCGAACAACTCGTATCCGAGCGCAGTGGGACGGCCGTCGGGCAGGGCTACGGCGGCAACCACCGACCTGCCGTGCTCGGCCACGGACGCGGCCACCGCCTGGGCATAGCTCTTTTCCCAGGCCGGCGCCAGTTCGAGCAGAGGAACGGCGCCCCAGTCGATCTCGAGGAGGCGTAACCCGTCGGAAACCGGCAGCAGAAGCGCGGGGGCGTCCCGTGGCGCCGTGCCGGAGGGAGGCGGGTAGACACAGCCCATCGCCATGAGGGAAACGAGGACCAGGCTTGCAAGCGTTCTCATGCTCCGGCCCAGCGTTCTATAGGTCATGACGGCCACCTCTACCCGTTACCGGTGCTTGCGTGGGTTTCGTTCCCGACGCACGCGTTTCCTGCCACCATTCCGCAGGCAGGTTGGGACGTGGGATTGACGGATGAGGGGACTACCCCCATACTCTGATCATGCGGGAGTTGACGCTGCAAGATATCGAAAGACGGGTCCGCGCTGCCGGGCCTATCCGATCGTTTGTTGCCCGCAAGGGTGGTCGGCCGCGCAGCAGGGAGGAGCAACTCCTCTTGACCAGGATCTCGGTGAAACGCTGGGAAGCAGCCCTTGCGGGTGGTAAGGTCGTGAAAGAGGGCCCGCGGGAGTGGTTCTATGCCATCCGGCAGTACTGATATCGCCCAGCTTGTCGCCATGGCTCAACGTGGCATGCCGGCGTTTGAACTCTTCTTGCGGGTAATGGCCACGGTAACCTCCGCTTGCGAGTCCCGCGGTTTTTTGCCCATAGTCGTCGGGGAGCATGCGGTGGCCATTTACACGCGCGGCGACTATGCAACACGCGACATCGATCTCGTCGCCCCGGACGCCGTGGGTGAAGTTCTCTCCAGCCTGGGATTCACCAGCCGGATCGGAGAACGCCACTGGTATCATGATGGACTTGATGTGGCGATCGAGGTGCCTTCACGCGACCTCGCGGGAGCCACGGAACGAGTAGTCAAGCTGCGTCTGGACACCGGTGGCCATGTGTACGTCATTGGTGTGGAAGACCTCATAGTGGATCGCCTCCGCGCCTGCGTCTACTGGGGGTCCACCGTGGATTGCGAGTGGGCGGAAAGACTCCTTGCCGTACATCGTCAGGATCTCGACCTTTGCTATATTTCGGAAGCCATCGACCGCGAGCCGCATGGGGGGGCGGCAAAGATGCGAACGTTGGTCGAGGAGTGGGTCAGCAAGTTAGCGGAGGAAGGGGCCTGAGTCGCCAGGC
The DNA here is from genome assembly GCA_002291985.1 of Firmicutes bacterium UBA995. Taxonomy (GTDB): domain Bacteria; phylum Bacillota; class Sulfobacillia; order UBA995; family UBA995; genus UBA995. Next base: position 6,920 of record DBBB01000151.1, read on the forward strand.
TGGTCCGGTGGCGTGGCGGTGAAAGCCTCTTCCAGCAAGTCCCGGGTGAGGGGATCGCCTCCCCTGCACCCGGGCATCGCTAGAACCCGTCACTTCACCCGAATTTCCATCACCGCGCCGCCCACCAGCGTTACCTCCACCTGCTGGCCGGCCCTCACGTAGGTAAGATCCCGCCGAACGCCGCGCTCGTCGAATGTCTTGACCGCCGGGTCAAGGGAGAAGGTCCGGGAAGCCCCCGCCACCTGTAGCACGATCGTG
>DBBB01000163.1 GCA_002291985.1 Firmicutes bacterium UBA995
GGCCGGCGACCTGGAGAAGCTCCGCGAGCGGGCCCTGTTGCGCGAGTTCGAGGAGTACCGTCAGTCCCAGCAGAAACGGCTCAAGGTCTTCCGCCTCGAGGCCGTCCGCGCTGGCTTCAAGAAGGCATGGCAGGACCGGGATTACCCCACCATGATCGCCGTGGCGCGCAAGATCCCCGAGAACGTTCTCCAGGAGGACCCCAAGCTCCTCATGTGGTACGACCAGGCAGTCACGAGAAGCGGGGAGGACGCATGATCACGCAATGGAGACTCTTCAATTTCAAGTCGGTTTCCAGTGAGACGGACCTGCAGCTTGCCCCGCTCACGGTCTTCGCAGGGGCCAATAGCAGCGGCAAGAGCACTTTCCTGCAATCCATTCTCTTGGTTGCGCAGACACTGGCGCATAAGGTGAGTTCGCGCTCCGTCGTCCTGAACGGCGCGCTCGTTCGGCTCGGGCAGTTTGACGACATCAGAACGGCCGAGAGTCCTGCGGATCAGATTGTCATCGGTTGGACTTGCCGACCTTCCAGCGCACTCCGGCGCCTACCGCATTACTTCATGCGAAATAAGCAGTCCGTCGCAAGTGTTTCGTGTGAGATTGCCTTCGACACCAAGGATGACGAGGGGCAACGCGAGACTGCCCAGATCCAGCCGCTGCTGTTTTCCTCGCGGATTTCTGTATCGACCCGAGATCCCGAGGCCGGGGATCGTAGTTTCTACATCGCCATTCGACGGGCTCCTCTTCAAAGCGACGAATCAAAGCGAAAGTGGATCGACGCGGCGGAGAGTGAAGAACTCATGGCGCGCGGCAGCCTGAAATATGAAGTCGAGATAGACCCTGAATCTCTGGAAGAAATTCGCGAGGATCTCCCCTCGGCACAGCCTGTCGGCTGCGTGCTCCGGCATTTCCTCCCGCAGCAGCTGGCTTTGGGCGTTGACATGGTGGAAGAAGGCACTCGCGCGATACTTAGTGTTTCTCGCGGCCACTTACGGCACGTGTATCGGGATCGACAGATTACCGTTCCGACTCCTGTCGTCAGGCGAATTCTGCAGTTGCTGAGCGATATGGATTACGATGTCGGCATGGCCTTGCCCCCCTTCGCGGGCCAACAGAGTCGGTTTGGCGATCAACCTGTCCCGCTCCAACAACTGAACGACACGCTGTGGAAGCTGCCTCCGCTGATCTTGATGGAGATTCGCAGAAGGCTTGCAGAGGATGACGCCTTCGAAAGGTTCGTGAGGGACTCGGTCCGTGCCCTGTGGAAAGGGCGCGGGGAAAAACCCGCCGTCGTGCCATTTCGTGCCCCAAGCTCTGTTACCGAGGCGATTCGCTACATTGATCAGTTCTTTGCCGCTTCCGTGCGCTACCTTGGTCCGTTGCGCGATGAGCCCAAGTCGCTTTATCCGCTCTCGCCCACTGCCGACCCCACGGACGTGGGTCTTAAGGGAGAACAGACAGCGGCTGTACTCGAACTCCACAAGGATCGCCCGGTGCGCTACATTCCGCCATCGGCGTTTGTCGAGTCGGACATCGAGGTCAAACCCGTCAGACGGTCCCTGCAGACCGCGGTCATCGAATGGCTGCGATACCTCGGTATGGCTGAGCACGTTGAGAGCTCTGACAAGGGGAAGTTCGGGCACGAACTTACGGTCCGCACCGCCGGTAGTAAGCAGCCGTATGATCTCACTCACGTCGGCGTGGGCGTGAGCCAGGTACTCCCAATTCTTGTGGTTAGCCTCCTTGCCGCACCAAACACAACGCTTATCTTTGAGCAGCCGGAACTTCACCTACACCCGAAGGTTCAGACGCTTCTAGCAGACTTCTTCCTGTCGATGACGCAACTGGATAAGCAGTGCTTGGTGGAAACACACAGCGACTATATCATCAACCGCATTCGATTCCGCGTCGCGGCCTCCGTGAAGGCAAATCCTTGGATGGAGGCGGTGAAGGTGTACTTCGTAGGGAAGGCGGAACACGGGTCCTCTTTCAGGGAGGTGAATATCAACGAGTTTGGGGCAATCTTGGACTGGCCGGAAGGGTTCTTCGACCAGAGCCAGCGTGAGGCTGAGGCAATCCTTCGCGCGGCAGTATCCAAACGCAGGACTAAGAAGGGAACACAATCGTGACTGCCGCAAGCGTGACGATTGATGCGGGCGTCCTCGCTCTCCCCGAACCTGAGGACGACGCCCACCGTTATATCGAAGTCCTGCTTGACTGGTCGAAGCTTCTAGACGAGCCGTGGGTCGCCATTTGCATGAGCGAACGAGCGTCCGAAGCGTTGTGGCAGGACGGATTATATCCACTGCGCAACGAGCTAACGCGGCTGTTCACCGCCAATCGGATTGTCGAATACGACGTCAACACCGTCGCCCTGGTTATTGATCGATTACTGCAGTTGACTCCGTGGTTCGAGACCTACTTCTCAATCCGGGATGCTCTGACTGATGAAAGGTTGACGACAGAGCCAGATATCCTGCGGCTCTGTTCTGGTGCCAGTTTGCGATCCGATCTGG
>DBBB01000071.1 GCA_002291985.1 Firmicutes bacterium UBA995
CAACATTCAACATAATTCGCCCGGTCCCTCCCCTTATGGAAACCTCACCCGCCGCCTCCCCTCATGAAACGCTCCAGTTGTCGCGCGAACCCCGCCAGCCAGCGCAACAGTCCCTCGAGCCAGGTCATCTCCATGAAGGGGCCGGAGACGTTCAACCACTCTCCGAGACGGCTCGCCAGAGAGGATTACGCCTGTCCTGACGGAGAATGGGTAATAATAGGTCTTAACCCGGCCGCCGGGAGCGCTCTGGGAGGCGACGCCTGACATGGAATGGCTGCTGAACCTGAACCGCCAGGTCAACGCTGTACTATGGGGCCCCTTCATGGTCGGAGCTATCATCCTCGTCGGCCTGTACCTGACGTGCCGGTCGAGAGGCGCTCAGTTCCGTTACTTCCCTCGCATGTTGCGAGAGCTTTCGGTATCCAACGTTCGTCCCGGCGGTCACGAGGGAGACGTGTCGCCCTTCAAGGCCCTCGCTTCTGCCATGGGGGGCACGGTTGGTGTCGGCAACATCGTCGGCGTAGCCACCGCCATCTCCCTGGGAGGACCGGGGGCCATCCTCTGGATGTGGGTCTCGGGTCTGCTCGGAATGTGCACCAAGATGGTTGAGGTCATCCTGGCCGTCCATTACCGCGAGCGAGAGCGCCGGGGCCCCATGATCGGCGGGCCGATGCGTTACATCACGGAGGGGCTGGGCCGCCGCTGGCGATGGCTCGCCGTGGCGTTCGCCATCTTCGGAGCGCTGGCGGCCTTCGGCATCGGCAACATGGTACAGGCAAACTCGGTGGCGCACGGCCTGGAGCAGCTGGGAGTACCCCGAATCGCTTCCGGCCTGGTCCTGGTGGCAATGGTGGGCATCGTGACCGTCGGCGGCATCCGCCGGCTCGGCGAGGTCGCCGGCGTGGTGGTGCCCGGCATGATTGTCGTGTATCTTGGCGGAGTGGCGGTCGTGCTCGCCACCCATCTGCCCTACATCCCGGAAGCCCTCCATACCATCGTCGCCCACGCCTTCACCCCCATCGCTCCCATCGGGGGATTCGCCGGGGCAACGGTGATGCAGGCCATGCGTCTCGGCATAACCAGGGGCGTGTTCTCCAACGAGGCGGGGCTGGGCAGCGCCCCCATCGTACACGCCGCCGCGGTCACCGACCATCCCGTGCGGCAGGGGCTCTGGGGCATCTGCGAGGTGTTCGTCGATACGCTGGTGGTCGCCACGGCAACCGGGCTGGCCATCCTCGTCACCGGGACCTGGACGCTCGGGGAGGAGGGGGTGGCAATAACCATGCGGGCCCTCGATGCCGCCTTCCCCGGCGGGGTCGGGTCGGCCCTGGTAGTGCTCTGCCTGAGTTTCTTCGCGTACTCCACCATTCTTACCTGGTCATTCTACGGTGAGACCTGCGCCGCCTATCTCCTGGGAGGCCGCGTCCGCGGCGCGTATCGCCTGCTATGGTTACCCTTCGTCCTGGTCGGGGCCATGGGAGGACTTGCCCCGGTCTGGGGGATTGCCGACACCCTCAATGCCCTCATGGCCATACCCAACCTCATCGCCCTGGTCGCGCTTGCCGGGGTGGCCTCCCGGCTCATGCGGGACTTCAGCAGCCGCTTTCTCCCGTAGGGGCGGGTTCGGCACCCGCCCCTGCCCCGGTAGTCGCTCAGGGCATCCCCGTTTCAAGCGAGGACGGTTACCAGGGGGACATACGGGACATTATGGGCCATGGCCACCGCCTCGTATGTTACCTGGCCTTCGAGCACGTTGACCCCCTTGGCCAGCGCCGGGTTGGCCCGCAGCGCCTGGCGCAGTCCCTGGTCGGCAAGTTGCAGGGCATACGGCAAGGTCACGTTGGTCAGGCCGAAGGTAGACGTGCGGGGCACCGCCCCGGGAATGTTGGGCACGGAGTAGTGGACGACCCCGTGGCAGACGTAAGTCGGTTCAGAGTGGGAAGTCACGCGGTCGATAGTCTCGACGGAACCGCCCTGGTCAATGGAGACGTCCACGATCACCGACCCGGGCTTCATGGTCTTGACCATGTCCTCCGTCACCAGGCGGGGCGCCCGGGCGCCGGGGATCAAGACCGCTCCGACCAACAAGTCGGCCCGGCGCACCGTGGCCGCCAGGCTGAAGGGATTGGACATCAGCGTCAGCATGCGGCCACCGAACACGTCGTCGATGTACCGCATCCGCTCCGCCGCGATGTCCAGGATGGTCACCAGCGCTCCCATGCCCATGGCCACCCGCGCGGCATTCAGGCCGACGATGCCGCCGCCCACCACCACTACTTCCGCCGGCGGCACTCCCGGTATGCCCCCCATGAGGACTCCCCTGCCCCCCTGCGGCTTCTCCAGCAGGCGCGCTCCGATCTGGGTAGCCATCCGGCCTGCGACCTCGCTCATGGGGGTAAGCAGCGGCAAGGAGCCGTCCGGCAGTTGGACGGTCTCGTAAGCGATGGCGGCGACCCGCCGGCGCATGAGAGCGTGGGTCAGCTCCGGCTCGGGCGCCAGATGAAGATAGGTGAAGAGGATCTGACCTTCCCGGAGCAGGTCGAACTCGGCGGGAAGCGGCTCCTTGACTTTCAGGACCATCTCCGCGCGGCCGAACACCTCTTCCCGGGGGACGATATGGGCGCCCGCCGCCCGGAACTCGGCGTCCTCAAATCCGCTGCCGACTCCCGCCCCCCGCTCGATCAACACCGTATGCCCCCGGCCTACGAAAGCAGCCGTGCCGCCCGGAGTGATCGCGATGCGGTTTTCATCACGCTTGATCTCTTTCGGTACCCCGACGATCATCTGAAGTCTCCCTCCACGGGACCTGCTGTCGGGGTTACTTTACATCCGTGCCGCGGAAAATCCTGCCGCGGGGGTGGGGGTGCGAGCGGCGCCCCCTATTCCCCAAGGCTTCAGGCGGCCAGGAGCAGGCCCATCGTGCCCATTTCCTCCACCAGGAACCACATGGTGAAGCCGACAACTACCCCTCGCGTGAAGGCTACCGCCCCCACAACGGGAGCGTCGATGCCGGATCAGCGCCGGGCGAGCCGGCGGGCCGCCAGGAGCAGGCCGGCCACCGTCTTGGCGTCACGCAGTTGACCGGCGTCGATGAGGCCCAGCGCCGCCTCGAAGTCCACCGGGTGGAGGGTGAGTTCCTCATCGGCGTCAGGACGGCTCGGCGCCGCGGAAAGGTCCGTTGCCAGGAACACATGCAGGAACTCGGTGGAGTACCCGGGGCACAAGTAGAAGCCGCCCAGGGGCTGGATGGTTCCCGCCTGGTAGCCCGTTTCCTCCTGGAGTTCGCGTCGGGCGCACTGCTCCGGCGTTTCTCCCGGGTCGAGCGTACCGGCGGGGATTTCGAGGAGCAGCCCTCCCGGCCCCGGGCGGTGCTGGGCGACCAGCAGGACCTCCCCCGACAAAGTCATCGCGACTACCGCCACGGCGCCGGCGTGCTCGACGACCTCCCGCACGGCCATCCGTCCGCCGGCCAGCTCGACCTCTTCCGTCTTCACCGTCAAGAGCTTACCCCGGTGCACGACCTTCCCC
>DBBB01000045.1 GCA_002291985.1 Firmicutes bacterium UBA995
GGTGCCCACCGGTCCCACGAGGTCCACGGGTTGCCGGCCCAGCAACATCCCCCCTAGTGCTTGCAATACGAGGATGATCAGTTGCCCGGCGTAGGTCACGGCGGCAGCTGCGGCCTGAAAGAGCGGCAGTCGGCGCACGCCGGTCACGGGCGCCACGCCGATGAAACCTCGCCCCGGGTGATCGGGACTCTCCTGGGGCACGACGGTGACGAACAGCCCGCGATCACGCAGCCGCTGGTCTTGCCGTTGAACTTCGAGTTGCACGGTGCGGCCGAGGCGTTCCTGGATCAAGCGCACCAGTTCAGGCCAATTGGCTACGGGTATGCCGTCCACCGCGGTAATCCGATCCCCGGCGCGCAGCCCGGCAGTCCGCGCCGGTCGATCGAGCAGGGCCTCGCCAATCACGGTTGAATCGCCCAGGGGCGCCGTGACCCCGACCACCCCGAACAGCAGGGTAAAGACCGTGATGGCCAAAAGGAAGTTCATCAGGGAACCGGAGGCGATGACCATTGCCCTCCTGGCCACCGGCTGTCGGAGGAACCCGCGTGGGTCCTGCTCTTCACCCGGCTCCGTGCCCGCCATGCGCACGAATCCTCCGAGGGGAAAGAGCCGCACCACGTAGGTGGTATCGCGCCGGGGCAGGACCAGGACGCGGGGACCGAAACCCAGGGCAAACTCGTGAACCTTCACGCCCGCCCGGCGGGCGGCCAGGAAGTGCCCCAGTTCATGGAAGAAGATGAGCAAGCCGAAGACTATCACCGACACCAGCAGGCTCAATCCCCGCCACCTCTCAAGCTGAGTCTCCCCGACAGCCGCTCCGCTAACCGTCGCGCTTCCGCGTCGGCCGCCAGGACGTCGTCCAGGCTCGAGACCGGTCGCGGCGGCAACCCTTCGAGGCAGGTCTCAACCAGCTCGGCGATGCCGGGGAAGGACAACCTGCCGGCCAGGAAGAACTCCACCGCTTTTTCGTTGGCCGCGTTGAGCACTGCGGGAGCTGTACCTTTCATTCTAGCGGCTTCATAGGCAAGCTGCAAGCACCGGAAAGTGGCCGGGTCGGGGCGTTCGAAGGTCAGAGGTCCGACCGCGACCGGGTCGTAGCGCTGCCACGGGGTGGGCAAGCGCCGGGGGTAAGTCAGGGCAAACTGGATGGGCAAGCGCATGTCCGGCAGGCCGAGCTGTGCCAGGACAGACCCGTCCACCATCTCGACCATCGAATGGATGATGGACTGCGGGTGGATGACGACTTCCACCTGCTCGGGCTCGAGGCGGAACAGCCAGGTCATCTCGATCGCCTCCAACCCCTTGTTCATCAAGGTGGCCGAGTCGACGGTGATCTTGGGACCCATCTTCCAGGTGGGATGGGCCAGGGCCTGGTCGCGCGTTACCGTGGCGAGCCGTTCAGGCGTGTATCCCCGGAAAGGACCGCCGGAGGCAGTCAGGATGACTCTTGCCAGGCCGGCCCGCTCTCCGGCCGTGCCAAGGCACTGCAGCACGGCGCTCGGCTCGGAGTCCACGGGGATGAGCGGTCCCCCGCCGGCATCGAGCAGCGCCGCGATCAGCGGACCACCTGCTACCAGCGATTCCTTGTTGGCCAGGGCGACGGCCGAACCGGCCTCCATCGCCGCCAGCGTCGCCGTAAGCCCGGACACTCCCACCACGGCATTCAGCACCACGTCCGCCCCGATGCGGGCAGCGGCGGCCAATCCCCGCGGTCCGTACTCCACGGATGCACCCGGTTCGCCAAGCCTGGCATGGACGTCGCCCTGGGGACCAGGCCCGGCAAGCGCCACGACTTCCGGGCGGTACTTCCGCACCTGCTCCAGCAGGAGGGGAGTTAGCTTGCCGGCGGCCAGCGCCACCACCCGGTAGGGGAAGGTCGCCGCGAGGGAATCCACGACCTCCAGCGTCTGCCGGCCAATGGATCCGGTCGACCCGAGCAAAGCTAGCGTGCGCACGTCGCCCCTTTTCGGTCAGCCACCGAGCCATGCCGCCAGGAAGTATACGGTAGGGGCAACCAGCACCATGCTATCGAAGCGATCCAGGATGCCGCCGTGTCCCGGGATCAGGCTCCCGGCGTCTTTTAGCCCGGCGAATCGCTTGAAAGAAGACTCGAGCATATCGCCGGTCTGGGCGGCGACTGCGGTGACCAACCCCAGGGCGATCCAGGCGCCGGCACTCCAACCCAGCCACCGGTTCGCTATCCCCGCCGCCAGCAAGCTGGCCGCAGCCCCCGTCAGGGCACCTTCCCAGCTCTTGCCGGGGCTGATGGACGGGCACAGTCGCCGGCGGCCCCACCGCAGGCCCGCGAAGTAGGCCACGCTGTCAAAGCTCCAGGTCCCGATCAGCGTGTAGATGGACAGCACCAGTCCATCGGGCAAGGCTCGCGTCCGCAAGATGAACCCCAGGAACAAGGGAAGGTAGACGAGGCCGAACAGGGTGAGGCAGATCCCCGCGACCCGGGTCGGTCTCCCCATGACCAGAAAGTAAAGGAAGGCCCCGGTCACCGTCAACAAGAGCACGAACTCCGGCGGCGGGAACCCAAGCCATCCGTGCGCGACCAGAAGCGCCCCGGCGGGGTACAGGATGGGCCAGGCCAGTTCCTCCTGCCCGAGTCGCGCAAGACGCGCGTACTCCCGCAAGCCCTGGGTAACCACGAGCAATACCCCCAGGGCCAGCCAGGGACCACCCGCCGCCGCCATGACCAGTAGCGGCGGCCCCAAGACCAGGGCGCTGACGACCCGCTGCCTGAGCATCGAGGCACCTCCCGCTCGTTCAGCGGACGGAGATCTCCGGGTCGAGCCCGCCGAAACGGCGCCGGCGAGACTGAAAGTCGAGTATGGCCTCGTCGAGATGTCGTCCCTCGAAATCGGGCCAGAGGACCGGGGTGAACCAGATCTCGGCATAGGCGAGTTGCCACAAAAGAAAGTTGGACACCCGCTGCTCGCCGCCGGTGCGGATGAGCAGATCGGGATCAGGGACACCCCGCGTATCCAGCAAGTCGGCAAAGGAATGCTCCGTCAG
>DBBB01000089.1 GCA_002291985.1 Firmicutes bacterium UBA995
GCGCTCTACCAAGCTGAGCCACACCCCGACCGCACCGCCTTCACGATAGCATATGGGGGCGGCGAGATCAACACACAAGCCCCCGCCTTGTTGTGAACGCCCTCGCCTTGTCCGGCCGTCGGCGGCATGGTATCCTGTTGGCGTGCATACCAAGCTTAGCTGCATCTTCCTGTCCAGGGTTCGCGTCCCATTCTCTCCCTTTCTGAGGTTGACGCGGCCGGGGACCGCCCTGCTAGGCGGGCCGATCGGCATTGCCGGGCTGCTGCTAGCCGGGGCGGCCTTGCAGGCGGCCTTTCCCGGATCCCTGGTGCTTGCCCAGGAACTCCTGCCCGGCCGGGCCGGGTTGGCCTCGGGGATGATCGGCCTGACCGGCGGTGTAGGTGGGCTGGGCATGGCCTTCACGGGGTGGCTCGCCGACGCCTGGACCATGGGAACTGCCCTGGCCGCGACCACCCTGGCACTGATCCCGGCGATCTTACTCGTATCGGTCCTGAGGCGAGAGATACTACGCCGTCCCTCATGGACAGCAGCAGCCCGAGAACCCATCGGGGAGGGGACGCAGTGATGCGCGAATTGTGGGATGTTTTTCTGGCCATGGCCCGGGTGGGCGTCCTCGGGTTCGGAGGGGGGCCTTCGTTTATCCCCCTCGTCAAAATAGAAGCCGTGGACAACTTCGGGTGGTTGACGGCAGACGATTTCGTGCAAGTGCTGGCTATGGGCAACGCCCTGCCGGGTCCCATCGCCACCAAGATGGCAGCATTCATTGGCTATCGGGTGGCCGGCATCCCCGGGGCCATCGCCGGCCTTGCGGGGATGATCTTGCCCTCGGCGGTAGCTATGCTGGTTCTATATCGTTTGTACCTGGCGTTTCAAGCCCACCCCGCCGTCGGCGGGATGTTGCGGGCGATACGTCCCGTGGTGGTCGTGCTCCTGGTGCTCCTCATCGTCGACCTGATCCCCCGCACGGTGGACGGGGTGAGCATCTTCATAGGCGCGGCAAGCCTGATCCTCATTCACGCTGCGGGCGTCCATCCCGCGCTGGTAGTTGCCGGCGCGCTGCTCTTTGGAGCTGTAGCCTTGCGCTGAAGGTGGACTGCGTATCCTCCCTATACCTGGTGACGCCCGCATGGCGCGCTGGCCGACCCCAACAGGGGCGGGTCTAGAACCCGCCCCTACCCGCAGACCGGCCCCTACCTCGATTGGAGTGCTGGTCAGGGAGAGCGGACGACCGATCTGCAATTTTTTTTGCGGGAGGTGTTGACAAGACCCTTGATCGTTTGATAACCTGGTGCGGTCACAATTCATGGCAAGGCTTGGCACATTCCGATAAGGGCAAACCCACCGCGAGGTGGGGGCGCAAAGCTACGGGTCCAATGGACTGGAGTCCAGGACAGCCGGGCTGCCGGGATTGCCCAACCGCCCCTGGGCGTCACCCGTTCTGGCAACCCCGCTGCAAAGCGGGTTTTGTGTTGAAAGGCGGGTTGCGCTGTGGGGTTTCTTACGACTTCGGGCATCAGCCATCTCGACTGGGCCCTTCACGTCGCCGGGTTGCGCCATCAGGCGGTCGCGCATAACCTGTCCAATCTGAGCACCCCTGGCTACAAGCGCCTCGCAGTGACCTTCGACGGCGCACTCTCGTCGGCTGCCCGCAACCTGCTGCCCGTAGCCACCACCCACCCCGGTCATGTGCGGCCGGGATCCGGATCCGCTCCTTCCCTGCCCCAAACCTGGCTGCAGCCGGTTACGAGCACTTCGGCGAGACCTGACGGCAACAACGTCGATCTCGAGCACGAGCTGGCAACCCTGTCCGAGAACACTCTCCACCATCAAGCCTTGCTTCGCCAGTTGAACCAGCGCCTTGCCGCGCTCCGCCTCGCCGTGACCGAAGGACGCAAGTGAGATCGGGGGAGATGATCTGATGCGCTTGCTCGAGACGTTGAGGACGAGCATGTCCGCGCTGACCGCTGAGCGGCTGCGCTTGGACCTGATCGCCGGCAACCTGGCGAACCTCAATACCACCCGTACTCCTGCCGGCGAACCCTACCGCCGGCTGGTGCCGGTATTCTCCCCCCGACCCACCGGGGGGGTCGAGGTCACTCGGATAGTAGCCGACCCGGCGGAGTTCCCCGTGCGACATGATCCAGGACATCCCGATGCCGATGCCGATGGCCTGGTCCGCATGCCCAATGTAGACCTGGTTTCAGAGATGGTGGACCTGATGGCGGCAACCCGGGCATACGAGGCCAATGCCGCGGTCGCCCAGGCCACCCGGAACCTGGCCCAGCGCACCCTGGAAATAGGTCGTTCCTGAGCGATAGGGGGGCCGACACATGCAGATCCGTAGCCTGATCCCGGTGAACAGCAGTCTCCCCGCCGTGTCGACCGTACGCCCCGCATCGGGCGCCGGGCGGCCGGAAGCAGTCGAGGAGTTCGGCGAGCAAATCATGCGGGCCGTATCTCAGTTGAACTCCCAGCAGTTGGCGGTGGATGATGCTGCCGCCCGCCTGGCGCAGGGTGCAACCCTGGACCTGCACAGCATCATCCTGGAAGCCGAGAAGGCCAACCTCACGCTCGAGTTGGCTATCCAGATCCGAAACAAGGCCATCGAGGCCTATCAAGAGATGATGCGGATGCCGCTTTGATGACGGCTGGAGGGGGAGCTACCGGTGCCCGCCCTGGTACAAGCCACGGTTGACCGATTGCGCGCGCTGCTCAAGGGCCACTGGTCGCTGGTGGTCGGGGTGGTGGTGGCCCTGGTGGCGCTCACGGCGCTTGTGCTGGTGGCCACCCGGCCGGCCATGGTCCCCCTGTTCACCGGCCTGGCGCTCGAGGATGCCGCGGCCATCGTCGAGCGCCTGCGGGAAGGCAATGTGCCTTTCCAGATGGGGGAGCAAGGGGACTCCATCCTCGTGCCGGCCTCGCGCCTCCATGAGGTGCGCATGATGGTTGCTGCGACCGGCCTGCCGACGGGCGGAGTGGTCGGCCTGGAGAGCCTGGACGGCGCAAGCTGGGCCTCCACGGACGTGGAACGCCAGGCACGGCTGGTGCAGGCCTTGCAAGGGGAACTGACCCGCACCATCCTCCAGATCAGGGGCGTCGAGGCGGCCAGGGTTCACATCGTGCTCCCCCGCGAGAGCATCTTCGCCGGCCAGTCGCGGCCGTCGGCGGCTGCCGTGATGGTCGACATGCGGCCGGGGCACACGCTCTCCCGCGACCAGGTGCAAGCGATGACCCACCTGGTGACGGGCGCAGTGCCCGATCTCGACCCGGGGCGGGTGACGGTCCTGGATTCCCGGGGCCAACTCCTGTCGGCTGCCGTGTATCCGGAGGCCGGGCCCGGCCTCCTGCAAAGCCAGACGGAACTGAGGCACAGTCTGGAAGTTCGGTTGGCCGGCGAGGTTCAGGCCATGTTAGAGCAGGTTATGGGACCCGGCAATGCCCTGGTCACGGTACGTGTCGATCTCGATTTCGATCGGCGCGAGACGGAACAGGTCCTGCTTCAGCCGGCGTCCGAGCCGCTGGTCCGCAGCCGACAAGAAATCCGGGAGGCGTTCCAGGGGACAGGAGTGCCGCCCGGCGGAGGCATGCCGGGGACGGCCACCAACCTCCCCGGCGCCTCCATCCCCGTATACGCCATGGGGGGAGCGGCGGGCGGCGAGTCGGAGGGGGGACGAACGCAGACGGGGGGCAACTACGAGTTCAGCCAGACCGTGGAAAGAGTCGTGGAAGCGCCCGGCCAGGTCAGCCGGATCTCCGCCTCGGTGGTACTCAACCGGGAGACCACTCCGGAAGAAGAGGGGGCGGTGGCACGGCTGGCCGGGGCCGCTCTCGGACTCGATCCCGATCGAGGAGACGAGTTGGTCGTGGTCGGGATGCCGTTTGACACCTCGCTGGCCGACCAATTGCGGGAGGGGCTCGGGCAACCTCGGCCCGCGCCTCTGCCATGGTGGTGGGCGGCGGCCGGCGGGGCCTTCCTCCTCATCCTGGCCATGGCCCTTGCTGCCCGCTCGCGTGCCCGGCACCGCCGCCGACCTGCCCTGGCCGTGGCCACCGGGGAGCAGCTGGCACCGGCTCTCGCTGCCCAGGCGGCCCCGCCGCCGGGAGCAGCCGCCGGCCGGGGCAATCTAGCCGAACTGGCTGAACTGGCCCGGCAGAAACCGGAAACGGTGGCTCGCCTGCTGCGCACCTGGATTTCGGATAACTGAGGGGGAGGAAAAACGCCTTGGACGATACGACCGGCCTCGCCACCTATCGGGATGCCGCCGGCCTTGCCCGGACTCCTCCCCGGACTCCCGGAGAGTTGACCGGCCCGCAGAAAGCGGCCGCCCTCATCGTCGCCCTCGGCGTGGACCTGGCATCCCGCGTGTTGCGCCATCTGGCGGATTCCGAGATCGAACTCGTCATGCTGGAAGTGGCCAACGCTGGCGCCCTCACTCCGGACGTGCAGCACCGGGTGGTACAGGAGTTCCTCGAGACCACTCTCGCCCAGGAGTACTTCAAGCGCGGCGGTCTGGAGTACGCCCGCACCGCCCTGGAACAAGCGCTGGGAGCCCAGCGGGCGGGGGACATCATGCAGCGGCTGATCGCCTCCAACCAGGTGCGTCCCTTCAGTTTCGCCCAGCGTTCCGACCCCGGAGTGATAGCAAACTTCCTCCGGGATGAGCATCCGCAGACGGCGGCGCTGGTGCTGGCCCACCTGCTGCCCGAGCAGGCAGCCCGCGTCCTGGGAGATCTCGGGCCGGAGACGAAGGCAGATGTAGCCCGACGCGTCGCCCTCATGGACCGGGCGGCGCCGGATATCATCCGGGAGGTCGAACGAGTCCTCGAACACAAGCTGACGGCCGATTATGCCCTGGATGACGCGCGCGCCGGCGGCTTGCGGGCCCTGGTCCAGATCTTGAACCGGGTGGACCGACCGACCGAGAAGAACATACTCGAAACGCTGGAAGCCCTGGATCCCGAATTGGCGGAGCAGATCAAAAAACAGCTTTTCGTATTCGAGGATATCATCAATCTCGACAACCGGTCGCTGCAACGCGTGTTACGCGAGGTAGACCTGTCCCGCGAACTGCCCCTCGCATTGAAGGTGGCGAGCGAGGAACTCAAAGCCAAGATGCTCCAGAACCTGTCGGAGCGCGCCGGCGAGAACTTGAAGGAAGATATATCCTTCCTGGGGCCCGTTCGACTGCGCGACGTGGAAGAAGCTCAGCAGAAGATAGTGGGTACCGTCCGCCGGCTCGACGAGGCCGGAGAGATCGTCCTGTCCCGGGGAGGTGGCGAGGATGTCATCGTCTAGATCTAGACCTTTTTCGCGCCTTGACGCCGGACATCCCCGCGAGCCACTGCCGCCGCAACCGTGGAGTCCTGGCCGGCTTGGCCTCGAGCGCGCTGACATGGGGACGGGGGACCCTCCTCTTTCTGAGCAGGCACCTCCTCCACCACCGGAGGGCGATGACGGGCGGGCGGACGCTGCCTTCGCCCGCGGGTATGCGGAAGGTCAGCAGCAGGCCCAGACGGTTGTCGCCGAGCGGCTGGCGGAGCTGGCGGCACGCGAAGCCGACCTTGAGCAAATAGGGGCGGCCCTCAAGGCGGAGCTGCACGCCCGAGAGCGACAGCTCGAGGAGGAATACGCGATTCTCCGCCATCAAGCGCAGCTACACGTGATCGAAATCGCCGTCAAGGTTGCCGAGCGCCTGCTCCGGACACAGCTTCGCATGGCGCCGGACACGGTGATCCGGGTGGCGAGAGAAGCCCTGACCGAGGCGGAAGGGGGCGACCTGGTCCGGGCGCGGGTTGCCCCATCAGATCTCGAGGTGCTTCAAGAGGCTGCAGCCGGGCTTGCTGCCGAGACGGGAGTCGCCCGGCTGGAGATCGTCGCCCGCCCCGGGCTGGAGCCGGGGGAAGTTGAGCTGGAGACGGGAACGGGCACCCTGGATGCGCGCTGGGCGACGCAGCTCGAGCGGGTGCGCCGCGGGCTGCGCCAGGCGGCCGGAGGAGGTGAAGGCGTTTGACCGACCACCACGTGCTGCTGAGAGCCGTCGAAGTCCTGCCTTCCATCCCCGTGTTCACCTGGCGGGGACGCGTCAGCCGGATGGTGGGTCTTACGCTGGAATCCACCGGCCCCCGCGCCCGACTGGGCGAGCTGTGCCGGGTACACCGGTCGGGCAATGGGCACCTGCTGGCCGAAGTTACCGGCTTCCGGGACGGGCGCACCTTGCTGACCCCGCTGGGCGACCCGGCGGGGGTCAGCCCGGGCAACCTGGTGGACGCAACGGAAACCGTCCTGGGAGTGTCGGTAGGCCCCGGCCTGCTCGGAAGAGTGCTTGATGGCCTGGGCCAGCCCATGGACGGCGCCGGCCCCCTGAACATCGCGGGTTGGCGTCCGATCGAGGGTCCCGCCCCCGCCGCCATGGAGCGCTCTCCCATCGACCAGTCGCTGGCCACGGGGGTGCGGGCAATTGACGGGGCGCTCACCTGCGGCGCGGGCCAGCGCATGGGCATCTTCGCGGGAAGCGGCGTGGGCAAGAGCACCTTGCTCGGAATGATGGCGCGCTACACGGGCGCCGAAGTCAATGTCATCGCCTTGATCGGCGAGCGCGGTCGGGAAGTCCGGGAGTTCCTGGAGCGCGACCTCGGGGAGGAGGGCCGCCACCGTTCCGTGGTGGTGGCCGCCACTTCCGACCAGCCTGCCCTCATTCGCATCAAGGCGGCCATGGTAGCCACCGCCATAGCGGAGTACTTCCGCGACCTGGGCAAGCACGTGCTCCTGGTCATGGACTCGATAACGCGATTTGCCATGGCCCAGCGCGAAGTCGGCCTGGCCAACGGCGAGCCGCCGACCAGCCGAGGTTATACGCCGTCGGTGTTCGCGATGTTGCCGCGTTTGCTAGAGCGGGCCGGTCATTCGGCCACGGGCAGCATCACCGGCTTCTACACCGTCCTGGTCGAGGGAGACGACGTCAACGAACCGGTTGCCGATTCCCTGCGCGCCATTCTCGATGGCCACATCGTGCTGTCCCGGGACCTGGGGGCACGGGGGCACTACCCGCCCATCGACGTCCTGGCCAGTATCAGCCGGCTGATGCCCGAGGTGGTCGACCCGGAGATGCTGGCGAATGCAGGTAAGCTACGTAAGGTCCTCGCCACTTACCGGGATGCGGAGGATCTCATCAACATCGGCGCCTACGCCCCCGGACAGAGTCCGGATATCGACCATGCCTGCCGCCACATCCAGCGAGTCCGAGACTTCCTCCAACAAGACCGGGACGAGGCGGCAACCTTCGCCGAGACGACGGCAGCCCTCAAGGGGTTGTTCGCCGAGGAGGTGGCCTGATTGCGCGGCAGGGGCTTCCGTCTCGAACGCCTGCTCCGAATAGTGCAGATCCGGGAGAGTCATTACCTCCTGCAATTGGCCGTTACCCGGCGTGCCGAGGCCGAGGCCCATGCGCGGCTCGAGGAAGCGGGGGAGGCCCGGACCAGGCTGGTCAGCGCCATGCGCGAGGCGGCAGACTGCATTGACCCCTTGCCGATGACCCTCGGCTGGGCGGCCATGGACCAGGCGGAAGCACGGGTGGCCGCAGCCACCTCCCGGTGGCAGGAGAGACATTTGCTCACGCTACAGTCTCGGCGCGAACTCACCGAGGCCGCGCGTGGGCGCAAGAGCCTGGAACACTTGCGGAAAAAACACCTTGTCCGGCAGCAGTTCGAGTGGAATCGTGAAGAACACCGCCAGACGGACGAACACGCGACCGTCCGGCGGGCGTCCCGGGAGGCTGAAGACCGGTGCAGATGAATGCGACCGTCATCGGGAAAGGCGGCAACGTGGGGCTCTCACTCCCTGAGCCGACAGATGTAGGACCGACGGCTCCCGAGCACCACGGAGGAGCGGGGTGGTTCGCAGCGCTGGTTGCGCTGCT
>DBBB01000112.1 GCA_002291985.1 Firmicutes bacterium UBA995
CGCTGCCGTGGACGAAGGACCGGGGATTCCCGACATAGAGCTGGCGATGCAGGAGGGCTTCTCCACGGCCCCCGATTATGTTCGCGAGATGGGCTTCGGGGCAGGCATGGGCCTTCCTAACATGCGCAAGTGCGCGGATGAACTCCAGGTGCATAGCGAGGTCGGCAAGGGCACCTCGGTACGGGCCGTCATCCAAAACTGCCGAGGAGAGGGTCGGACGGGTTGAGCTACTTCCATTCAGTCACCCTCGACCGCGAAAAGTGCAAGGGATGTACCAACTGCATAAAGCGTTGCCCGACGGAGGCGATCCGGGTTCGAGATGGCAAGGCCCACATCCTCGAGGAGCGGTGTATCGACTGCGGGGAGTGCATTCGTATCTGTCCCAACCAGGCCAAGGTCGCCGTAACCGACCGGCTCGACCAGCGCGCCGGGTTCCCCCGGAACGTAGCCCTGGTGGCGCCGTCTTTTCTGGGTCAGTTCGGCCGGGATGTCGACCCGGAACGGATATTGCACGGACTCCTTTGCCTGGGTTTCGACGGCGTCGAGGAAGTGGCGCGGGGAGCGGACCATGTGGCTGCCGCTATCCGCCGTCATTGTCGACAGGTCCCGGGGCCCCGCCCCCTGCTCTCTTCGGCCTGTCCGGCGGTGGTTCGATTGACCCAGGTGCGTTTCCCCAGCCTCGTCGATCACATCATCCCCCTGCACACGCCGATGGATGCCGCGGCCACCCTTGCCCGAAAGGCGGCCCGGGACGAGATGCGCCTCAGCAACGACCAGGTAGGGGTATGGTTCATCACCCCTTGCCCGGCCAAGATGACGGCGATTCGCCAGCCGGTTGGGCTGGTCCGCTCGGAAGTCACCGGCGCTTTGAGCATGACCGAGGTGTATGGGGCCATCCTATCCGTCCTTTCCCGGTCAGGAGGAGATCGGCGCCGAAGCAAGGGTTCGGCTGCGGGTATCGGCTGGGGCCGAGCGGGCGGCGAGAACGAGTCGATCGGCGAGGGAGCGCTCCTGGCGGTCGATGGGATACATAACGTGATTGCCGTCCTCGAGGAAGTCGTTCGCGACCGCCTGCGGGACGTTGATTACCTTGAGTTACAGGCCTGTGTGGGCGGCTGCGTCGGTGGGCCGCTGGCCCCGGAGAACCCGTTCCTCGCCAGGCGTAATCTCCATGCGCTCACCGAACGTCTTGCCCGGAGCACCCCTGAACCGGCAGTCGACCTCATCGGGTCGTCCGCCCTTGAGGGTCGCCTGACAATGCGTGAGGCGATCGAGCCCCGCCCCATCTTGCAACTGGACGAAGACCCGGCCATCGCCATCGCCAAGGCCGAGCGGCTCGAGCAGGTGGTAGGGCAATTGCCCGGCCTGGACTGCGGATCGTGCGGCTCGCCTCACTGCCGGTCGCTGGCCGAAGATATCGTCCGGGACGTCGCCTTTGAGACGGACTGCGTTTTCAAGCTGAGAGAACAGGTGCATTCTCTGGCCAAGGAGATGCTGGAGTTGGCTCAGAAGCTGCCGCCGTCCATGGGGCATGGGCAGGCGGGGAAGGGCGAGGGAGCAACATGCTGACACTTGAGCGGATTACCAGGGAGTTGGGACTCGAGCGACTGACGCCTCCGGGGATGGGCGCCGGGCGGCCGGTAAAGTGGGGTTACTGTTCAGACCTCCTTAGCGACGTGATGGCTCACGCCCGTTCCGGAGACATCTGGATAACCCTTCAGACCCATCAGAACATCGTGGCGGTGGCGCTGATGACCGAGGTGGCCGGGGTCGTCTTTCCCCGGGGGCTGACGGCGGACGCGGATACCCTCGAGAAGGCAGTTCGTGAAGAGGTTCCGCTGCTGTCGTCAAATAAGACCGCCTTTGAGCTTGCGGGCCGGCTATATGCCCTCCTGGCGGGGGAGCGCGATGAGCGTTGAGGGCGTTCCGGGGAGACTTGCACGTTCATACGGCGCTGTCGCCCTGTGCCGACGAGGAGATGACGCCGCCGGCCATCGTGGAGCGGGCAGTGGCTCTGGGCATCGACCTCCTGGCCATCACCGACCACAATACCGCCGAGAACGTCTCCGCGGTAGTGATGGCTGCCCGTCAAGCCCCGCTGACGATCATTCCCGGCATGGAGCTTCAAACGCGGGAGGAGGTCCATATCGTGTGCCTCTTTCCTGACGTCGAAACGACCTTGGATTGGCAGGAAGAAGTCTACCGCCGCCTGCCTGACCGCGAGAACCGGGAGGACTTGCTGGGCGCCCAGTGGATCTGCGATGAGATGGGGAAGATGCTTGGGAAACTGGACCGGCTGCTCTTGACCTCCGCGGCCATGAGCGTGGAGGAGGCGGTTGCTGCCGTGAATGCGCGACGGGGCCTGGCGATACCGGCTCATGTCGACCGTCCTGCCTACAGCATCCTTGCGCAGCTCGGATTCATCCCGCCGGGACTGGGGATTGCGGCCTGCGAGCTGTCGAGTCGGGCGGATCCAGGCCAGGTACGGGGCAAGTTTCCCGGTCTCGGCGACGTTGAACTCATCGTCTCTTCGGATGCGCACAGGCTGGCAGAACTCGACGGCGCGAGGACCCGATACTGGCTGAGGCGGCCGGAACTGGCCGAGATGCGGAAGGCACTCACAGGGGTGGATGAACGGAAGGTGAGAGTGGACTGATCATGATGGCGGGCGCAAGATGAACAGCAGGTACAGCTGCAATTGAGGAATGGAGGGGCTATTCTGTGAGCCAATCGGCTTGTTGTCAGGGAGCGGCGTTGAGCGAGATCCTGACGGACGATCAGCGCAATGCCCTTGACGCCATCATCGCCGAGCACCGAAACTCACCGGCCGACCTGATCTCCGTCTTGCACGAGGCACAGGAACTGGTCGGGTACCTCCCGCAGGAGGTCCAGGTACGGGTGGCGGAAGGACTAGGCGTGCCCATCAGCGAGGTGTACGGGGTAGTCACTTTCTACTCGCTCTTCGCGACCCGGCCCCGGGGGAAGTTCAAGATCAGCCTGTGCAATGGCACGGCCTGCTATGTACGTGGGGCTCCCCGGGTGCTCGACCGGCTCGAACGGGAACTGGGCGTCAAGCCCGGCGATACGAGCGCCGACGGCCTGTTCTCCCTGGACGTGGTGAGGTGTTTGGGGGCATGTGGCCTCGGTCCGGTGATGACCGTGAATGCGGATGTGCATGCCCGACTGAAGCCGGACCGCCTCGGTGGGCTTTTGGACGGCTACCGGAGGACCGAAGGCCAGTGACAGTTCCGGGGAGGGAAACGGGTGAAAGAACTTGCCCTCCACATCCTCGATCTCCTGCAGAACTCGGTAGAAGCAGGAGCATCCCGGGTGGGGATTGACATCATCGAGGACGCGGGCAACGACCAGCTGGTCATCGAGGTTAGAGACGATGGAAAGGGCATGTCGCCCGAGTTGCTCGAGCGCGTACTCGACCCCTTCGTCACCACTCGCCGTACCCGGCGGGTGGGACTCGGGTTGCCCCTGCTGGCCGTCGCTGCGCGACAAGCCGGTGGCGAGGTTCAGGTCGAGTCGTCTCCGGGCGGAGGGACGAGGATTGTCGCGAGCTTCGGGCTCAGTCATGTGGATCGGGCGCCGCTGGGGGACATGGCGGCAACGCTTGTCGCGGTCCTCGCCGCCAACCCGCAACTGAAGCTCCACTATCGCCACCGCCGGGATGGCGGGGAGGCGTTGTTTGACTCCGAGGCGATCGAGGAACGAATAGGCAGCGTACCCTGGGACAAGCCCGAGGCGGCGCTGTGGGCCCGGGACGCTATCCGGTCCGGCCTGGCGGCCCTGCCAGACCCGGCCTCCGGTCCCGCCCGGGACAAGGGGAGGTAAGCATGCAACTCGAGAGAGCTCATGTGCTGGTGTGCGCCGGGGCCGGCTGCATCTCATCCGGCTGTCGCGCGGTACAGGAAGCCTTGCTGGCCGACCTCGCCAAACACGGCCTGGAAAACGAAGTGCGGGTCGTGGAGACCGGCTGTATGGGGCCGTGCGATCTTGGACCGATGGTGGTCGTGTACCCCGAAGGTGTCTTCTATCAGAAACTCAAGGCCGATGATGCTCGGACTATCGTGGAGGAACACTTGCTGAAGGGCCGGGTGGTGGAAAAGCTGGTCCATCGCTCTCCTTCCACCCGCGAAGCGGTGCCCACTTTCGAGGACATCCCCTTCTTCAGCCGGCAGACCCGCATAGCTCTTCGGAACAGGGGGCGCATCAATCCCGAGCGCATCGAGGAGTATGTGTCGCGCGACGGGTATGCCGCCCTCGCCAAGGTGCTTTCGAAGATGCGGCCCGAAGAGGTCGTGGCTGCCGTCAAGGCTTCAGGTCTTCGCGGGCGCGGGGGCGCCGGTTTCCCGACCGGACTCAAGTGGGAGTTCACCGCCCGCGCCACCGGATCGCCGAAATACGTCGTGTGCAACGCCGACGAAGGAGATCCGGGGGCGTTCATGGACCGCAGCGTGCTGGAGGGCGACCCCCATTCCGTGCTCGAGGCGATGGCCATCTGTGGCTACGCCGTCGGCGCCGGCCAGGGCTACGTCTACGTGCGAGCCGAGTACCCCCTGGCCGTGGAGCGGCTGGGTCTTGCCATTCACCAGGCTCGAGAGTACGGCTTTCTGGGTAGAGACATCCTGGGCAGCGGTTTCGACTTCGACATGGCGATCCGGGTGGGCGCCGGGGCTTTCGTGTGCGGCGAGGAAACGGCGCTGCTGGCGTCGATCGAGGGTCGACGCGGGGAACCCCGGCCGCGACCGCCGTTCCCCGCCCAGGCCGGTCTGTGGGGCAAGCCCACCGTGCTCAACAACGTTGAGACCTGGGCTAACATTCCGCCTATCATCCTGCGGGGTCCGGAGTGGTACGCCGCCATCGGCACGGCCAAGGGCAAGGGCACCAAGGTGTTCGCCCTCGCCGGCAAGGTGGTCAACACGGGCCTCGTGGAGACGCCCCTGGGAACGCCGCTCGGGGAGATCATCTTCGACATCGGCGGCGGCGTTCCCCGGGGGAAGGCATTCAAGGCGGCCCAGACGGGCGGGCCGTCAGGAGGCTGTATACCCCGGCAGTTCCTGAATGTCCCCGTCGACTACGAATCCCTGGCCGAGTTGGGCACGATTATGGGATCCGGTGGACTCATTGTGGTGGACGAGGATACTTGCATGGTTGACCTGGCCAAGTTCTTCATCGAGTTCTGCCAGGATGAGTCCTGCGGCAAGTGCGCACCGTGTCGGATCGGCGTCACGCGCATGCACGAAATCCTCGATCGCATCACCAAGGGCCGGGGGCGGGAAGGCGATGTGGAGGCGCTCGTCGAACTCGGAGAGCACATCCGCTCCACCGCTCTGTGTGGGCTGGGGCAGACCGCTCCGAACCCGGTCTTGTCTACTATTCGCTACTTCCGGGACGAGTATGATGCCCACATCCGCGAGGGGCGCTGTCCCGCGTCCGCCTGTGCCACCCTGCTGGTCTCGCCCTGTCAGAACACGTGCCCCGTGGACGTGGATGTGCCCATCTACATCGACCAGATCCTCAAGGGCCGGGCCCTCGATGCTTACCGCACGGTCCTCGCCGACAATCCCTTCCCCAGCGTGTGCGGACGGGTGTGCCATCACCCGTGCGAGGGCAAGTGCCGGCGAGCCCAGCTCGATCAGCCGCTGGCCATCCGGGCCTTGAAGCGATTTGCCGGCGACCAGGCCCTCAACCTGAACGGCAAGCTTCTCCGACCCCGGCCGTCCCTCGAAGGGAAACCGGCGGTAGCGGTGGTCGGTTCCGGACCGGCGGGCCTGACCGCCGCGAACTATCTGGCACAGATGGGCTACCCGGTGACGGTATTCGAGTCATTGCCCGTGGCCGGCGGCATGCTGGCGGTGGGAATTCCCGAATACCGTCTGCCCCGCGATGTGCTGCGGGCGGAAATCCGTCAGATCGAGGCGCTGGGTGTCACCATCAAGACGGGAGTCCACGTGGGCCGGGAAGTGACCCTGGAGGATTTGCGCCGGCAGGGATTCGCCGCCGTCTTGGTCGCCGTGGGCGCCCACCATGGGCTCAGACTGGGCGTGCCCGGCGAGGACCTGCAAGGGGTTCACGAAGGAGTCGAGTTCCTGCGCGAACTCAACCTGGGACGGTCTCCCAGCCTGGAAGGCCGCCGGGTGGCGGTCATCGGCGGAGGGAACGCGGCGATCGATGCGGCCCGTTCCGCGCTACGCCTGGGGGCCCGGGAAGTCCACATCGTGTATCGGCGGACCCGGGAGGAGATGCCGGCCGAACGGGGAGAGATCGATGAGGCGGAGCATGAAGGAGTGAAGCTGCACTTGTTGGCCGCCCCTTCAGCGATCAGGGGAGAGAAGGGACGGGTGGAGGCCGTACGCTGCCAGCGCATGAAACTCGGCGCCTTCGATGCCAGCGGGCGCCGCCGCCCGGTGCCCCAGGAGGGTGCGGAGTTCGATCTGCCCGTCGATACGGTCATCGTGGCGATCGGGCAGGGCGTGGATACTTCTGTTGCCAGGGGGAGCGAGACCCTCGTCGATGGCGGTCGCCTCCGCACGCAAAAGGGGCAGCCCCTTACCGGGATGCCGTGGGTGTTCGCGGCCGGGGACTGCGTCACGGGAGCAGATACGGTGATCGCGGCCATCGCGGCCGGCAAGCGCGCGGCGGCGGCCATCGATCGCCATCTCGGCGGTGCGGGAGTACTGCCGCGACCCGAGCCACCCCGGCGCGAGATATCGGGCTCAGTGCTCGAGGAAGAGACGCCCCGGGTGCTCGTTCCCATGACATCGCTCGACCGACGCCAGGCATTCCAGCAGGTTGAACTGGGCTACTCAGGGGAACAGGCCCAGGCCGAGGCCCGGCGGTGCTTGCGCTGCGACGTCCGGGAAGCCGGGGAAGAGGAGGAGGCCAAGTGAACAGCATTGCCCTGACCATAGATGGGCGGCCGGTCAAAGCCGCTCCGGGGACGACCGTGCTCGAAGCGGCGGCGACCCTGGGGATCAACATCCCCACCCTGTGCTACCTCAAGGACGTCAACGAGCTGGGTTCCTGCCGGATCTGCATGGTCGATGTCAAGGGGGCCCGCACCCTCCAGGCGGCGTGCGTTACCCCGGTGGCTGAAGGCATGGAGGTTGCGACCAGCACTCCCCGAACCTTGCGTGCCCGGCGTACTAACCTGGAACTCATCCTGTCCGACCATCCCCAGGAATGCCTGACCTGCATACGCAATCAGAACTGCGAGTTGCAGGCGCTGGCTGAGGCGATGGGGCTCCGTGAATCCCCCTATGAGGGCAAGATGAGCTGCCACCCCGAGGACTGGTCGACGCCGTCCCTTGCCCGGAACCCCGCCAAGTGCGTCCTGTGTCGCCGCTGCGTTTCCGTGTGCCAGAAAGTACAGGGAGTACATGCCATCCAGACGATGGAACGAGGCTTCGACACCGTGGTTGCGCCCGCTTTCCATCTGCCCCTGGGCGAAGTGGCTTGCGTGCTGTGCGGGCAGTGCTCGCTCGTGTGCCCGACGGGAGCGATTCACGAGCGCAGTCAGGTCGAGGAGGTGTGGGCCGCGCTCGCCGACCCCGGCCGGCACGTCGTCGTTCAGACGGCGCCGGCCACCCGGGTTTCCCTGGGCGAGGAATTCGGGATGGTGCCCGGCAGCATCGTCACCGGCAAGTTGGTAGCGGCACTGCGCCGATTGGGTTTCGACCGGGTGTTCGACACCGACTTCACCGCCGACCTCACCATCATGGAAGAGGGCTACGAGTTGATCCGCCGGCTCAAGGAAGGCGGGGCGTTGCCGCTGTTCACCTCATGCAGCCCCGGCTGGATCAAGTTCGTCGAACACTTCTACCCCAAGCTGTTGCCCAATCTATCGACGTGCAAGTCTCCCCAGCAGATGTTCGGGGCCCTGGCCAAGACCTACTATGCCGACAAGGCAGGCATCCCGCCGGACCGGGTCTACGTGGTGTCGATCATGCCGTGCACGGCCAAGAAGTTCGAGGCGGTTCGGCCGGAGATGAATGTCGGCGGCACTCGCGATGTAGACGCGGTCCTGACCACCCGGGAACTGGGTCGCATGCTGCGTGAGGCGGGGGTGGACTTCGCGGCCTTGCCCGAAGAGGATTACGATCGCCCCTTTGGCATCTCCACGGGCGCCGCCGCCATCTTCGGCGCCACCGGGGGAGTCATGGAGGCGGCCCTGCGCACCGCCTACGAGGTGGTCACGGGAAAGGCGCTCGGCAACCTCAACATCGAAACGGTCCGCGGCCTCGAAGGGATCAAAGAAGTCTCGATAGATCTGGACGGCTTGACGCTAAAGGCCGCGGTGGCTCACGGCCTGGGCAACGCCCGCCGGCTGGTGGAGCTGGTCGCTCGGGGAGAGACCGATTACCACTTCATAGAGATCATGTGTTGTCCCGGCGGCTGCATCGGTGGCGGCGGGCAGTCCATCCCCACCGACGCCGAGATTCGCCAACGCAGGATGGACGCCATTTACACCGTGGACGAACGCATGACCATCCGCAAGTCGCACGAAAACCCCGCGGTACTGACCCTGTACGAGGAGTTCCTGGGGGAGCCGCTGGGCCTCCGGTCGCATGAGCTATTGCACACGCACTATCAGCCGAGGAGTCTGTACCCGGGAAGGAGGGAGTCGAAATGAGGTCACTGGAGGAACTCGAGCGGATTCGCAAGCGAGCCCAGGAGGCGATGAAGGTCCGAGAGGGGGAGCAGCCGGTCAAGGTCGTCGTGGCCATGGGCACCTGCGGTATTGCCGCCGGAGCACGCGAGGTGATGACCGCCATCCTTGAAGAGCTGGCCGGCAGGTCGCTCACCGGGGTAACTGTTACCCAGACGGGCTGCATCGGCCTGTGCGAGCAAGAGCCGATGCTGACCGTCGAGAAGCCGGGCCGGCCGGCCGTCACCTACGGCCAGATCACCGGGGAACGGGCGCGGCGGATCATCGCCCAGCACGTGGTGAACGACGTGGTGGTAGGCGAATGGGTAGTATCGACGCGGCGGTGACAGGTCAGGAAGGCTCGTCCGGCCAGGACGCGGGCGGACGATCAAGTCGGGGATCGGGGGGTACGCCGAAATGTCGGTAGCTCTGGAGAAGCTGCCTTCTCAGCTCAGGGAACAACGCCTCAAGGAGGTCGATCAAGTCATCCTCCGGCACCGGGATCGGCCGGGGGCCCTGCTCACCATTCTCACCGAAATCCAAGACCTCTTCGGCTATTTGCCCGAAGCGACCTTCAAGCCGGTGGCCCAGGCCCTGGGCATTCCCGTGAGCCAGATCTGGGGGGTGGCCACCTTCTATACCCTCTTCAACACACGCCCCCGGGGTCGGCACATGATCCGGCTGTGCGAGAACGCACCTTGCCATATCCAGGGGACGGTCGCGGTCCTCGAGGCAATCCAGCGCGAACTGGGCATTGCTCCCGGCGAGGATACGCAGGATGGGGAGTGGGGTCTGGAACTGGTCTCTTGCCTGGGCATCTGTGGCGTCGCTCCCGCGCTGATGATCGATGACCAGGTATACGGCAATGTGCGACCAGAGGCCATACCCGCGATCCTGGACTCCCACCGATGACCATGACATGAGCTCGAGAAAGGGGGAAGTCAGCATGCACCTGTACCGAGCACATGTCCTGGTATGTGCGGGCACCAACTGCTCGCTCAAGGGACACCGGGCAGTGCGCGATGCTCTCACCAGGGAGATCGTTGGACGGGGTCTGGGTGACGAGATCAAGGTCGTGGAGACCGGGTGCTTCGGCCTGTGCGAACAGGGACCGACGATTGTCGTGTATCCGGAGGGAGTCCTGTACTGCCGGGTCAAGGCCGAGGATGTTCCCGACCTTGTCGGCATTCACCTGCTGAAAGGGCGCCGGGTGGACCGGCTCATGTATCGGGAGCCCACCCGACCGG
The DNA here is from genome assembly GCA_002291985.1 of Firmicutes bacterium UBA995. GTDB lineage: Bacteria > Bacillota > Sulfobacillia > UBA995 > UBA995 > UBA995. The sequence continues at coordinate 9,904 of DBBB01000112.1, forward strand.
TCGCCGTGCAGACCGTACCCGAACTCGACTATTTCCGCAAGCAAGTCCGGGTGGTGCTCGACAACTGCGGGGTCATCGATCCCGATTCCCTCGAGGAATACATCGGTCACGGCGGCTACACCGCCCTGGCCCGGGCGCTCGAGGATGGACCGGCTCGAGTCCTCGCCGAGGTGAAGGCTTCCGGGTTGCGCGGCCGCGGCGGGGCGGGGTTCCCTGCCGGACTCAAATGGGAGTTCGGGGCGAAGGCGCCTGGACCCATCAAATACGTGGTCTGCAACGCCGACGAAGGGGAACCGGGTACCTTCAAGGACCGGCTGATCCTGGAGGGAGACCCCCACCGGATTCTGGAAGGCATGGCCATCTGCGGCTTTGCCACCGGGGCCCGGCAGGGTTATGTCTACATCCGCGGTGAGTATGGTCTGTCTATCAGCAGGCTCGAGCATTCCATCCGCAATGCTCGCGAGCTGGGTTTGCTCGGCGAGAACATCTTCAATTCCGGTTTCAGCTTTGACGTGGAAGTGCGATTCGGCGCGGGGGCATATGTTTGTGGCGAGGAGACGGCGCTGTTCGAATCGCTGGAAGGAAAGCGGGGCGAACCCCGGATCAAGCCTCCTTACCCGACCGAGGTCGGCCTGTTCGGCCGTCCCACGGTGATCAACAACGTCGAGACCCTGGCTAACATACCCGCAATCGTCAATCGGGGTGCAGCCTGGTATCGCAGCATCGGCACCGACACCTGCCCGGGAACCAAGGTGTTCACCCTGACCGGAGACATCGTCAATGAAGGTCTCATCGAAGTGCCGATGGGGATGACCCTCCGGGAAGTCATCTACGACATCGGCGGGGGCATACCAGGAGGCCGCCGGTTCAAGATGGCCCAGACGGGCGGCACCTCCGGAGGGTGCCTTCCGGAATCGCTGCTGGATGTGCCCATGGACTACGATAAGCTGGCGGCGGCAGGGTCGGCCCTGGGCTCGGGAGCGCTGCTGGTTATGGATGATACCCACTGCATTGTCGACGTGGCCAGGGTCTTCGCCCGGTTCTTCCTCCATGAGTCCTGCGGGCAGTGCGCGCCGTGTCGGGAGGGGACCCTTCAATTGCACCACATTCTCGATCGTTTCACTGCCGGACGGGGTAGCCGGGAAGATCTGGCCTTGCTCGGAAGACTGGCCAAGACCATGGCGGGGGCATCGCTGTGCCCGCTCGGTCAGTCCGTCCCTCTCTCCATCATGACCACCCTGAAGCACTTTGAACCGGAGTACCTTGCCCACATTGACGACCGCGCCTGCCCCGCCGGTACCTGCCGGCCCCCGGCAGGGGGAATGAAGCCGGCGGCAGCGGGCAATGGCCGAAGGGGGTATTGAAGCAGCGTGAAGGATCAAGTGAGATTGACCATAGACGGCCGCGAGGTCCGGGCCGACCGGGGGTCGAGCATCCTGGCGGCTGCCCGGGACGCCGGCATCACCATCCCCACCCTGTGCCATCACCCGGACCAGCGCGTGAAGGCACTGTGCCGGATCTGCGTCGTGGAAGTTGAGCGGTCGCGGACGCTTCAGGCCGCCTGCGCCTTCCCCATCGCCGAGGACATGGTCGTCCGTACCCGGAGCCCGGCCATCCGGGAAGCCCGCCGGACCGTACTGGAGTTGATCATCGCCCGTCACCCGCTTGATTGCCTGCAATGTGCCCGTAACCTGCATTGCGAACTGCAGACGCTGGCAGAACGGATGGGGGTCCGTGAGGCGAATTTCCACCGCCTGGACAGTTCCATCGAACTGGATACGTCCAGCCCGTCGCTGGTGAGAGAGCCCGCCAAGTGCATCGTGTGCCGCCGATGTGTGGAGGCCTGCCAGGAAGTGCAGCAAGTTGGGGTGTTGTTCCCCATGCACCGGGGTGCGGACACGGTGGTGGGCACTGCCGGCGACCGGGGTCTCCTGGACGCGGTATGTACCATGTGCGGCCAGTGCAGCTTGATCTGCCCCACGGGGGCCATCACCGAGCAGGATCACACCCGCCAGGTATGGGAAGCTCTGGGCGACCCGAAGAGACACGTGGTGGTGCAGACGGCCCCGGCAACCCGGGTGACTATCGGCGAGGAGTTCGGAATGGAGCCCGGCAGCATCGTCACCGGCAAGCTGGTGGCCGCGCTGCGGCGGCTCGGGTTCGACCGCGTGTTCGACACCGACTTCACCGCCGACCTCACCATCCTGGAGGAAGCACACGAACTGCTGCACCGGGTCAAGGAAGGCGGGGTGCTGCCCCTCATCACTTCCTGCAGCCCGGGCTGGATCAAGTACGTCGAGCACTTCTTCCCCCAGCTACTGCCTCACCTGTCCTCCTGCAAGTCGCCGCAGCAGATGTTCGGAGCCCTCGCCAAGACTTACTATGCCGAGCGCGCCGGCATCGATCCGGCGGACATCCATGTGGTGTCCATCATGCCGTGCACGGCGAAGAAGTTCGAGGCCGGGCGTCCGGAGATGACCGCCAGCGGTTACGCGGATGTGGATGCGGTACTCACCTCGCGCGAACTCGGGAGGATGCTGCGCGAGGCCGGCATCGACTTTGCCGACCTGCCCGAGGAGGAATATGACCTGCCGCTGGGCATCTCCACCGGCGCCGCGGCGATTTTCGGCGCCAGCGGGGGGGTCATGGAGGCGGCGCTGCGCACAGCCTACGAAACGATCACCGGCAGTACGCTGGAGGTCCTGGACATCACCGCCGTCCGGGGACTCGACGGGATCAAGGAGGCGGCCATCGAGGCCGGGGGGCTGGTCGTCAAGGCGGCCGTCGGTCACGGTCTCGGCAATGCCCGCCGGCTATGCGAGCTGGTCGCCGGCGGCGCAGCCGATTACCACTTCATCGAGATCATGGGCTGTCCCGGGGGATGCATCGGTGGGGGCGGCCAACCCATACCCACCACCAATGCGATCCGTCAGCGGCGAATAGATGCGATCTACCAGGTCGACCGCAACATGCCCATCCGCAAGTCCCACGAGAACCAGGTGGTCAAGACCCTGTACGCGGAATTCCTGGGCCATCCCCTTGGTGAGAAGTCCCATCAGCTCCTGCACACTCACTACCAGCCACGGGAGCGTTACCCCGCTTGAGAGCAGCCACCGGGGCCGGGAGGGAAGAACCGGCCCCGGAGCATCGCACTCGCTGCCATACGCCGCTCACAGCCGCCATCGCGCTGCCTGGCCTCCACAAGGCGACTCAGTCCTTGCGGGCGGCAGGGTTTGGCGCTGCCGGGAGTTCTTCTCCTGCAGGCCCGATGCTGAGGTAGCGATCGCCCGTGTCGGGGCAAATGGTCAGGATGGTCTTGCCCGGCCCGAGGTCTTTGGCGATCATCAGCGAGGCATGAACGTTCGTGCCCGAGGAGATGCCGACCATCAGCCCCTCCTCCCGGGCAAGTCGGGCCGCGGTGGCCATCGCCGCCTCATCGCTGACCAGCACCGTCCGGTCAACGATGGTGACGTCCAGCACCGGCGGGATGATGCCATCGCCGATGCCCTGCTGCAGATGATGTCCTATGTCGCCTCCGGAAAGGATGGCTGCTTTCTGGGGCTCGGCCGCGACCACCAGGCAATGGGGGTATGCTTCCTTGAGAGCGCGCCCGACGCCCGTGAGGGTCCCGCCGGTACCGACGCCCGAGACGAAAGCATCCACCGGTCCCTCCGCCCCGACCTGCTCGAGGATCTCCACGGCCGTGGTCAGATAGTGCGACCGGGGGTTGGCGGGATTGGCAAACTGCCCGGGGACGAACACCCGTGGATCCTCTGCGGCCATGCGTTCTACGGTGGCGAGAGCGTTGCCGATTGCCTCGCCGATGTCGCCCCCCGGATCGGTGAGCACAAGCTCCGCCCCGTACGCGCGGATAATGGCTTGCCGTTCCCGGGTCATGTTGGCGGGCATGACGATGCGAACCCCATAGCCCAGCGCGGCTCCCACCATGCACAGGGCGATCCCCTGATTGCCGCTGGTTGCCTCCACGATGATCGAATCCGGACGAAGCAGGCCCTGTCGCTCCGCCTCGCGGATCATCGCATGGGCGGGACGGCACTTCACGCTGCCGCCCGGATTGAGTGATTCCATCTTCACCAGAATGCGACTGCCGCGCAGTCGCACGCGCTGCAGTTCGACCAGGGGAGTGTGCCCGATCGCCTCCAGGATGGAACGATGAATCCCGCTCAACACAAGACCTCCCATCGGGGCGGTAACCGTCGCCGATGGACCGTGATCGACGATTCCGGAACAGCATTCGCAGTTCCTGCTTTCCGTACCTGCCATCGAATCAACGCTGCCCTTGTTTACTTCTTGACGTAGCCCTGCCATTGAAGTGCTGGCACGGAAAGAAACGGCGCTTCTCGTTCGGGGGAACCGCGCCTGCCGCCGTCGAAGTATTAACTGAAACTCGGACGCTGAACGCCAATGCGCTGTCCGGGGGAGGTTGGGTCATGAAGGCTGCCCTCGTCTACTTCTCGGGAACCGGCAATACCTGGCGCACGGCCCATTTGTATGCCGCTCATCTGGGGCGGTTTGGCTGGGCGACCGACGTCTGTCCGGTCGAATCAGTTCTCCGGCAGAAGCTCGCGCCGGATATAGATCGCCTCGGCCTAGGGTTTCCCGTAAACGCTTTCGGTCCGCCGCGGGTGGTCGACCGCTTCCTGCATGCCTTGCCCCCGGGTGAGGGGCGGCATGCCTTCGTATGGGCAGTGGCCGCGGGGATCGTCGGTGGCGCCACGGCAGTTGTTCGCGACCGGTTGGAGGCAAAGGGCTATCGAGTAGTCCACGAACAGGCATACCTGGTACCGGAGAACGGCCACTGGCGATGGTCCGATCCGGCCGTCGCGGCGATGAGCAAGGAAAGAGCATGGAACCGGGTTGACAGGCTGGTGGCCCGCGCCGCCGGCGAACTCGCAACCGGCCGCGCTCGCCGCAGCCGCCCCGGCCATATCCGGCAGAGGCTGCTCTCAGGTTCGATGTGGCGATGGTATCTACGGAGTTGCGAACATGCCGCCCGCTATGTGTCGGTAACCGCCGCTTGCCGTCCCTGCGGGCTGTGCGCCGCCGCCTGTCCCACCGGGGTGATGCCCTCCAACCCCCTCGAGCATGCCGTCGGGTCCGACTGCACTTTTTGCCTGCGCTGCGCGAGCATCTGCCCGCGGCAAGCCATCACCATACGCTTATTGCCGGGCATTATCCGCTTCCTCCACCGCCATCTGGAGCCGGGCTATGCGGAGGTGTTGGCGGGGGCGCGGGGCGGCGGGAAGGCGCCCACCCAAGGCGAGCCGTTCACACCGGGCGAGGGGGCTATTGACAAGGCAGCAGTACCGTGATAGCGTTAATTTTCGCTGGGAAGGTTATGGTCCTTGAAAACTGAGCAGTGAGGG
>DBBB01000015.1 GCA_002291985.1 Firmicutes bacterium UBA995
TGCTTCGACGCGTTCCAGGCGATGACCTTGATCGTCCTGGCCTTCACGGAGTCCTTTCAGTTCGCGGAGGATTTGCTGCAATACCTCGTTCAAAGACCAAACCTCCCGCACGACCTGTAGGCACATTTTACCACGGACGGCCGGCGAGAAAAAGACTTTGCGGCAGCGATATCCGCCTTCGAATGACTTACGAGTATGACGCTGTCATGTCCTGGCGCTGCAACTCATCGGCGCCGGTTAGAGACGCGGGGCAGGATCCCCGTTCGCGGCTGCCGAAACACTGACCCTCATGGACCGGATCAACGAGAACACCGGTGGCATCTCGATCGGGAGCAAGGCAAAGCGGCCAATGGTCGCGCTGGCCCGACCCGATATCGGCGAGTTGGAGATCGCGCTCGTCAACCGGGTGCTGCGTTCCGATTTCCTCAGCATGGGGGAAATGACCCGGGAATTCGAGCGGGCGCTTGCGGCTTATGTTGGCGCCCCGCACGCGGTGGCCGTGTCCAGCGGCACCGCCGGCCTCCACTGCCTGGCCTGCTGCTTCGGGCTCGGCCCGGAAGATGAGGTCATCACCACCAGCTTTAGCTTTGTCGCCTCCTCCAATGTGGCCCTGTACGAGAGAGCGCGGCCCGTCTTCGTCGATATCGAACCAGAGCAGTTCTGCCTTGACCCCGACCTGGTCCAGGCAGCCATCACCCCCCGCACGCGCGCCATCCTCGCCGTGGACGTGTTCGGCCACCCCTGCCGGCTCGACCGGTTGAAGGCGATCGCGGATGAGCACGGCATTCCCCTGATCGACGATGCCTGCGAGGCGCTCGGGGCGGAAAGGAACGGGGTGAAGCTCGGCGCTCCTGGACAGGCAAGCGCTGCCGTCTTTGCCTTCTTTCCCAACAAGCAGATCACCACCGGCGAAGGCGGGATGGTGGTCACGGATGACGACCGGATTGCCGCCATGTGTCGCAGCCTCCGAAATCAGGGGCGGGGGGAGGGCGACCACTGGCTCCTCCACGAACGTCTCGGTTTTAACTACCGGATGGACGAACTCAGCGCCGCCCTGGGGGTGGGTCAGCTCAGGCGGATTGAAGACCTCCTCCAGGGGCGGGACCAGGTGGCCGATCTCTACCGGCAGCGGCTCTCGGGGGTGACGGGGGTGACGGTATACCCGGTGGCGCCGGGGGTGCGGATGAGCTGGTTTGTGTACGTGGTCAGGTTGGACGCGGCCATCGACCGCGACCGGGTGGCGCGGCGCCTGGCCCGATGCGATATTCCCACCCGGCCGTACTTTCAACCCATCCACCTGCAGCCTTTCTACCGCGAACGCTTCGGCTATCGGGGAGGGGAACTGCCGGTTACCGAGGCCGCGGGCCGTTCTTGCCTGGCGCTGCCCTTCCACACCCGGCTAACCGCCGGCGAAGTGGACAGGGTGGCTGCAGCCCTGGAGGAGGCGATCGTGGCTTGCAGCGGGTAGCCAAACGCCTCCTCGACGTGACGGTGGCCGGCCTGGTCCTGGGGGGCCTGGCGCCGCTCTGGGCGGCGATAGGGGTGGCCATAAAGCTGGGGTCGCCGGGGCCGGTGCTTTACCGACAGCTCCGGGCGGGGAGGAACGGCCGTCCCTTCGTCGCCTTGAAGTTCCGCAGCATGACCGCAGGCGCCGAGGGGCGGGGGCTGGGGCTGCAGGTCGCCCACGACGACGCCCGGCTCACGCCCGTGGGGAGAGCGCTTCGCCGTTTCGCCCTGGACGAGGTACCGCAACTGGTCAACGTGCTGCGGGGGGAGATGAGCCTGGTGGGACCCCGGCCGGCCTTGCTCTCCCAGGTGGAACGCTACACGCCCTTACAACGGCGGCGGTTGGAGGTGGCTCCCGGGCTGACGGGATGGGCCCAGGTCAATGGCAGGAACAGCATTTCCTGGGATAAGCGGATCGAGCTGGACGCCTGGTACGCTGACCACTGGAGCTTCTGGCTGGATGTGGCCATCCTCTTCCGGACCATCCCGGAAGTCCTGCTGGCCTCCAGGGAGAAGCTGTACGGGGCGTCGGGGGTGACGCCCGATCTCTGAGCTGCGACCGCTCCTGATCCTTGGCGCCGGGGGTCTGAGCCGGGAGGTGGCCTGGCTGGTCGGGGAGATCAACTCCCGCAGGCCAGCCTGGCATCTGGTCGGCTTCCTCGATGACGATGAGGCCCGGCACGGGACCATGCTCGACGGTCTGGCGGTACTCGCTGGCGGGGAATCCCTGCCTTCACTGCCCGATGGTACCCACGTCGTGTGCGCCGTGGGCGACCCGCAGGCAAAGGCGAGAGTGGTCGAGCGGTTACGGTCGAGGCATTTCCCCTTTGCCAGCCTCATTCATCCCTCGGTTCACCGCTCGCCATCGGTCCAGGTCGGCGAGGGCAGCGTGATCATGCCGGGAGCGGCCCTCACGGTGGACATCCGCCTTGGTGACCATGTGCTGGTGAGCCCCGGCTGCACGGTGGGGCACGACACGGTGGTGGGCCACGGCGCCAGCCTCATGCCGGGAGTGCACCTGGCGGGCAGGGTCAACGTGGGCGAGCGGGTGTTCCTGGGCATGGGGGCCGTGGTCATCAGTGGCGTCACCGTCGGGGCAGACGTCACCGTGGGGGCCGGCGCGGCCGTCATCCGAGACCTGCCCCCGGGAGTCACCGCCGTTGGCGTACCGGCCCGGGTAATCCGAGGGGGGTAAGGCGTCAGGGTGGAAGGACGCAGGGTTCTCTTTGTGGCCAGCATAGCCCGGCACTTGCTCGCCTTCCACATCCCGTACATTCAACTCTTGCAGGGCTGGGGGTACGAGGTGCACGCGGCCTGCGACCCGGCCGGGGAAGGGGGGGCGCTCGCCACGGCGGGCGTGAAGGT
>DBBB01000025.1 GCA_002291985.1 Firmicutes bacterium UBA995
TTCGCATCTTGGAGATCATAGCATGGAAACCTCTGTTGAACTCCTGACCGGTCCGGCCGGCCAAGGCCCTTGGAGCGGCGACCCTTCCGGCTGCGTACATCTACGGCGACTATCCGCTCACATGTCGGTGGCCGCGTCCCTGCCCCCCTGGCTTCTGCTGGCCGAAGCGGACGAGGCTGCGCTGCGTGTGCTACGGCAATTCCACTGTGCGTCCGCCGCCCAGTTGACCGAACTGGCGGGTGCGGGGACGCATTCCGTACGTACGCTCGCTCGGCGGATGTGGCGGTTGGGTCTGGCCGACCGGTTGGAGTTTCACGGTCGGCGCATGCCCTCTCTTTACGTCGAAGGTCCTTACGGTCGCCGTCTGCTGGGCGGCAACCCGTTAGTAGACGACTGGAACGTTCTGCGCGCGTTGCGCCTGGCGGCGTGCGTACAGCTCTATCTGGTCCTGTGGCGCCTTTGGGGATCCTTTCCCGTTGAGATCGAGCCCGGCGGCGGTCTGACCGCGATCTTTTCTGCCGGCACCCGCTTCGGCGTTGTCTCCGTCCGGCTGTGGCCCGGCGAAACCGATTGGGCGCGGGACGTGGCGCATCTCTCTAGTGATCTCGTGTCCGTGCTCGTCCTGGTGGCCGGTTCGAAACAGCAGGCCGAAGAACTCGGCCGCGTCGTCCGAGTGCCGGGCATGGAAATCCGTGTGACCTGGGACGGCCCTCTGTTCCGTGGCGACGCCGAGTTCTGGCGTCCCGTGGGCCGCCGTCTTGAACCGGTCCGCCTCGCCCGCGTCTGACCGGGGGTTGTTGCGGGCGGTGTGTGCCTGTGTTCCAGGGACTCACGGACAGCGCCCGCGGGCCTCCGCATCGTTCGGAAGGTCTCCTGGACTTCCCCCAACGCGGGGTGCATCCGAGCGCGTCGCGGCCGTACTCCCTCTTTTACCCGATATACCGCGTGTCTTCAGCTGTTGTGTGCTGGCGCGCGGTTTCCGGGGTTGTCCCGGGCCGGTTTCTTGTGCCGGCGCGCGGCAGGTCCCCCGGAAACCGCGCGGTGCTCCCGCGCCTTTCCTTGGGGCCAATCAAAGCGCCCTGACGGGCGCGGGAGGTGGGTTATTATGTTGTCCGTGGTGGTGTGTCCGGCGGTGTTCACCCGGCCGGACGTCGTGAATCGAGCGGGGGGACGCCTGTGGTTCCCTCGGGCCGGGGTGGAGCTGCGTTTCGAGGGCTCCGCGCCGACCCGTCCCGGGGTGTTCCTGCTCCGGGGCTGGCAGACCGAACCGGGGGGCGGATCCGTCCGGTTTCGGTTGGTCCCTGCCCCGGCCGGTGCCTGGCCCGACGCGCTGTTTGTTTGCGCGAAGGGCCGGGTCCTCGAGACCCCGGAAGCCGGGACCCTTTGGGCCCGCCGCCGCCGCGGCTGGTACGCGGGATTCTTCCCCGCGGGCAGCCGTCTGGAACTCTTCGGAGAGTTCCGGGTGGTTGGCCCCGCCTGGCGGCCTATCGGTCCCCAGGCAGAAAAGCCCGTCGCTGCCGTGGCGACGGGAGACTTGACCCTGCACCCGCTCAGCGGCCGCCTCGAGGCGGTCCGCAAGCGGTCGCGTGGGGGTGCCGCCGGCGTTTGCGCGCCGGTGGTGGCCTGACCCGTCCCTGTCTTCGTCCCAGCCCGGTGAGGTGGCCCCACTTGCGGGGATGCGCCGGGAGTTAGTGGGGAGGCAGGGCGGGCCCTAACCCGCGCTGCCTCCCCGGAAAGGGGGGAACCCGGTGGCCGTTTGGGTGTTGCTGACGGTCTTCGGGCTGCCAGCCGCCGCGTACCTGTTCGCGGCGGCTACCCGCAGGTAGGTAGGGGCCTTCACAAATCTGGGGAGGCGGGGCGGGGTCCTAAGGGGCCCCGCCCTCCCTCCGGGGAGGGTTCACATGTTTGACCTTAGCAGCCGGGGATTCACCATTCGCGAGATTTTGGGGGTGCCATGTTACCTCCGGGCCATGCCGGCGCCCGAGTGTCACCCCCGGCGTCGGATGCAAGTGCCGGCCGACCCAGGCGCCCTCGGCCGCGCGCACGAACGCGCGGCCGATCTGCGGGCCTGGGGTTACCAGGACGTGCAGGTCTCTGTCCCTCCTAGGCAGTACCCCGTCGTCTCCTACCGACTCTTACGGGAGACAGGGAGGGGCTGAACCCGTCGTGCGCGTCCGCGAAGTCCGGGATGAGGCTCGTCTCGTCCCGGACATGGGTGGTATGGAAGCTGGCGCCCGGGACGTGGAGTTCTTGGTCCCGATGACGGAGTGTCCGGGCGGTGCGCAGACTGTGTCCTGCCCGGTAGTTTTACGCGGTCCTTCACGTGCGTGGGGGCCGCGCGTGGATTGGGGCGAGGTCTGTCCGGTCGGTTTGCGTGGGCCGGCGGGCCTCGCTCCCCTCCCCGGAAGGGGGAGATCCCGTGTTTAGTTTCTTGGCCGCCGCGAACGGGATATGTCGCGTGGCGGCCATCTGGTGCCTGCGGGCAGCGTCGCGGTTCCGGCGGGACGCCCTTGCCGGCTGCCTGCCGCGTGCCGCGGCGCGTCGCGTTCACCCCGGCGGATCCGTGATTGTCATCGACCTCGACGGTCTGAAGGCGATCAACGACCGCCTCGGGTACGCAGAAAGCGACCAGCCGCTGGCCGTAGCCGGTTCGGTTCTGCGAGCCGTCTTGCGGCCGGGGGACGTCGTTCGCTGGGGCGGCGACGAGTTCCTCGTGCGCCTTCCCGGGTGTGGTCCTGCCCAGGCCCAGACTGCGAGCCACGCCGCAGGCCTGTCGCGGCGGCAAAAAAACCGGCCGGTGCGGTATTGTTGTCCGCCGGCCAGCCGGCAGATCTGTGTGTCCGGAAGGGATATGATTTTATGGTGGACCTCGTCGTGGACCTTTGGTTCCGCCCCGAAAGCCTGGCGGGTTGTTCCGCGGCCCGGTGCGCCCCCCTGCTGCAGGCGGGAGGAGAGGCTCTTTATCGTATGAGCCTTGCCGAGAAACACCGCTTGTGTTTTCCCTGCCCCCTGCGGGGCGAGGATCCCGCGCGGTTTTCCTGCTACCGCTGCTTCGCCGGCTGCGTCAACGACCTGCAGGAGGCTGCGGCGTCCTTGGGCGTTCTCTTGTGTGTCCTGGGGACGGCCCGTGCCCAAGACGGCGAGGTGGGTGAGGTGGCCGTCAAACTGGCGGCTGACCGGCTGGAGGTTGTCCTGCCGGCAGCGACCTTCACGCGGCTCGGTTTTGTTGGGCCGGGTGAAGTTCTCGAAAGACTCGCCTGCTACGCGAACGTGTCCGGCAAGGCAGCCGCGGCCGTGGAGAGTGCCCGTCGGGTCTTCGCTGCCCAGGCCGCGTTGGTCGGCAAGCAACCAAACTCCGCACCTCCGCCGCTCAAGTCTTTCGCCGACAACCTGGAGTTGCCGTTGGTGGACGGGCTCGTCTTTCGCGAGGACCCCCTCCCCGCGCCGGCCGCGGAGGAGGTTTACAACCTCCTCTCCTGTATGCTTCTCGTAGCCGGCCAGGTGGGTCGTGCCACGACCGGGCACGAAATACCCGCGATGCGGTTTTTCGCGGGAGCCTCGCATGCGTTCAACGACTACTGGTCCACCCTGCACCACATCTTGTGGTGCCAGGTGATGTACCGGGTTGAGCCCCGGTACACCCACCAGTAGTGCGGCGCGGGGATGCGTGTAGTTGGCGTCCCCGCGCCTCTTTCGCCTTCGTGTGGCGTTCGCTTGGTGGTTTCCCCTGCGGCCTCCCGTGCCCCTGGCGGTGGCCGGTGTTTCTCCGGCAAGGAGGGTTCGTTATGTCCGTGTCCGCGTTGGACGGAAAAGCCGTCGTGCTCCCGTCCGAGGTCAAACCCGGGACTCCCGTCTTGGGCCATCTGACATGGTTCACCGTGCCTGGCGAGGCCGAGTGCGGCCGGCCCGATCTTGAGGCCAGCTTCAACCGGCACGGCCTGCGGTTGGATCTGCTGCCGCCCGCGATAGAGCCTGTCGACGCTTTTCGGCGGGCGACCACGGCGGTGCAGCGGTCGCGGCTGCCCGGGCCCGGAGGCAGGTACGTGAACCTGCTCGTCCGGGAGGTCGGGTCGACGGCGGAGGAGTGCCGTCGGCAAATGGTCCGGGAGATAGTCGATTCCCGGAACCGTCGGCTGGAGTACACCCCGGCGGCGCACCTCGTCTACACCCGGCAGCAAGCCAACGGCGAAGGGCGTTTCGCGACGACACTCGGCCTGGACGATTCCGACCTGGGTTACGAAAGCGCGGTCGCGGCCTGCCGCGAGGCCGAGCGCCTTTACGAGCGTTGGCGCGAGTTTTACCAGGCGGAGGCCCTGCGGAGCCTGCTCCGCCGGTACGTTCGCCAGATCCACGCGGTGCTCGCCCGTGTGGCCGGCGGGGTGTATTTCGTCCCCTCCTCATACGGGGACGAACTCGAGCGGCTAGGGCGCTTCGCCGTCGAACTGCAAGCGTCCTGGACGGCAATTCCCGTCATCGACACTCCAAACACCCGGGAAACCGTCCGGGAGGCCGTCGCCGGGGACGTAGCCCGGCTCCTGGATGCTCTGCGGGCAGAACTGGCCCAAGAGCCTGGGAAACGGGGCCTCAGTTCGCTTTTAACGGAAGCCAGGGGTGTGCTGGAGCTGATAACGCAATACGAAGAGGTCCTGTCGCAGGATCTCTTCGATCTGACCCAAGGCGCCCGGCTTGTGCGGGACGCCATGGTTCAGGCGTTAGAGGCGGCCAGCCGTTAGCCGGGCTCCTATCAAGGCGATCGTACAGGGCAGCGCGGAGGCAGCATCATCCGCGCCGTCGTGGTTGTCCGTACGGCCGCCCCCCCCTCCCGGAGGGCGGCCGGAGGGGGTTTTCCATGTGGATGATCTTCGGGGGAAGTTCAACGCGCTGGTCGGCGAACTTGCCACCCGCTTTCTCGAGCGGGATGGCGTCCTGCGCGGCGTAGTGCTGGCGCTTGTGTCCCGCCAGCACCTGCTTCTGCTCGGCCCGCCGGGCACGGCCAAGTCCGAGCTTGCCCGGGCGGTTACCGCCGCCATTGGCGGCGCCCGCCTGTACCAGGTCGTCCTGACCCGGTTCACGGTCCCCGAAGAGCTTTTCGGGCCTGTGAGCCTGCCGGCGCTGGAACAGGGCCGGTACGAGAGGATCGTGACCGGGCGCCTGCCAGATGCTGAGTTGGTCTTTGTGGACGAATGGTCCAAAGCCAGCCCGGCCGTTCTGAACAGCCTACTCTCGATCTTGAACGAGCGGCTGTTCTCAAACGACGGCCAGCTCCAGTCCGTCCCGCTTTGGACGGCGTTCCTCGCCTCGACCGAACTTCCCGACGGCGAGGAAGCGCGCGAGCTGGCGGCGGTGGTCGACCGTGTACCCTTGCGGTACACGGCTGGCTACCTTCGGGAGGACGCCAGCTTCTGCCGGCTCATGCAGCGCCCCCTGGAAGAAACTCCTCCGGGGCCGCTGCTGGCTATGGACGATCTCCGGCAAGCCCGTGAGGAATCCTCGCGGGTTGACGTGCCGCAGGCGGTGGCCGACGCCCTGGCGCTTCTCCGCCGGGAACTTCGGTCCGAAGGTCTCGTGCCTTCCGACCGCCGTTGGCGGTGGTCGGTGGAGATCCTGCGGGCCGCCGCCTGGCTGGCCGGCGCTGCCGCCATCGATCTCGAGCGCGACGGCGACGTCCTTATCGACGCCCTGTGGGACACTCCCGAGCAGCGCCCCGCGCTCGCGGGAGTCGTCCGGCGGGTCGCCGACCCCTTGCGGGAGCGGCTCGTCCAGGCAGTCGAAGAAGCCGAAGAGGCGGCGCTTCCCGCCCTTGAGGCGCACACAGCCGCCGCTTCCGGCGACGCGGACGCCCGCACGAAAGCCTCCAAGCTTGCCGTGGAAGCGCACGCAAAGCTGCGGCGTCTCCAGGCGAGCCTCGATGGGCTGCAAGTGCCCGGCTCGATGGAGCCGCAGCGGGCGTCGTCGCAGGCGCGCTGTAACGAGCTGTTGCAGCGTTTGCTCGCCGACGTCTTGGGGGTGAAACCGTCGTGAGACGGCGCATTTACCCCCTGGGGATAGTGGCGACGGACGGTTTTGACCGTCGCCTGTTCCGGGATACTACCGAGGCCAGCCCCGAGCTGGCCTCGGTAGTCGACTCCTCCCAGGCGTTCTTGGGCGACCCCTCCGGGGGGATTTTCGTCCAGGACGCCTGGGCGGACTGTTTCAAGTTCCTCCCGGAAGACGTCGCTTCGCCCGGCCCCGGCCTTGCCGCGGTAGCCGCGCTGCTTTCCGAGCTGCGCCGCTATCCCGAATGGGCCGAGTTGCAGGCAGCTTCCGCCCTGGACGAGTGGGCGGCAGCTATGGGGACCGTCGGCCTTGTGCCGCGCGTCCTCGCCGCGCTGCCGGAGGAAGTGCACAAGACCTCGCAGCAGGCCTCCGAAGCCGCCGAGAACGCGCGGCAAGCCGCCGGCCAAGCCGAGAGTTTGGCCGGTCTGCTCGGCGAAAACCTGCCCGACGAGGCCCGGCAGGCTTTGCAGCAACAGCTTGGCGCTGCCGAGCAGCAAGCATCGGCAGCCGCCCAGGCGGCGGCTGACGCGGACGCTGCGGCGGTCGAGGCCCTGCAGCAATCGCTGCGCCAGCCTGGCCGCGGGGTGCGTATGGGTCTCCGCCAGGCCGTATCCGATGCGGCCGAGGACTCCCGTACGCTTGCCGGTTGGGGTCTGGCCCCCGGTCCGGGGAAGCACGACCCCCAGGCGGCCCGGGCAGGTATTGCCGTAGCCGCCCGGCTCGTTTTCGACCGCCAATTGCGGATCGCGATAAAGCAGGCCGGCCGGGTCTTCCGGCTGGCTCTGTCGAAACGGCGGACGACCTTGCACTCAAGTGCCGGGGAGATCTACTCCCTGGAACTTGGTAGCCAGCTCGACCGGGTTCTCCCGGCCGAGTTGGCGCTGTTGCGCCAGCCCGTTCTGCGGCGGGAGTTCCGGCGCCGGTTTGCCGAGGGATCGCTTCTGCAGTACGCTGTGCGGGAGCGCCAGACCCTAGGCGCGGGACCGGTGGTAATCTGCGTCGACACCAGCGGGTCCATGGATGACCCTGCTCCCGGCGGCCTGTCGCGGCTTGCCTGGGCGAAGGCTCTCGGCCTTGGCATCGCCCTGCTTTGCGGGCGCGACCGCCGGGCGTGGCACGGCCTGCTGTTTGGTGCGCAAAAGGACGCGCTCCGGGAGTACTGCTGGCCCCGGGGGGTAGACCCCGGCCAGGTGCAAGACTTCATGTCCTTCGCGTACCGCGGCGGCACCGACTTCGAGGTGCCCCTGAAGCGAGCCCGCGAAGTTATCGAAGCCGCGCCCGCTTTCTGTCGGGCGGACATCCTGTTTGTGACCGACGGGGAGTGCCGCGTGCCGGCGGGCTTCCTTCAGGAGTTTCAGGCCTGGAAGGAAGCGGCCAGCGTCTCCGTATTCGCCTTCGGTGTGGGTTTCGGCACCGGCGGTATGGCGGCGTTCGCGGACAGGCTGTGGCACGTGACCGGCTCTGACCAGCGGCCCCTGGAAGAGTTTTGCGAGGCGCTGGCCGGCAGCAGGTGAGTACTGGGAGGGGGCGGGGCTTCGGTCTCGCCCCTTTTCCTCTTCTCGTGTCCTCGACCGTTTTGTGGGTGGTTGTCGTGCGCCCCGTCTTTTGTTCCGGGGCGGTGTTCTCCGTAAGGAGGTGTTCTTGGGTTGTCCGTTTCACGCGGTCTGTACGTTTTTGTTTGTGGGGGCATTGGCCCTGGGCCTGATCACCATTGCGTTCGCAATGGCGGCCGAGTGGAGATCCGCTGGCTGGCGGCTGTGTAGCCAGCAGCCGGTCGAGCCCGCCATCGTCAGCGCCTCCCGGCCCCTCTCGGATCCGGTCGGCGGCACCCCGCAGGCGTGCGCGGTTGCTCTTGACACGGGGGCGCCATCCAGGGCGTGCGTGTCGATGTCTGGTTTACGGTGGCCCCGGAACCGGTGTCTTCTTGCGGCAGGGCAAAGTCTCTGCCGGGTTAGTCGTCCGGCGCCGTCCCTTTCGGCGTCGGGAGAGGAGCGCGGCTTATGCAGTTCAATCTGCCCCGACCGGTTTTTGCGCATGCCTTGGCCGCGGTTGGCCGGGTAATCTCTGACCACGCCCACCAGCCCGTTCTGACCGGCGTTCGCCTGGAAGCCGGCGAAGGGAAACTGCGCTTGCTGGGTAGCGACAACTACGAGACCTGGATGTGCTTGTCAGTCCCGGTCACCGCTATGTCTGCGGGTTCGGTGGTGGTGCCAGCCCGCCATCTGACGGCACTTGTGAGTCGGATCCCCGCGGAGCACCTGACCGCTGCCACCGATCCCGGTAAGCGAAGCCTCAATCTTTCCTGGAGCACGGGGAGGCTTGGCGTACAGGGCTTTGACCCCGCCGACTTCCCTTGCGTTCCGGACGTGGCTCCGACGTGCAGCTTCGAGGTGGACCGCGGGTCGTTCCGCCGGCTCGTGCGGCAGACGCTCTTCGTCCTGCCCTCCAAAGCGCACCACGGGGTGCTCACTGGGGCTCTGCTCACCCGCGAAGACGGCTACCTGGCGATGGTGGCCACCGACGGCCATCGCCTCGCTGTCGCCCGGATCCCCGTTCCGGACGGGTTGGCGGACGGTTGTCAGGCCGTCATTCCCGGCAAGGCGTTGGGTCTAGTGGCCAGGCTGCTCGACGGCGATGGGCCTCCGGTGAAGGTGGATCTCGGCCAAAGCCTCGCCTGCTTCCAGAGCGATGGCCTGACGGTTGTCACCCGGTTGTTGGGGGGACAGTTCCCGTCGTACCGCCGGGTCATACCGGGTGATGCCCTGACCACGCTGAAGGTGGAAAGAAAAGCCTTCGAGAACGTCTGTGCGCTGGCCCTGGCCATCCTGCGGGACTCGGGCCGGGCCATGCAATTGGACTTGGCCGACGCCCAAAAAGGGACGGTACGGGTCCGGGCCGACGTTGTGGAGCGCGGCAGCTCCGAGGAGGAGCTTGCGGCTGCTCAGGTAGACGGCGCTCCCCTGAAGATTGCGTTCAACCCCCGCTATCTGCTCGAGGCTTTGGGGCGTGTACGATCTTCGTA
>DBBB01000026.1 GCA_002291985.1 Firmicutes bacterium UBA995
CCCCATGGTAGGCGTGCCCGTCTTGGCCAAATGCCGGGCCGGGCCGTCGCTTCGGACCTGTTGCCCGATCCGGAGCCGCCGCAAGACGGGAATCGTCAGCCATCCCAACACCGCCGCCGCCACGATCGCCGCGAGGATCGGCCATGCCCCCATCTGTGGTGAAGTCAGCTTGGGGAACCTCCTTCCCGGCCGGCCAGGAAGTCGGCAAGCAGCCGCTCCATGCGCATGCCCCGAGACCCCTTGAACAGCACGGTATCGCCGGGGTGCACCATCGCCACGAGTTCGGCCAGCGCCTCCTCGGGCCGGCGGCAGGCCGCCACGGAGCGAAGGCCGGCGGCCCGCGCCCCCCGGGCGACATCGTCCGCCCGATCGCCCAGGGCGATAAGACCCTGCAGGTCGCCGCATGCCGTCCCCACCTGGCGATGGGCCTCTCCGCTTTCGTGCCCCAACTCCAGCATATCGCCGAGCACGGCGATCGCTCTCTCCCCGCCCGCCACCTCCCGCAAGGTCCTCAAGGCCGCCAGCATGGAAACAGGGCTGGCATTATAGGTATCATCGATCACGATCATGCCGGCGACCCGGCGGATGACCAGTCGCATGCCCGTACGGGGAGCGCGCTTGAGACCCCGGGCAATGATCACGGGGGCGATCCCGAACAGCAGGCCGACGGCCGCCGCCGCCAAGGCATTCTCTACCTGATGCCTGCCGGGCAGGGGCAGATCGATCTCCTGTTCGGCCGGACCGGGGGGCCACGATCCTGTCGGGCGCCCCAGGCCACGAGCCGGCCATCCCTCTTCGTGGACCACGAGCCGCCATCGAGTCCCTTCCCCGGCCCGGCTTTCCACATCGCGGGCGGTAACCATGGCATCGTGCGCGTAGCCGAAACGGATGACCGGACCCGGATGGGCATCGGCCATCTTCCTCGTCCACGCGTTATCGGCATTGACCACCGCCACCCCTTCCGGCGGCAAGGCTGCCGGCAGCTCTCCCTTGGCCCGGGCGATACGCTCGATGCTGCCCAGCAACTCGAGGTGCGCCTCTCCCACGTTGGTGACCACGCCCACGCACGGCAGGGCAATGGCCGCCAGGGCGGCAATCTGCCCGAGGCCCCGCATCCCCATCTCCAGCACCGCCACCTCGTGCCGGTCGGTGAGACGGAACAGGGTCAGGGGCACTCCGATCTCGGTGTTGAGGTTCCCCTCCGTCAACAAGACCCGGTAAGCCTGCTCCAGGACTCCCCCCGTGAGGTCCTTCACCGCCGTCTTGCCGACCGACCCGGTTATGCCGACCACGGGCAAATGAAACCGCCGGCGATGGTGGGCGGCCAACATCCCCATGGCCGCCACGGGGTCGGCCACCTGGACCAGCGCCAGGTCCTCGGGCGTCCCCTCGGCGCGGCCGACCAGGGCGGCGGTCGCACCGGCCCTCCCGGCGTCAGACAGGAAGACATGCCCATCATGGCGCCGCCCCACGATCGCCACGAAGAGATCGCCCCGGCTCACCTGGCGGCTATCGGTGGTCACGCCGGAAATGGGCGCCATGGGGTCGCCGGCCAACAGGCGACCCCCGGTGATGGCCGCAACTTCCCCCGCCCGGTACAGTGTCACGGCCTGCCCGCCTCGCGCTCGGCCGTGATGGCTTTCCTGGCCTCTTCGCGGTCGTCCATCGGGAAGCGAGAACCGCCGACTTCCTGGTAGGTTTCGTGACCCTTCCCGGCGATGACCACCGTATCGCCCGGGTGGGCGATGGCGATCGCCCGGCGAATCGCCAACCTGCGGTCCGGCTCCCCCTCAACGCGATCGGTTTCGGCGGGCGCGATCCCCACCAGGATCTCGGCAATGATCGACTGCGGGTCTTCGCCTCGCGGGTTGTCGGAGGTCACCACCACCAGGTCGGCGAGGTCGGCCGCCACCTGGCCCATGAGGGGACGCTTGCCCCGATCCCGGTCGCCTCCGCACCCGAAAACGAGGATGATCCGGCCCACAGAGAATTCCCTCACGGTGCGCAGCATGTTCTCCAGGCTATCAGGCGTATGGGCATAGTCTACCAGCACCGTGAAATCCTGCCCCTCGTCCACCGGCTCCAGGCGTCCGGGAACCCTGACGTTCTTCGCCAGGACCCCGGCCATCTCCCGCGGATGGATGTTCTCGGCCATGCCTCCCGTGATCGCCGCCAGGGCATTGTATACATTGTAGCGGCCCGGCGCGGCGATTACCAGCGGCAGCGACAGTTCCTCCGGCCGGCCCGGATAGCCGGCCCGCAGTATGAAAGAACTCCCCTCGCGTCCGAGTTCGACCTCTTCCGCCCGGACCATGGCCGCGCCTTGCAGCCCATAGGTGAAGGCGGGCACTCGCGCCGCGCCGAGGAAGTGAGCGCTGGCCGGGTCGTCGCGGTTCACGACGGCCGTCTTCGGCCCCGGCTTGTCCCGTCTCCCCAGGTGCTCGGAGAACAGCTTGAGTTTAGCATCCCGGTAAGCTTCCATGCTCCCGTGGAAATCCAGGTGATCCCATCCCAGATTGGTGAAGATGGCGGTGTCGAACTCGCAACCCACCACCCGGGAGAGGGCAAGGGCATGAGATGATACTTCCATGACCACCGCCCGATCTCCCGCCGCGACCATCCGGGCCAGCAAACCCTGGAGGTCGGGGGACTCGGGGGTCGTGCGCTCGATCGGTTCCGGGCGGCCTCCCACGACCGTCTCTACCGTGCCTATCAGCCCACACCTGATCCCGGCCGACTCGAAGATGGCCCGCAGAAGGAAAGTGGTGGTGGTCTTCCCCTTGGTGCCGGTGACGCCGATCACCCGCAGTCTCCGGGCAGGCCACTCGAACAGGTTGGCCGCCGCCACGCCCATGACCTCACGCGTCCCGTGCACTCGTACCGTCGGCACGGGAAACTCCCCGGCCCGTCGCTCCACGAGGAGCGCGGCAGCGCCCCGGTCAAGAGCCTGCTCACAATGCAGGTGGCCGTCGGTCCTGCCGCCGGCGATGGCGCAGAACAGATCCCCCGCCTCAACCCGGCGGGAGTCATAGGCCACCCCGGCGATCTCGACATCACGGTGGTTGCAGACTTCCAGGATGGTCAATCCTTCCAGTACCCGGCCCAGGCGCACCTGATTGACCTCCTCTGAAGCCATCCCCGGCTCATGTTAACCTCCGGGCCGCCGGCTATCCTCTAGCGACCACGAGGGCGAAATTCCACTCTTATCGGCGTGTTCAGGGGAATGCTCACCCCGGGCTCCGGGTCTTGGCCCACGGCAATGCCCGTCCCTTCCGCCTGCAGGCGAAGCCCTGCCTGGTTCAGGAGCAGTCCGGCTTCGCGTATGGTCCGCCCACGGACGTCGGGGACGGTAACCGGGTCGAGGGCCGCAACCTGACCCCGGTGCAGGACCACCTCGTTGCCAGGTAGGCTCCGCGTCCCCGGAGGGGGCAGCTGGTCGACCACCACCGGACCGTCGCCCCGCCATGCGGGTACCAGCCCCAGCATCTCGAGCGCCCTCGCCGCTTGTTCGGCCCCGAGGCCGATCATCCCGGGTATGGTGACAAGAGGGGGGCGGTCAGATGCCGGTTCCGGCGTGATGCCGAGGTAACGGAACACATCCTCCATCACCGCCCCGAAGATGGGCGCGGCCACCTGGCTGCCCCACACCGACCCCACCGGTTCGTCCACCACCACCACTGCGGCAACTTGCGGGCGGGAGGCCGGACCGAAACCCACGAAGGCCGCGATGTGATGGTCCTCGGAGACCCGGCCATCGACCACTTTCTGGGCCGTTCCCGTCTTGCCTGCCAGGGCGTACCCTTCCCGATAGGCAGGTCGGCCTGTCCCCCGGGCCACGGTGGCCTCCATGGCCTGAACTAGCTCCCGCGCCGTATCGGCTGATAGCACCTGCCGTCCTCTCTCCGGCCCCATCCGTGTCGAAATCGCTTCGGCCGACCCCGGATTCGCCAGTTCCCGGGCAATGTGCGGCCGGGGCAGGCGGCCGCCGTTGGCAATGGCGGATATTGCCGTCAGGAGCTGAAGAGGAGTGACGGTGAGGCTCTGGCCGAACGACATCACCGCCAGGTCCATGGGCCGTAGATCCGCCTGGCGAACGGCGAGACCCCGCGCTTCCCCCGGCAAGTCAACCCCGGTGGGCGCGCCGAACCCCAGCGCCCGATAGAACTCGAAGAAGCGCTGGGCACCCAACCTCTGGCCAATCTGCACGAACGCCACGTTGCATGATCTCTGGAGCGCCTCTGACAGGTCGATGCTGCCATGACCTTCGCTCCGCCAGCACTTGATCCTCCCCCCGGGAACGGCAATCCAGCCGGGGCAATAGAAGCGGTCGTCCCAGCTTACCACCCCGCTCTCGAGGGCTGCGGCCAGCGTGATCGGCTTGAAAGTCGAACCGGGTGGCTGAGCGAATTCCACCCCGGGATTGCGATATGCCGTCTCGGGATAGTCGCGGAAGCGGTTCGGATCGTAACCCGGGCTGCCGGCCATCGCCAGTATGGCGCCCGTTCTCGGGTCCATCACGATGATCGTCACCCGCAGCGCTTGCCACTGCACAAGAGCCCGTTCCGCTTCACGCTCGGCTATATGCTGCACGTACTCATCGATCGTCAAAACCAGGTTGTAGCCAGGGGTCGACGGATGATAGCGTTGCTCGGTCTGGGGGAGTGCGCGCCCGCGACCGTCATGCTGGATGACGATCTTGCCGGGCTGGCCGCGAAGGTGCCGGTCATAGTAGTGCTCGACTCCCGCAAGTCCCTGTCCGTCAATTCCCGCGAAGCCCAGGAGTTGCGCCGCCAGGGTACCCTTGGGGTAAAAACGCTGTGACTCCTGGGTGAAAGCGATGCCCGGCAAGTCGAGTTCTCGCAACCGGGCGGCTTCGTCTCTGCTTACTTTCCGCTCGATCCACACGAAAGCCTGCCGGCGCTGGAGTCGGCCGAGGATCTCCCCGTAATCGAGGGCTAGGACTTCGGCCAAGGTCCGGGCGACCTCGGGGGCGCGCTCGGGGGAGATCTCCAGGGGTACGGCATAAACCGAGTCCACGTCGACGTTAAAGGCCAACTCGCGGCCCATGCGATCGAGGATGGCGCCCCGTCTTGGTTCAAGGGGGACCTCTCTGGTCCGCACCACAAAAGAGCGTTCGGCCAGCTCCGCACCCCGGACAACCTGCAGCCACGCCAGGCGACCCATGAGCACCGCCTGGCAAACGGCTATCACGACGAAGACCTGAAAGATCCTTCGTCCAACCTTCTGCCGGACGCTCATGACCACCAGCCACCTCCCGCCGACTCGCCTCGCTTCAATCGCGGGTCACGGCCTCGGCAGGCCGCCCGGTCAACCAGTTCAGAAAGGCATCCCATGCGCCCATCGGCGGCCGGGGACGGGTACCCGTCCCGGCGCCGGCGTCCTCCTCGCTACCGGTAAGGGCAAGAGTGACGCTACGTCCCTCCCAGACCACCTCTCGTGAGGTGGCGTCGGCCGTCGCAGCGGCGCGATTGACGGGCGGGCGGACGAACCCCAGCCGCTGGGCGGCCAGCGCCTCGATCCGGGCTACCGAGCGCAGGGACGCCAACTCTAGCCTCAGTTCGTCTCCCGCTCGCACCGTCCCCGCCAGTTCACCCCTTGCTTGCACCAGTTCCGTGCCGGTAACGATTATGGCAGCCTGCAAAGCCATCCAGCCGGCTGCCAGCAAGAAGGCTACAACCCAGAACCGCACCCAGGTCACTGCTCGCTCCCGGGCGCAGGGTCGCGGGCGCGGCCGGTTGCAGCCGGCGAACCGGTCGGGCGCGGGCGAGACCGGCGCCGCCGGTCGCACCGGTTGTCGCTGGGGCATGCCCATGGCTATTCCTCCTCCTTTGAGCCGGGAACCAGTCGCTCCGCCACCCGCAGGGTGGCCGACCGCGAACGGGGATTGGCTTCCCGCTCCGCCGGTGACGGGGTGAGACGGGCGATGGGCCGCAGTTTGGCCTTACCTCCCCCGCACATGCAGGCGGGTACTTCCCGCGGACAATCGCAGTCCCGGGCAAGGTCCCGGATGGTCGTTTTCACGATGCGGTCTTCGAGGGAATGGAAAGATATCACTCCCATCCGCCCCCCGGGCAAGGTAGCCTCCACCGCCGCCCGCAGGGCCGGCCGGATCGACTCGAGTTCCCCGTTGACCGCGATACGCAAGGCCTGGAAGGTCCGCTGCGCCGGGTGTCCGGGATGGCGCCTCGCGGCCGGCGGCAGCGCTTCCCGGATGACTTCCGCCAGCTCGACCGTGCGGGCCAGCGGTCGGACAGCGGCGATGGCCCTCGCAATGCGTTTGGCCCAGCGCTCCTCGCCGTAGTCCCTGACTATGCGGGTCAGTTCCTCGACCGAGGAGTAATTGACGAGGTCGGCAGCGGTGGTAGGCCGGGCGGGGTCCATTCGCATGTCCAACGGCCCGTCTTCCCGGTAGCTGAAACCCCTGGCCGGCGTATCCAGTTGGTGGGATGACGCGCCCAGGTCGAAAAGCACTCCGTCAACCCGATCGATGCCCGCTTGGTCGAGTACCTCGCGCAGCCGGGTGAAATCGGCATGGAATACCCGGGCTCCCAGGGGCGCCAGGCGGATCGCCGCCGCTCCCACGGCATCAGGGTCGCGATCGATGCCGACCGTCCTCCCCCCCGGATGCGCCAGCTGGGCGATGGCTTCCAGGTGCCCCCCTCCCCCGACAGTGCAGTCAAGGTAACTCCCACCCGGCCTGACCCGCAAGCCGGCAAGCACTTCCTCGATCATTACCGGTCTGTGCTGATAGCCCACGGCCCCCGCCTCCTCGGGCCGACTATCGGTGAAAAGAGCGCGGTCGAAGCCCGGGTTACCTCCTGGTTCGGACGAGGGCGACGACCGCGCATCGGGGAGCCATGTCCTAAACCACGCCCAGTTTCTCGGCCAGTCTCTCGAAGTTCCCGGAACGCTCCTGCGTGCGCTTCTCCCACTGGGTTTCGGGCCAGACCTCGACCCGCTCGGACACCCCGATGATGACCACCTCGCGCTCAATCCGGCTAATCTGACGGAGTTCGGGGGGGATCAGCACTCGGCCCTGGCGGTCTATCTCGGCGTCCGAGGCATTGCGAAAGAACTCCCGCTTGAAATCGCGGGCGTCGGCACTCCCCAGGAGTAGACCGGCCAGCTTACTCTCGAGCGCCTGCCAGGCAGCGAGGGGATACAAGAAGATGCAGCCATCGAGGCCGCGAGTGAGGATGAAGTCATCTCCCAGGGCGTCACGAAACCGGGCAGGCACGGTGACGCGGCCCTTGTCGTCCACGCTGTGGCGGTACGTGCCCTTGAACACCCGGTCGCCTACCCCCACTTTGCCCCACTTCTGCCCATAAGGGTAATCACATTCTAACCGGGGTCGTGAGGGAAAGCAATAGCCGGGAAGGAATTTTGTGGACGGACAGCGACAGTGTCGGCCTGCAAGCGGTCCGAGATAACGTCACCATAAGGGCGCGATCTGTTTGTCGGCGAAGTAGTCGGGGAGAGTCTACGCGAGCAGGTCCTTACTGGAAACGGCAGCAGTGATGTGGCTACCGCCGGTTCCTTCTTCAGTATCGCGGGTGGTGATCGCAGGGGCGGCTTCCAGGCCCGCCCCTGCGGTCCCATTCAGCCGGGCCCCACCTCATCGCCAGACGCCGCCCGCGCGCCGTGGGAGCGCGTGCCGGCAGGTCGCCAAAATCACGCCCCGCCCGTCTTGCGATCAACGAAAATTGACTGCCATGGGGCGCGGCTGCGAGTGCCGGATCGGCACCCCGCAGCGAGGACACTTGAACCCGGGCTGAGGCCCGGGTTCGTCGGTCAACCATCGCTCGGCATCTCCCTCGACCAGCCGCGTCCCCTGGGTTCCGCAGGCCAGGCACAGGAACTCCACGAGCTTGGTGCGGTCCTCCATAGCGAACGGACCTCCCTGGTCACATCGCTCGGGCCTCAAGAGCCATTGGTCTATCTATTCTCGCCCCCAACCGGTTTGACCTGTCGAGTCGCCGGACTTTTCTCGCGTCCGGTCACCGGTCGAGTTCCGGGGGGTAGTCGATGCCCACCGGCCCGCCTACCTCGAACCTCGACATGTCATCGAGGAAAGAGAAGGGATATGGCTCATCCGGCCGATGGTAAACAAGGCGCAACGTTATCTCCCTGACCACTGGCCGGGCGTCGGGCGCGCCTGGCCCCAGGGTAACGACCAGGCTGTAGCTGACAAACACCCCTTCTTCCCAGTCACCCCTTCGGCCCAACTGGGCGTCGAGTTCGGGCAAGCGGACTCCGAGGCGACCGGGGGCCAGACGGAAGGCGGCGCCGGTTCGGGCGAGTTCCGCCAGGTTACCCCAACGCCCCACGTCGAGCAAATCCTGCCGCAATTCGTCGAGACCGGGTCTGTCCCGCAAGCCGTCGCTTTGGACTTCGAACCATGTCCCCGCCTGACCGGCAATCTCCTCCCGGATCCACACGCGATCCCCATCCCGATAGCCCTCGACGGTGACCGCCTCGTCGCCCCTGAGGTAGTAGGCCTGGTCGGGCCTGCGGTAGCGTCCCAGGAAGACGGTCGCACCTCCTCCCACCGGGGCCGGCGTGCTCACGGGAAGCCAGGTCCAGGATGCACCCGGCCCCGCTTCCCGCTCGAAGACCAGCGTCTCGGCAGCCAGAGTGCGCGCCACCGCATCCCGCAGTTCGGCGTCAGCCGCCGGGGCTGCCGTCAGCGAGAAGGACAGCCGGTAGTCCTGGCCGAGTTCCCCGCCATCGACGGACCTGGCCCCCCTGCCCAGGGTCAGCTCGTACTCTCCTTCCTGACCGTAGCTGCTCACGAAGAACAGCAGGGAGTCACCCTCGTGAGAAATGACCCCTGCGAGCGCGGGGGTAAAACGAAGACGCTCCCCAACCGATTGCCAGTCCATACGCCGGTCGAACCGCAGGGCAACGAAGGCCACTCCCGGAGCAGGAAGACGCGGCTCGAGGTGATGACTCACCACGCGCGGCGCTTCCCGCACCTCATCCGGGGGAGGCCGGCCGTCCGCGGGTCTCCCCTGTCGCGCCTCATCGGCCATGGCCATCACCGCCCCGGCAAGCCGGGTCGAGATGACGCGATGTAGCCCCTCCAGTTGCGGGTGCTCGACCGTCACGATACCTCCTGTCGCCACCGTCAGCGTGACCGGGGGAGGAGCGTGCCGGAAGAAGACAAGCCGGGCCACGGGCCGATCGGGCTTGGACGGCTTACCCAGCCGGGCCTCCCGATACAGCTCAAGGACCACTGCCAGGTCGGCCAAGTCTCCCGGGAACTCGTATACCCGGGCGGGTGTGTCCTCGCCTTCCAGGTAGAGATGCGCGCGCTGCAGTTCGCGCGGCTCAAGCGGGGGAAGCATGGCCGGCGCCGGGCGGCGGCAACCGCCCGCCAGCGTCAGCCCCGCGAAGGTCACCGCGAGGGCGAAACCAAGATACGCGCGCATGGCCTCCACCTTCCCGGTACGAAAGCGGGGTCACATTGCCCCCGACAAAGGATTCGGTTCGAGATTGCGGTTCCCTGCCCGGGTCCGACTCACGGCCGGGAGGAGGCGCGAATTCTTTTTCCACCGGGCGCCATGCCGGCAGGAAGTCGGCCCTCGGGGGGCGTATAGCTTCTATGGTTGAGCACATAACTGTGCACAGCGAGAGAGGAGGAGGCCCGCTCGTGAACAGCGCGACACCGGCCCTCCGCCAGGATGAACGCACCATGGCCGATTTTTTCGCCTTGCCCGACCGCGACATCTTCGCAAAGACTCGGCCCTTCTTCCAGTTTTGCGGGGAGATCCGAGACCGCGGGCATTACCTCTACCGGCGCACGCTTTTGGGTCCGAGCGCCAATCGCGTCACGGTCTGGGATGAGGAGCGGGAAACCGCCCGCTCCATGGTGATGATGGCATCGAACAACTACCTGGGCCTGACCTCCCACCCCCGGGTCGTGGAAGGCGGCCTGGACGCGCAGCGCCGCTATGGAGCCGGGTCGGGGAGCGTGTCCCTGCTGGCCGGCACCCTCGACCTCCACCGGCAACTGGAAGCACGGTTGGCCGCTTTCAAGGGCTGCGAGGACGCGGTGGTCTTCCCCGCCGGCTACTCGGCCAATGTTGGCTGCGTGACGGGCCTGGCCCGCGAAGGCGACCTGGTGATCAACGATATCCTGAATCACGCCAGCATCATCGATGGCTGCCGGCTGTCCGGCGCAACCATCAAGGCCTTCCCTCACTGCTCCGTGGAAGCCCTCGACAAGTTGCTGGGCCGCACCGCGGGCAGCCACGCCGGCCGCCTGGTGATCGTCGATGGCGTGTTCAGCATGGATGGGGATATCGCGCCCCTGCCGCGGCTGATCGAAGTGTGCCGCAAGCACGGCGCTCGCCTCATGGTCGACGAAGCCCATGCTACCGGGGTCATCGGGCCGGGAGGGCGGGGCACGCCCGCGTACCATGGCGTGGAAGGCCAGGTGGACCTGGTAGTCGGGACCTTGTCGAAGGCGCTGGGCGGGGTGGGCGGGTTCGTCGCCTCCACGCGCGAAGTCGTTCATTACCTGCGATTCTATGCCCGGTCCTACATGTTCTCCACCGCTCTGCCCCCGGCCGTGGCCGGCTCGATGCTGGCCGCGCTGGATGTGATCGAAGATGAACCCGAACTGCTGGGACAGCTCTGGAATAACATCCGCTACCTGCAGGCCGGACTCCGAAACCTGGGCTTCAATCTCGGCAACCAGGAGACGGCCATCTTCCCCCTGATCATCGGTGATGACCTGCGGGTCAAGGAGATGGGCCGCATGCTCCATGAGGCGGGCATCTTTGCCAACCCGGTCTTCTACCCGGCCGTATCCCGCCGGCTGTCGAGGATCCGGCTGTCGCTCATGGCCACCCACACGCGGGAAGATCTCGACCTGACCTTGGAAGCCTGTGAGCGCGCCGGTCGCAAGTTGGGAGTAATCTAGCCGGTCTTCATGGGAGCCTACCGGCGGTCAGAATCGCGCGGATACCTCATGGTCTGCCTGGCAGCCCTCCTCTGGGGGATTTCGGCCGCCGTAGCCAAATATATATTCCTGGCCGGGATCGACCCGGGGGACCTTGTAGCCATCCGGCTGAGCGGAGCTTTCCTGATCCTCCTGCCCATCCTGTTGGTGCAACGGCGTCGCCTGTCCCTGCCGTCACGACGTTCCCTGCCCTGGCTGCTGGTGCTCGGCATCACCTTTCCCCTGTTAATCTGGACCTACTACCTGGCAATCTGGCTGGCCGGCGTGGCGACGGCCGTGTTCCTCCAGTACCAGGCGCCGGTGATGCTTGCCGGCCTGAGTCTTGTGACGGGCAAGGACCGCCCCAGGGCCGATCGCTTGCTGGCCATCAGCCTTGCCGTGGTTGGATGCTATCTACTGGTCACGGGCGGAGGGGAAGGACTTGAACTCGGCACGGCGGGCGTCGCCGCCGGCCTGACCTCGGCGGCACTGTGGGCACTTTACGCCGTGGGGGGAGAAGCGCTGGGCGGACGGGAAGACCCCTGGGCGATCCTTTTGTGGGTCCTTTTCCTTGGCACCATTGCCTGGTCCCCGGCACGGCCGCCCCTCGCCGCCTGGAAGACCGGTCTGGGGTCGGTGCCCTGGCCGGGCCTGGCGCTGGTGATCGTCCTGGGCACGTTAGCCCCTTTCGGGCTATACCTCACGGGACTGCGCACCCTCACCGCCGGCAAGGCAACCCTCACCGCAACCCTCGAGCCAGTGGTGGCGGCGCTGGCCGCATACCTGATGCTGGGCGAGTCCCTCGCCTTCGCCCAGATTGTCGGCTCGCTGCTGGTGCTGGCCGCGCTCGTGGCGATCCGGCCCCGGGCACGGCCGGTCGGGAGGGAAACGGGCTAGGTCGCGCTCAAGCGCAAGGCAACCCGGGTAATCCGATAGGCCCATACCGGGTCAGGCGCGGTGAAGCTCACGGTGCGATTGCCCGTCCGCTCCAGCACGGGTAAGAGGCAAGCGCCGTCGGCCTGTCCGGTGTCATGGAACTCGAGATCCACCTTCAGCGGGAGCACGGGGCGATAGGGGTTGAATCGCTGCCGGTTTTGGACGGCATCCTGTGCCGCCGTCCGGATGAGCTGCCCGGTGCGCTGGGGGTGGACACACCGGGCGGCGTAGCGCCCGAGCGCTTGCTTGACCGTGACCGCCTGGATCTCCCCGAGCAGCCCCCGCGCCTCGGCTACCAGCACATCGTCCCCGGTAACCAGGACGACGGGGACGCCGAAGTGCCCGGCAACGGCCGCGTTCAAGCCAAGCTCCCCAACCGACTGACCGTTGAAGCGGCAATCTACCAGCGCCCCACTGTAGGTATGGTTGAGGATCCCCGGGGTCCCCGCCCGCGAGTGATAACCGACCAGGAAGACCGCCTGGAAGGTGGAGTCGAGGCCCTCGACCATGCTGAGGGGTTTGGGCGAGCCTGAGACCAGTTCGACTCGGGGATCGAGGTCGGTCAACACCACATTGCGCATGGCCCCGTGGGCATCGTTCACCAGGACGGCCGTCGCGCCGCCCGCGAAAGCTCCCTCGACGGCCGCGCTCGTATCGCCCGTCATCAGTCTGCGATACTGCTCGTAGTCTTCTGCATCCTCGCCGGGACCGGTCTGCTTCCAGTGGACGATTCCGCTGATCCCTTCCATGTCAACCGAAATATAGACCCGCATCGTTGAGGCCCTCCCCCGCGTGGCACCTTGCCTGGACAAACCACTTCGCCGAGACCCGCCCGCCTTCCTCGTCAGCTCGTCAAGGGGAAGTCGAAAGCCAGCTCTCGATGGCGGCCGCCACCGGGTCCGGTTCGTCGGGAGATGCGACGCGGTCCGCTGCCTCGCGGGCGGCGGGGTCCGAATCGGGCATGGCAACGCCCATCCCCGCCCAGCGCAGCATGGAGGCGTCCACCACCGTGTCGCCGATGGCCAGCACTCCTTCCCGGGGAATCCCCTGTTCGGAGCAAAGCTCGGTAAGGGCGCCGGCCTTATCCACACCGGCCGACACGACCATCAGGCGTTCCCGACCGGTATCGGCATCCAGATGGTATGACCGGCAGCGAGCGAGCAACTCGTCTTGATCTTCGAGGTAGCGCCGCACTGCCCGCGACCCGAAAACGATCACCGCCGTCAAGGGCCGCCCGCGGATTTCCCGAAAAACACCTTCTCCCCGGCGCACTCCCGGCACCGGTGGGCGGCGATGGGCATCCCCTTCATAATCGTCGGCGAGAGTCTCGAGGTACATCACATCATCGGCATAGGCGGCCACGCCAAGCCCGGCCCTGTGTCCGAAGTCCACCAGCGACCAGCTGAGGCCGACCGGGATAGGTTGTTCGCGTAGCATTCGTCCCGTCCGAGGATCGGCCACCCGCGCCCCGCAATAGCAGATGAGGGGCAAGTCCACCGACACCAGCCGCGCAGTATCGAGAGTGCTCATCACCCGGCGGCCGGTCGCCAGGACGGTGGGTACCCCTTTCGCCCGGGCCATGGCGACGGCTCGCCGGCTTGACGGGCGCACGGCCCCCCATGGGCCCTTGAGGGTGCCGTCTATGTCCAGGGCGATGAGTCGCCTCATGGGCGGAGGTCTTCCCTTTCGCCTGTCGAGGCGCGCGGCCAGACGCCTGCCTCGGTCACGACCAGGTCGACGCCGTGATCGGCGGTACTCGTCGGCACCCGGGAAAAGACCTGGAACTCGTAAGCGAGACCGACGGCAACCACCGGCGCCCCGCGGCGGCCCGCGACCTTCGGGGAGCGAAGTCCCGCCAGCAGCCGGTCGTAGTACCCGCCGCCCTGCCCCAGCCGGTTGCCGAGCCGGTCAAAAGCCACCCCGGGCACGAGCACGACGTCAACGGCTTCGGGGGGCAGTTCGGGCACTCCCAAAGGAGGCTCGAGGATTCCCCGGTATCCGGGGATCAGGTCCCGAGAGGGTTGGCCCACCCGGTGGAGGCTGAGCTTGCCTTCCCCTTCTTCCACGCGAGGCAAGCCCAATGACTTGCCGTCGGCCTGGCAGCGGGTCATGATCTCCCAGGTGTCGACCTCGTTGCGACACGAAGCATACCCGAGGACACACCGGGCCTCCCGATAGACGCTGAGGTTGACGAGGCGGCTTGCGATGCGGCGGGAGAGGCGGGCGGCCTCTGCGGCCGCCAGTTCACGGCGCTGGGCCAGTACCCGCTCCCGCAACTCCCGCTTGGCCGGGTGAAGCCCTCCTGCCACCTACTCCTGAACCTCGGAGAAGTAGATGACGGTGGCGAGATCGCTGAGGCAGATGGGCCGGCCGTATATCCGGCTGAGGAACGCCACCGCATCCGCCGGCGTCCGCATGTCGGGGTTCTCCCCTGCGAGGTCGGCGGAACTGAGTTCGCCGATGGTCCGGGTGTCCACCCGGTCCAGCACCGCCGGGAACATCTTGTGCCGTGCTTTGAACCGCTCCCCATAGGTCACCCACACGAGGTCACCCTCGGCGTACTTCGCCCGCTTGTCGCCCATTCGGATGGTACAGGCCTTCTGCCGGGTCAAAAGATTGCCATGGTATACGGACGAATAGAAGTTGAGCGCCTTCACGCCTCAGCCCTCCTCACCGGCACCGGGCCAGGCCACCTCGTCGGCCGGCCCTCTGCCGGAAGCTTCCACGGCAAGCGCCCCTCAGGTCAGCGACGTCCCACACGCGGGGCACGATTGAACTCCCTGAGGAGAGGTTGCTGCGACGGCGCCCGGCCGCGCCTCCTCTTCGCCCGGCGGCCGGAGCACGCGGTAGCGTCCGCCCTGAATCCGGAGCGCTTTGCCTTCCACGACCGCGCGGGTCAGTTTTGCCCGGGCGCCTGCCAGGACGCGCTGATAGGTGCTCTGGGCCAGATTCATGCGCCGGGCGGAACCAACCTGGTCAAGGCCCACAAAGTCCTTGAGCCGCAAAGCCTCGAATTCGTCGATGGTCAGGCAGATCTCCTCGCGATCGGACAGGGCAACCCCGCGCGGAGTAAAATGAGTGAAGCTCGGCAAGCACTCCACCCAGCGCTCCTTGGGGGGTCGGGGCACGGCGACATCACCTCGCCTTCTCCTTCATTCGCTGCCCCTTTGTCCAATCGTAGCCCGAATTCACGCTCAAGTCAACTTCACCAGGACGAGGATATCCCCCACATCGACCGTGGCGCCTTTGGTCGCCGGGACCTCGCCGACCAGTCCGGCCACGGGAGAAGAGATCTCGTTCTCCATCTTCATCGCCTC
>DBBB01000114.1 GCA_002291985.1 Firmicutes bacterium UBA995
CCCAGGATATCGCCGAGGCGATATCCTGCGAGCATCTCGAGTTCCCAGGGGTCGATCTCCCCCACGAATCCCAGGAGGTGTGCCGCCAGATCTCCGTACGGGTAGTGCCGCACCGGGCCCGCCTCAACCATCACCCCGGGGAGGTCGGCACGGTGTTCTTCAACCCGGCTGTGAATCTCCGGGTCGATGTCAAGCTGTAGTCGAACCGGCTCGAACAGCCGATCGCCATGCCGGCGGATGACTTCCTGAATCTCATCGACGGACATGCCGATCAGCGGCGCCAGGGTTTTGATGGTGGCGTCGACCTCAGCTGTGCCCGGATGCACCAGGGATATGGAGAAGGCGGCGCGGTTGCCGGCGAGCAGCCGGCCGTGCCGGTCGAAGAGGCGGCCCCGAGGAGCAGGTACTCTGATGAGGCGGAGCGCATTGCCACGAGCCAACTCCTGATAGTACTCGCCCATGACCAGTTGCAGATGTGCGGAACGCGCCAGAAGCATCACCAGGAGGAGGACAAGGAAGGCCTGCAGGAAAACGAGTCGGCGCCGCACCCCTTCCCTCCGGCCCTCAGGGTTCATGGCCGTGTTTCCTCGGTCCGGGTCCTGGCTAGTTCCCAGCGACGAATGCGGCGCACGGCCCGATAGATCAGAGGAGCCATAAGCCCATTATAGAGGGCCGCCGGCAGGATCACCCGCCCCATGTCGGCAAGCGGGTCAAGGGGATAGCCGGTCGCGCCCATCAGCAGCATGAACAGGAGGTCGGCGAAAATGGAGGTCGCGGCACCGGTGGCGATCAGGATCAGCAGGCTCTCCCGGTATAGCCTGCGCTCGGCCACGCCCGCCAGATAACCTGCCGTCATCCGGGTCAGGGCGAAGACTCCCAGATACCGGCCAAGCAACAAGTCCTGCAGGAGACCGCTGACCAGTCCGAAACGCCCTCCCGCCGCGGGGCCGTACAGCAGCCCGTAAGCCAGGGTTGTCAGGAGTACCAGATCCGGCTTGAGCCGCGCTACGGCCAGATGCGGGGCAACCACGCCCTGCATTACCTGAGCGAGAACGATCATGGCGATGAAGATGGGCGCTCTCATGGGGGCGGTCCCGCAACCGGGTCGATGACTACCAGTACCTCGGTGATGCGGTCGAAATCGACCGCCGGCATCACTTCCGCCTCCACTACGAGGTCATAGGCGTCGGTCTCTACCTGGCGCACTTCCCCGACGAGGAGGCCCGGAGGGAACACCCCACCCAGGCCTGATGTAACCACGCGGTCTCCCGGTTCGATCTGGGCATCGTGGGCGAAAACCCTGAGGCGCAAGACAGCCCCGTGTTCGCCCTGGCCCAGCACCACGCCGAATGCCTTGAGAACGGGCGCCTCTGCCCCGGGGACGCTACGGTATATCCCCACGGCAACACCGCTATCCCGGTCAAGCAGGAAGAGAATCGTTGCCGTGTTCGCACTGGTGCGGACTACTCGGCCTGCGAGCCCCTCCGGGGTGACCACCGGCATGTTCCGCTCGATGCCCGCCCGCGCCCCCTTGTCCAGAACGGCGTAGCTGAACCAGTTATCGGGATTGCGGGCCACCACCCGGGCCGCGACGGTCGGGAAGGGCCGGGTCTCGGAGAAGCCGAGCAGTTGCCTCAGCCGGTTGTTCTCTGCCCGAAGGTCCTGCAGCTGGTGTTCGAGCGGAGGCAAGAGTTCCAGGCGATGGCGCAGGACGGCGTTCTCCGCCTGGGCGCGAGCCAGCCCCGACAAGTCGTCGACTGCTCGCTCGACTCGACCGGCCGCCAGACTGAAGGACCGCTGAACCGAGCTCAGCAACTCGACAGCCTGCTCTTCCAGCCAGGTCAACCGCTCCCGCTCTCGCGCCGTCAGGCTCATCAGCACAACGATCGACAGCACAAGGAGCAAGGAGAGTAACCGCCTACGTTGGACCGGTATCATGCCTCGTACCGCCTCGCAGTTCGGTTATCCGGCCCGCCGGGGGGTAGAGACGACCCGGCGTAACACTTCCAGTTCTTCGAGCACCTTGCCTGCTCCCCGCACTACGCACAGGAGCGGTTCTTCAGCCACCTGTACCGGCATCCCCGTCTCCTGAGCGATCTTGCGATCCAGTCCATGCAGTTGCGCTGAGCCGCCGGTAAGCACGATCCCCCGATCCATGATGTCCGAGGCCAGTTCGGGCGGAGTACGCTCGAGAGTAACGCGAATGGCCTCGATGACCGCTGCTACCGGCTCCGACAGGGCTTCATGGATCTCCGCGATGGTGACGGAGAGGGTCCGGGGCAACCCGCTGACCAGATCCCGCCCCCGAACCTCATAGCAGTCGTCGGGAACATCCGTCCGGGGAAGACAGGCCGATCCCGCGTGGATCTTGACCTCTTCCGCCGTCCGTTCGCCGATCAGCAGATTATAGCGGCGTTTCACGTACGCCACGATGGCCTCGTCCAATTCATCTCCGGCAACCCGGATGGACCGGGTGGCCACTATGCCGCCGAGGGAGATGATCGCAACTTCCGTGGTCCCTCCCCCAATATCGACGACCATATTGCCCGTGGGTTCCTGAATGGGGAGTCCTGCTCCGATGGCGGCGGCCATCGGTTCCTCGATGACGTGAGCCTCCCGCGCTCCCGCCTGCAAAGTGGCGTCGGTCACCGCCCGCCGCTCCACCTCGGTGCAGCCGGAGGGCACGGCCACCACAACTCTTGGCCGTACCAGTCCGCGACGGCTGGAAGCCTTGGCGATGAAATGCCTGAGCATGGTCTGGGTGACCTGGAAGTCGGCGATGACTCCATCTTTCATGGGACGGATCGCGACTATATTGCCGGGAGTACGACCGATCATCTGCCGTGCTTCATGACCCACGGCCAGGATGGCGCCGGAGTCTCTCTGCAAGGCCACCACCGACGGCTCCTGCAGGACAATGCCCTGGCCACGAACGTGAACCAGCGTATTCGCCGTGCCCAGGTCTACCCCCATATCGCGCGACAGCCAGTCATATATGAGCCGCAACATCGACAACGTATTGGTCCGCCCTTCCCCTGCCACCTAGAGTCCCCAACCTTGGCCCTTATCTCGCATGCTCACGAACGCCTTGTCGCCGATGATCACGTGGTCCAGTACTTCCACGCCGAGGAGTCTGCCCGCCTCCACCAGACGCCGCGTGACCTCCTGGTCTTCGCGGCTCGCGGTCGGATCCCCGCTGGGATGATTGTGCACCAGGATCACCGAGGCGGCGCTTCGCGCCAGGGCAACCTTGAAGACCTCCCGCGGGTGCACGACCGATGAGGCCAGACTGCCCACCGACACCTGATTGATGCCGAGCACCTGGTTCTTCGTGTTGAGCATGACCACCCGGAAGTGCTCCCGGTCTAGGTAGCGCATCTCCTCGGCGAGCAGCTGGTTCACGTCCGCCGGACACTGGATCCGCGTCCGGGCCTCGGCGCTCAAAGCCAGCCGGCGCCCGAGTTCCAGCGCCGCCTTCAATTTTGCGGCCTTGGCCGGGCCAATCCCCGCGAATTGCTGTAGTTCATGATATCCCAGTTCCGCCAGGCGTCGCAGTCCGTTCGGTTCGGCCACGAGATCCCGCGCGAGGTCGAGTGCAGAACGCTCGGGAGTCCCCGTCTGGAGCAAGATGGCCAAGAGTTCGACCGTGGCCAGGGCGCCTGCCCCGTGGAGCGCAAGTCGCTCGCGCGGACGCTCGTCAAGGGGCAGACCCTTCATGGTCAGGTTGTACGGCGCACGGTCCATTGGCACCACTTCCACCTGCACCGGCCCCGAGGACCATCACCCCGTATTCGCGCAGCATCCGGGCAAGTCTTGCCAGGGGCAAGCCTACGACGCCGAAATAGCAACCATCGATCCGCTCAACGAGCGTCGAGCCCTTCCCCTGTATGGCGTAGGCGCCGGCCTTGTCCATAGGCTCGCCCGTGCGCACATAGTCGTCGATCTCCTCCGGGCATGCCGGGCGCATCCATACCCGGGTGAGTTCATGACCGGTAGTCCAGCGGCCCTCGCCTGGTATGCCGACAACAATCCCGGTGACCACAAAATGGTCCTTGCCTGCAAGCTCGGTGAGCATCGCCCGTGCGTCCCCCGGATCGCGGGGCTTGCCGAAGGCTTTTCCGTCGACGAACACCACCGTATCCGCTCCGATCACCAGGCAATCGGGGAAACTCCTTCCCACATCCCTGGCCTTGGCATGAGCTGCGGCCACGGCGTGCCCCACCGGGTCTGTGCGGGCGTCGGGCAACCTGACCTGTTCTTCCGCGGCACTTGTGACTGCTCGGAAGCGCAGTCCGAGTCCCGCCAGCAACTCGCGGCGTCTTGGCGAGCCGGAGGCCAAGACCAGGCAGGGTTCAGCCATGCCCGTCCTCAGAACCTCCGATACAGGAGGATGGCGGCGAGCACGCCGAGAAGGCCCCCTGGATTCAGCACCAACCTCACTCCCAGCGTGAGGCTTACCAGATGCAGATCGAGGTCCAGAGGACCCAAGCCGAAACTGACCATGCGGGCGAGTATGGGAACATGCTCGCCCAAGACATCGCCCGTGAGGTTGCCGACAGCAGCGAGGACGATCACCAGGAATAGAAGGAGCCAACCGCTTCGTCTGCTCAGGCCGCGCCGCATCCACCCATCAACTCCGCCGCCGTTCAGAGAGCACTTCCTGCGCCGGGTATTCCCTGTCCAAGGGTGAATTCCTTGTGCCCCGATGAGCGGATTGGTTGGAAAGTCCCCGTCAAACCGCCACGGATCGAGCCGGAGCCAATGTAAGTCCGGCCGGGGTAAGTCATGCCTCCCTCGAGCATTACTCTCCGGCCCAGAAATGGTCGTAAGCATCCACCAGGCGCACGCATTCGACCATCAGACAACATTCGTTCCCGACCTTCTCTCGCCACGTAAGCCTCCTGTTCCGTGAGGCTGTTGACCGAAAGGTCAACAAGCGCAGTCACCTGGCGATGCGGCTCCTCGGACCCTGCCGGCACGGTGCGCGCTGCCAGCTCAATCTGAAGCTGGTCGGACGACGAAGCATGCGGCCTTTTGCGAAGGCGATGCCGCCACTCGTTACCATCAGACACTACCATGCCGGACCCCTCCTCTAGCCCGGAAAGCTCGGCGTCCAGATCTCGACTCTTTCCCTAGTCAATCTCGGCCGTGACCCGACCAAGCGTCGCCCCTCGCTCATCCACGAAGTGGAAATGCAGTCTTCCCCGGAAAGCCAACTCGGACCGTTCGACGGCCACGCAGTCCCGGGGGTAAGTGATCATCATCGTCACCGAGTCCCCCGGGCGGGGATCGCGACGGGCTGTTACCACCGTCACCTCGTCGCCCCGCTGCTCGATGCCACTGATGCGAATCGCATGGCCGCCGGTCGGACAGGGTCCCCGGTGGACCATTACCAGCAAGCACCGTTCGAGGTCAGGCGCCGGGAGCAATCGGCAATTCCCGTAGGCGGCGCGGATGTCGCCCGGCCTGGTCAAGACAAGACAGCCGGGAACACCCGGTTCGCGATACCCGGCCTCCGGTACCAACTCGACTTGAGAGAACCGCACCTTTGTTCCTCCTTATCGAGAGTATTCGCATGCACTTCAAGTTATCCCCGGGGCAGGCGACCACAACGGAGGGAGCGAGAGCATCCGGAGGAGACGCGGAAGTTCACTGCCTGCGCAAGGCCTCGGCAGGAGGAAGACCGGCGGCCATGTAGGCCGGATATCCGCCAAAAGTCAGACCTACCAGGAGCGCGGCGGCAAACGCTGCCGCCGATCCGGACAAGGAGATGATGGCTTCCATCCCTCTTGCGTCGAACACGCCGGCGACGGCGAACCCCGCCAGCAGTCCCAGTGCTCCCCCACCCGCACTCAGCAGGAACGCCTCCATGAGGAACTGATAGACAAGACTCAGGCGGGTGGCGCCCAGGCTCTTGCGCAGGCCGATCTCGGTGGTACGTTCGGTTACGGCCACGAGCATGACGTTCATTATGCCCAGGCCCCCTACCAGCAGGGACACTCCGGCAATGCCGCCCAGCATCAGCGTCATGACCCGGTTGGCCTCGTCGGCTTCTCGCACCAGTTCGTTCAGGCTGGTGACGGTGAGGGCGGGACCTCCACCCCCCGGCAGTTCGCCGACAAACCGTTCACCGGAGACATGGACTCCATGTACACCGACCCCATAGACGGACCTCACGTAGACGTCCTGCGGCAGCCTTCTCGGGTCGGACTCGCTTACGGCGGCGTCTCCTTCCAGGGTCCCAAGATCGTGTTGGCGACGCAAAATCCGCCCTATCTGGACTACCGCCGGTTCAACCGCCTCGCGGCCGAGCGCCTTGGCCCAGATCTCATCAACCAGGAAACTCAAGGTCAACCGCTGCGCCGCAGTAACGGGCACCACGAGCAATTCGTCGATGTCTCCGGCGAGTCCCTTCCCCCTTGGGGCCAGGACGCCGATGACGGTAAAACGGTGACCCCCAGCGTACAGGCGTTGTCCTATGGGGTTACGGCCCTCAAACAGGGTTTCCGCCAGTTCGGCGCCGACCACCGCCACCCGCAGACGTTCGCGCACGTGAAGATGGGAAAAGAACCGCCCCGCGGCCATGGGATGGTCTCGGATCAAAGGGAAGTGCTCGTTGACGCCAAGGATGCCTACGTCCTGGACGTTTCGGCGCCACTTCGCGGTGGCATTTGCCCGAACCACCGGCATGGCCGCCTCAAGGGTGGGGACACGCGCGGCAAGATCAGGGGCGTCGGATGCGACAAGGCGGACGGCCGGGTGGTGGCTCGTGATCTTGATGACGTTAGTCCCGAGGGCTTCGAACTGGCGAACGATAGCCAGGCGCGCCCCCTCGCCGATGGCGACGAGGCTCACCACGGATGCCACCCCCACCATCACTCCCAGGATGGTGATGACCGAACGAAGACGGTTGGCCCATACACCCATTGCCGCCTGGTGAAGGCCGAAGGCGGCCTGTACCATCAGGGCACGCAAACCGGACATGTTATCGCTCGCTCCCTCGCGCTTACTGGTTGCCCCCCGGCATCCGCGGAAGGAGGGGGCCTGGCTGATCGCCTCCCGGCGTCCCTGCCGCCGGGTCTCGGTCTAGCCGGTCCGCCGGACCGCCGGTGACTACCCGTTGGCCCTCGGCCAGTCCTTCCCGGACTTCTGCCAGGCGGTCGTTCACCAACCCCAGGGTGACGGGTACCGCCCTGGGCTTTCCCCCATCCATGACCTCTACCATGGTTTGCCCGTCATGCTCGAAGACCGCTTCGATGGGGATCAACAAGACATCCTCTTTCTCGGCGACGGGTATGATGGCATGGGCGGTCATGCCCGGCTTGAGGTCGGCCGTATCTTCGACTTCCATCATG
The DNA here is from genome assembly GCA_002291985.1 of Firmicutes bacterium UBA995. Taxonomy (GTDB): domain Bacteria; phylum Bacillota; class Sulfobacillia; order UBA995; family UBA995; genus UBA995. The sequence goes on from DBBB01000114.1 coordinate 7,356, forward strand.
ACCCCGTACTGCGCGATACCATCCTCGGTCTTACCCTGCATGTCCACACGAAGCACCCTGGCCTTCCACCGGCGTCCGGGGAGCGCCTCAACGGTTATCTCCGTCTCGAGACCTTCTTTGACATGAATCACGTCGAGTTCGTCGATCATCATGTGCAAGTGCATGCGACGCTGATCGAAGATCGCGGCCACTCCCCATCCGGGCTGGACCCTGGCGCCCACGGTGACGTGCACCCACTCGACCGTGCCGCCGATGGGCGAGCGGACTAGCAGTCTCTCGCGCACGTCTTGCTTGCGGGCCAGCTGGAGTTCTTTCTGGCGGATATCGAGTTGCCGGGCCTGGATGAACTGGGTAGTAGCTTCCCCCCCCAGTACCGCCAGCGTGGAACCGGCCTCCACCCGCGTCCATCGCCGCACCGGCACCCGTTCGACGGTACCCTGGGCGAGGCTCCGGACTACCACTTCCCCGCGGAACCGATCGATCCGCTGTTCCCGGGGCACTCCCAGCCTGCCCTCCCGGGTCACCAGGGTCAGGTTCACCGTGTGACCGGGCTGCCATAGACCGGGGTTCCGGGCCTCGATTTCCGCCAGGAATACGAAGTGGGTGCCGCTGGGAACAGGCGTGGGATCCAGCATGGTGACCCGGCCGCTCACGTGGCCGTCAAACTCGGGAGAGCGTATCTCGACCTCCTGCCCAACCTCTACCCTGCCGATCTCGTACGCTACCAGCTCCGCGACGATGACGATGTGAGAATCATCGACCAGACGGGCAATGGCGCTGCCTTGCGCTACCGAACCGCCGCGCTCGACGTGCAGCTCAGCCACTCGCCCGGAGATAGGGGCAGTGATGGTGATGCCCGCGCCAGGCGCCACGGCGGTAACCTGGTCCGGGGACACCCCCAGCAAACGCCCGAGTTCCAGGCGCATGCGCTCGATCTGGAATTCGAGATCGGTCACCTCGTAGCCGATCTGTTCATTCCGCAAAGTGATGACTACCTGCCCTGCCTCCACCGTCTGCCCGCGTTCGATCAAGACCTGCTCTACGAATCCCTCTACTCCGACTTCGAGGTTGCTGAGGAAGATGGGCTGAAGGTGGCCGACTCCCTCCACGGCAACCCGAAGGGCGCCCCGTCTGACCTCGGCGGTGGCGAATACCGGCGCCTGCTGTCCGGGCGGGGCAGGCAGCACCTGACCGAGCGCCCAGCGCCCTCCCTGGAGCAGCACCACAGCAACCAGGACGGGGACCACCGACCGCCTGAGAAAGCCAACCAGTCGCACCCTTTCATCCTCCTCTACCGACCGTCATGTTCCCGAACTGGCAAGTATTGGCTCCGCAGGCGACAGCATCTCCTCCCGTATCACCATCCCATCCCGCAGGTGGACGATGCGCTTGCCGTGATACGCGGCAGCAGAGGAGTGACTTACCTGGATGATGGTGAGGTTCTGCTGCGCATTGAGCCGGCGGAAGATGGCCATGATCTCCTCGCCGGTAGCGGAGTCCAGGTTGCCTGTGGGTTCGTCCGCGAGGAGCACACTGGGGTCGCCCACCAGGGCGCGAGCTATCGCCACCCGCTGTTGCTCGCCCCCCGACAACTGGGGAGGACGATGGTTGGCCCGCATCTCCAGCCCGACATCGCGCAAGGCAGACTTCACCCGCCTGTGCCGCTCGAAGGCGCCCAGACCGCGATAGATGAGAGGAAGTTCCACATTCTGGGCAGCGGTAATGCGAGGCAGCAGATTGAAAGTCTGGAAGACGAATCCTAGCAGGCGGTTGCGGATGCGAGCCAGCTCGCGATCGCCCATTCCTTCCACGTCGTTTCCCGCAAGAGCATATCCGCCTCCGGTCGGGAGGTCCAGGCACCCTATGATGTTCAGCAAGGTAGACTTGCCGGAGCCAGAGGGCCCCATGATGGTGACGAACTCCCCTGCCCCAATGTCGAGGCTTACCCCGCGGAGTGCGGGTACTACCAGGTTGCCGGTCCCGTATACGCGCTCGACATCTCGCAAGGCGATCACAATTCGATCACCCTCCCGCCGCTTTCTGACGAAACCGGGGCCGCGGGGGTTCCCCGAATCGGTTCCTCCCCCGATCGTCTTGCCTCAGCCCAGGGTCCGCAAGTACCTTTCGAGTTTCTCCACCCGCGCCGCCGCCTCCTGTTCGCGTTCGCGCTCCCGGGCCACCACCTCGGCCGGAGCCCGGTTCAGGAATTGCGGGTCGGCCAGCTTGTGCTGTGAGCGTTCCCGGTCCCGCGTCATGGAGGCGAGTTGTCGGCGGAGGCGGTTGCGCTCATGGTCGAAATCGATCAAGTCCCGTAAGGGCACATGGATCTCTGCCCCCCGGATCACCGCGGCAGCGGACGCGCCCGGGGGACTGATGGCCTCGCGGACTATCGTCAGTTTCTCCAGCCCTGCCAACCCAGCGAGGTACTCGCGACCGGCCTCAAGGGCGCAAGCCACCCCCTCGTCTGCGGCCACCAGCCAGGCGGTCGCTCGACTCGCAGGCGGCACGTTGAATTCTGAACGGATGGTGCGAATCGCCCGGATGGCCTCCATGATGGGCGTCATGGTCCCTTCCGCCTCATCGTCGGCCGGGTAGTCGCCGGGGTTCGGCCAGGGCGCACGGCAGAGGAGTCCTTCTCTGCCAGGCCAATGCTGCCAGATAGCTTCCGTCACGAAGGGCAAGAACGGGTGCAGCAACGCTAGCGTCGCACTCAAGCTTCGCCACAGGGTGAGTTGCGCCCGGCGGCGCGCGTCCGGGTCGTGTCCGTGCAGGCGAGCCTTGGCCAGTTCAATGTACCAGTCGCATAGCTCACCCCAGGCGAAATCCTCAAGACGGCGGCCGGCCTCTCCCAGCTCGAGCCGATCGAGAAGGCGATCGGTGTCCCCGATTGTTCGCCGCAGCCGGGCGAGTATCCACCGGTCGGCCAGCTCTACCGGTGCCTCCAGGACGGAGACCTCGAAGTCTCCCAGGTTCATCAAGGCAAACCGGGCGGCATTCCACAGCTTGTTGGCGAAGTTGCGGCCGTACTCCACGCGCTCCCAGTGAAAGCGCATGTCGTTCCCCGGGGCATTCCCCACCAGCAGGCTGAAACGCAGTGCATCAGCCCCATACCGATCGACCGCCTCCAGGAGGTCGACGCCTGTACCTTTCGACTTGGACATCTTCCGGCCGTGGGCGTCCCTCACCAGACCATGGATGAGCACGCGGTGAAAGGGCAACTTCCCGGTGAACTCGAGGGACATGAACGCCATGCGGGCCACCCAGAAAAAGATGATGTCGTATCCGGTGACGAGCACGGAAGTTGGGAAGAAGTAGCCAAGGTCGGCCGTGGCATCGGGCCAACCCAGGGTAGAGAACGGCCAGAGGGCAGAACTGAACCAGGTGTCCAGCACGTCGGGGTCCTGTTCCGGGTCCCTCTCGCCACAAGCGCCGCAAGTTTCCGGGGTACTGCGGCTGACGATCACCTGGCCGCATTGCCTGCAGTGCCAGGCAGGAATGCGATGTCCCCACCATAGTTGCCGGGATATGCACCAGTCGCGGATCCCCGCCAGCCATTCGAGGTATACCCTGGCGAATCGGTCCGGCACGAACTTGAGTTCGCCCCGCTCGACCGCGGCCGCCGCCGGCCCGGCCAGCGGTCGCATGCGCACGAACCACTGGCGGGAGAGAAGCGGTTCGACGGGCGACGCACAGCGGTAGCAGTGCCCTATCGCGTGCCGATACTCCTCGACCCGCCCCAGTAGATCTCGCGCCTGCAAATCGGCTAACACCTTCTCCCGGCAGGCGCGGCGGTCAAGATCCTGGTAGGGGCCTGCCGCGGCCGTCATGCGCCCCCCTTCGTCCATGATCACCGGCGATGGGAGGCCATGCCGTTGCGCGATCTCGAAGTCTACAGGATCGTGGGCAGGAGTGACCTTGACCACGCCCGTACCGAAACCTTGCCTGACGGCCGAGTCAGCCACCACCGGCAGCATGCGGTCCAGCAAGGGGTGTCGGGCAACGCGTCCGTGAAACTGCTGGTAACGCTCGTCATCCGGATTTACCGCCAGTCCGGTGTCTCCCGGTATGGTCTCCGGCCGGGTAGTCACGACCGGGAGCATCCCGCCGTCCTCGAGCGGGTAGTGGACGGTCCACAGGTGGGCAACGACTTCCTCGTGCTCGACCTCGATGTCGGACAGGGCGGTACGGCAGTCGGGGCACCAGTTGATGATATAGTCACCCCGGTAGATCAGCCCCCGTTCCCATAGACTCACGAACACCTCGCGCACCGCACGCGAGCATCCCTCATCCATGGTGAAACGCAGGCGGGACCAGTCGCACGACGCACCCAGTCGCCTGAGCTGGTGCAGGATGATCTCCTCGTACTCTTCTTTCCATGCCCACACCCGCTCCCCAAAAGCCTCCCGGCCCAGCCCCTGCCGGCTCAATCCTTCTTTGGCCAGCCGCTCTTCCACCACGTGCTGGGTGGCGATGCCGGCATGATCGGTGCCGGGCAGCCACAGCGCTTCATCTCCTGCCATCCTCCGCCAGCGAATGATCGCGTCCTGGAGGGAGTTGTCGAGGGCATGTCCCAGATGAAGCGAGCCGGTGACGTTGGGCGGGGGGATGACGATGGTGAAAGGGGGGCGGCCTGAGCCGGCCTCGGCCCGAAATGCATCACCGCGCAGCCATAGCTCGTAGATGTCGGGCTCCACGGCCGCGGGATCATACACCGGGGGAAGCTGATTCCCTGTTTCCGTAGCATCCTTCACCCTGCCCACCTCCTGAAAAGTAAACGCCCCTTCGCCCAAGGGCGAAAGGGCATCCTTCCGCGGTACCACCCCAGTTTCCGCCGCCGGCGAGTGCCGGCTGCGGCTCGCGCTTCGCGTTCACGGGCGAACCCGGCCGGGTCTGGAGAGGCAGGTCGCTCCCTCGTCCCGGCAGCTCCGGGGTGACTTCGGTCAGGGGCTCGGCCCGGGCAACCTCTCAGCCGACGGGTTATCCCTCTCTGAGGGCCAGCATCCCTTATCTACTTGTCCCCATCAATGCCTTTGTCAACTCGATTTGCTCCCATGATAAACCCGTGACGTTGACATGTCAACGCAAAGGACAAACGCAAAGGGCAAACGCCGTGGGGCAGGCGGTCATCCGGCGGGCAGGCTCAAGCACGAAGGCAGCTCTTGTCGGTCGGTCTTGGCGAGCAGCTCGGCGAGGAAGGTGGTATTGTGCACGCCCTCTCGAAAGGCAGCCGAGTCGAGGACCAGGCGGTGCAGCGCAAGATTGGTGCTAACCCCCTCGACCACGATCTCGCGCATGGCCTGGCGCAATCGCTCCACCGTATCCCGGCGGTCGCGGCCACGAACGATGACCTTGGCGAGCAGCGAGTCGTAGTGGTGGGGTACGCGGCAGCCCGAATATAGATGGGAGTCCACCCGGACCTGCGGTCCCGCCGGCAGGTGGACCCGGCCGACCTGCCCCGGAGAGGGGCGAAAGGTCAGAGGATCTTCCGCGCATAGCCGGCACTCCATTGCCCAACCGTTGAAGGAGATGTCATCCTGGCGGTAGGCAAGCGGTGCTGCGGACGCCACGGCAAGCTGTTCGGCCACCAGGTCGACGCCGGTAATCTCCTCGGTCACGGTGTGCTCTACCTGCAATCGCGTGTTGAGTTCGATTATAAAGAACTCGCCCCCGGGCCTGACGAGGAATTCAACCGTGCCGGCGTTGCTGTAGCCGGCAGCCGCCGCAGCTTGCAGGGCCGCCCGGGCGATGGCTTCCTCGATGGCGGGGTCGAGCCCCGGGGAAGGCGCCTCCTCGATCAGCTTCTGATGGCGCCGCTGCACCGAGCAGTTGCGGGTGCCGAGGTGGATGGCGTGACCGTGCTCGTCGGCGAGGATCTGGACCTCAACATGGCGGCAATCGGGAAGGTAGCTCTCCAGGTACAGGCGGTCATCCTTGAACATGCGGGCGGCTTTGTCTCGGACGCCGTCGAGGCGCCGATTGAGTTCAGTTTCGTCCCCGACAAACTGAATGCCCTTGCCCCCGCCTCCCCCTGCGGCTTTCAGCAAGAGGGGATATCCGAGCGCGGCCGCCGTTGCCCCCACGACCTCGCATCCGCCCTGGGCCGCCGCAAAGGGCAGGACGGGCAATCCCACTGCCGCCAGCATCTCCTTCGCGGCCAGTTTGTCGCCGACCGCCCGGATGGTTTCGGGGCGGGGACCGACGAAGGCGAGGCCGTGCTCGCGGCAAGCCGCCGCGAAATCGGCATTTTCGGATAGAAAGCCGTACCCGGGGTGAACTGCCTGGCACCCGGTCCTGCGGGCGGCATCAATGATGGTCATGGTGTCGAGATAGCCGGTGGGAGGACCGATGGGCACCGCCTCGTCGACGAGTTGAACGTGTAGCGAGGCGGCATCCACGTCCGTGAACACCGCCACCGAGCGGATATTCAGCCGGCGCAGAGTGCGGGCAATGCGTACCGCGATCTCGCCCCGATTGGCGATGAGTACTCGGCTGAACACCACGCACCTCCAGGCTCGGCCTAAAAGTGCCGCCAAGTTCGCCGGATAGCTTCGCTTGTCCTTGCGACCTCTTCCGGCAACGGCTCCTCGGAGCGACCGTCCCCGTTAACTACCATCTACCCGACATACTATGGGGAGTAGCGCGTATCGCCTTCGGCCTGGCACTGGTCACAGCCGGATGGGTGCTTCACTCGCTAACCCGCAGGGTGCCAAACTGCTGGTGAGGTTGGACGGCCAGTATTACCCTGACCGGGGTGGGGGTGGGCTTGGCCCTTCCCGCCCTGAACACGCTCGTGACCGGTTCGGTGGCCTTTGCGGGAAGGGGTTTGCTGACAGCTCTATACGGCAGCGTGCGCTTCCTGGGCGTGGCGGTGGGTCCCCCGCTGTTCGGGATGGTGGAAACCTGGGGGGCACTTCCCGTGTATCTGGGCGGCGCGGCGGCAGGCGGGGCAGTCCTGGTGGTAGTGCTGGGCTTGCTCGATCAAACCGTGCTCGAGGGACCCACGCAACCATCCGGCGGTCCGGCATACGCCGCCCCCACCGGTGACGAGCGCCTATGCGGCAAGGACGAACAAAATACCCGGAGGGGAGGGGGCGACCCGTTCTGGTGTTGACGGCCCCCCTCCCCGTCCTGTCAGTTCATGCCGTCTGCTGTTGCCGGGCAGCGCCCAGCAGACCGTAGCGGACCAGGGCTTCGTCCAGTATCCGGTTCACCAATTCCGGGTAGGTCATGCCCGCCACCTCGGCCATTCGTGGCAAGTCGCTGAAGCCGGGACGCATGCCCGGGAGCGGGTTCACCTCGAGGACGTTGGGGACCCCATCTTCATCGAGGCGCAGGTCAACCCGAACAACGTCAAGGCAACCCAGTGCCCGACTTCCCCGCAACGCGGTCGACCGGAGGAGTTCCGTCTCGACCGCGGTCACCGGGGCGGGGCACAGGTAGTACTTGCCGTCGTCCCACTCCCGCTTGAACTGGTAGGAGTAAACACGGCCATGGTCCGGCGGACATGGTTCGAAGTTGACCTCGATGATGGGCAAGAAGTGAGGCTCGCCGTTGCCCAGGATGCCCACCGTGAAC
>DBBB01000056.1 GCA_002291985.1 Firmicutes bacterium UBA995
CGATAACTATGGCGGTCTGTGATACAGCCGATGCTGTTCAGGCGGACGGTCAGATTCCCGATGCCCTCTCGCCGCAAGTATTCCACCGCCAGCGCGACCACTTCGACATCGGCCGCCGGTTCCGGGGCGCCGAACAGCTCGATACCCATCTGGGTGTGTTGCCGATATCGCCCGGACTGCGGACGCTCATACCGGAACATCGGCCCTATGTAGGAGAGCTTGACCGGTTGCGGGCCTTTGTGCAGGCCGTTCTCGAGGTAAGCGCGAGCGGCGGGGGCGGTGCCTTCCGGCCGCAGGGCGAGCAGCCTGCCCGAACGATCAGGGAAGCTGTACAGCTCCTTGGCCACGATGTCACTGGTATCGCCAACGGTGCGCTGGAACAGCTCGGCATGTTCGAACAGCGGCAGCAGGACCTCGGGGTAGCCGAACAGCCGGCACACTTCTCGAAACCGCTCCTCGCGCCGTCGCCAGCGCTCGCTGCGCGGCGGCAGCACGTCCGTCGTGCCCCGGGGGCGGGTTGTAGACATGAGGCGCCATGCCCCTTTCCATGGTCCTCGTTCCATTTTATCGATGCTCCCTGGTACCGTCAACCGGTTCGAGATCTCCGCTCCAGCTAGAGGAATTGGGCCCTTGGCATGGAAGAAGTGCTAGCAGTCAACCCGGGGAGGGGGAAGCCGGGTGCCGAAGCCCCGCCGCCATAACCCCATGCCGCTCCTGGTATGGTCCAGCCTGTCCATCCTCACCCTTGGCATGATCGCCCTGATGCTCATCAGCTTCAGTCCTCCCAGTCTAGGTCTCCTGTTCGAGGAATATCCGGACCACCAGGTGCACGGTTTCGAGACGCTGGAACTGTCGGGAAAATACCTGCGCCTCATCCTCGAGCATGGTCGGATCGTACCCGTGCTCAGAGCAGGACAGGTGGGCGGGGCGGTGATCGTCGGCCGGGGTAGCTACCGGGTGGAGTTGCCGCCGGAAGCGGCGGCCCGCTTCGCCAGCCTCACGGGCCTGGACGTCCTGGAAGACGGCATCCGCGCCGTTTACCTGCCCCTTGACTATCAGGGTCTCCAGGACCTGAAAGCCATCGCCGGGACCCGGGCGGTGGAAGATCCCGCCGCGGTTGAGACGGCGCGGGCGGTTCTGGCACGCAATCTTGACGACCCCGGGCTGTTACGTGTTTTTGGCGTTTTCCGGCGCTTCGCCGCGGGACCCACGTCCCTTGCCCGTATCGAGGGCTACGGGTACCCGGCTACCTACTACAGCGAGGGGGAACGGGTCGAGATCGTGGTGCCTTCGCTGGGACGGGAAGGGCACTTCCGACTTGACCCCCCGGAGCAGCCAGGAGGATTCTTCGCCGTTCCCTCCACCCCGCCCCTGTCCTGGCCGGTTGCGGGGGGATTATTCGCCGTCGGGGTCTTGTTGCTCTTGGCCACGGTCTTCGCCCTGACCGCCGACTTCGATCGCCCGCCGGCGCACCCGCCGGCACGACGGGGACTGCTGGTGGCCTTGCTCGCCATCATGCCCCTGTTGGAGATGGGCGCCAGGTCGGTCTTGCCTCCCACAGCCTGGTCTGAGCTGGCAATCTACCTGGTGCTGGCCGGCGCAACCTTGCGCTACGCCCGGTTCGCCCGCTGGCCCGTGTCCTATCTCGGACTCCACGCCCGGCGGCTCCCCCGCGCCCTCCTTGCCGGCCTGATCGTCGGTACGGCCATGGTGCTCGGCGCCGCCCTGGCCGTACCCCGGGGATTCCACGCCATGGAGCCCGCGCGGCTTCTCGGGGTGAGCGTATGGTCATTGCTGGTGGCGGGGACGCTGCCGGAAATCTACTACCGGGGCCTACTCCACAATGTACTGGAACAGTACGCAGGGGGGCCCGCGGCAATCGTGGTCACTGCCTATCTCGCGGTCATGCCAAGAGCCGTCCCTTTACTCTTCACCGCACCCTTCGGCGCCATCCAGTGGATCGATGTGGCGGTGACTTCGCCCGCCGCGTTGCTGATCGCGGGTTACCTGTATCACCGGACCCGCAACCTGTTCGGGTCGGCAGCTCTCCTGGGACTCCTGGCCCTGCTGCCGCAGATACTACGCTTCTAGCCGTTACTCGAAACGATCAACCCCGGAGGAAAGGATTCGAACACCGTTCCTGGCCAATGCTGGTCGCCTCGCCGTGTCCGGGCAAGACGCGCACCCCGTCGCCAAGAGGCAATAGCTTCTCGCGAATGCTGGCAATCAGGTCCTCCCAGCAGCCACCGGAGAGGTCGGTCCGCCCGACGGACCCGTTGAACAGGGTATCCCCGGTGAAGAGCAGATCGTCGTCCACCAGGAAGCAGGCGCTCCCGGGGGTATGGCCCGGCGTGAGGATCACGCGCAAGACCAGGTCGCCGACATTGACGGTGTCGCCGTCGGCCAGCAAGCGATCGGCCGGCGGCCCCCCCGAACCTTGTAGTAGCAGGCCGGCAAGCTGCCGTCCGGGACTGGTCAGCATCGGCGCATCCGGCGCCGCGATCAGTATGAGGGCGCCGCTGGCTTGTTTGACCGCGCCATTGGCCCCAACGTGGTCAAGGTGGCCATGGGTGTTGAGGATGTAGTCAATCGTGAATCCGGCTTCCCCGGCCGCTTCCACGATGCGGCCGGGGCTCCCGCCGGGGTCGATCACCGCCAGGCGCATCGTACTCTCACAGCCCAGGAGATAGCAGTTGGCAGCAAAGGGGCCGACAGGGAAACCTTTGCAGAACACGACCTTCACCTCTTCTTCTAGAACGACCGCTCCGAGTCCATGAGGATGGTGACCGGCCCATCATTGACCAGCGACACCTGCATCCGGGCACCGTACTCCCCGGTGACCACCGGCAAACCCAGGTCCCGCAGACGGGCTACATAACTGAAGTACAACTCCTCCCCTCGCTGCCGGGCGGCGGCCCGGCCGAAACTGGGGCGGAGTCCCCGCCACACATCCCCATACAGGGTAAACTGCGAGACCACCAGAACTTCCCCGTTCACGTCCAGGGCCGATCGGTTGAGCTTGCCTTCGTCATCGTCGAATATCCGCAACCGGGCGGTGCGCTCGGCCAGGCACTCGGCGTCCCCCGGCCCGTCCCGGTCGCCAATGCCCAACAAGACCAGCAGGCCCGCGCCAATCGCGCCCACCCGGCGCCCCCCGGCGTCAACGGCGGCGCCGCTCACGCGTTGCACCACTGCTCTCAGTGCCGTCCACCACCCCGGCTCGCCAGATCGATCACCCGCTCCTGGTAGTCACTCGGCCGACGCTGTACACGTCCCTGACGCGGGACAGCCGTTCCGTGAGGTATTTCAGGTGGCCGAGATCGCGGATTTCCAGCACGAGGTCGATGGTGGCCACCCGGTTCGCGTCCGCCCGCGCGTTGACCGAGTTCACATTGGTGCGCGTGTCGGCTATGGCATTGAGGATTTCCGACAGGAGGCCCGGCCGGTCAAAGGCGCTTATTTCGAGTTCCGCCGGGAAGGTCCCGCCCGTGTCCACGTCCCACGCCACCTCGATCAACCTCTCCTCCTCGCCGCGGAAGTGGGCCAGACTGGGACAGTCCCTCCGGTGTACCGACACCCCCCTGCCCCGGGTCACGTAGCCGATGATGGGATCGCCGGGCACGGGGTTGCAGCACCTCGCGAACCGCAGCAAGATGTTGTCTACGCCCTTTACGCGGACCCCCTGGCTGGGCTTGCCATACCCCGACCAGGGTTTGACGTCCCCTTCGGCCGCCGCCCGCTCCGAGAGCAGCGTCTCGGGAAGTCTCTCCTCTTGAGCCAGGGCCTCTCGGAGCCTCTGGGCCACGAAACTGGCCGTGAGCGACCCCGCCCCGACTCCCGCCCAAAGGTCATCGGCCCCCACCAGGTTGAGATGCCGGCGGATGACATCCAGGACTTGATTGCGCAAGCCGGCCGGATAGGTATCGGGCTCCACGCCGTGCCGCCTCAACTCCCGGTCGACCAGTTCCCGGCCCCGGGCGACGTTGGTTTGCCAGGCCTCGCGCTTGAACCAGTGACGGATGCGCGATCGGGCGCTGCTGGTCCTGGCCAGGTTAAGCCAATCCCAGCTAGGACCGGCAGCCTTCCGGGAAGTGAGGATCTCCACGATGTCGCCGTTGGCGAGCTGGTAGTGTAAAGGGGCGATGCGTCCGTTGACCTTCGCCCCAATGCACCGGTGGCCCACATCGGTATGGATGCGATAAGCGAAATCGATAGGCGTGGCGCCCGCCGGCAACTCGATGATGTCGCTCCTGGGGGTGAATACGTACACCACGTCCGCCAGCAGTTCCGTCTTCAGCGCCTGCAGGAACTCCTGGGGATCCCGCAAGTCCTGCTGCCACTCGAGGGTCTGGCGCAGCCAGGCAAGTTTCTCCTCGAAGCCCTTGTCCCCGGCGCGGTCACGTTCCTTGTAGCGCCAGTGAGCCGCGATGCCGTATTCGGCCGTCCGGTGCATTTCCCCGGTGCGGATCTGTATCTCTACCGGCTCGCCCTCCGGCCCCACCACCGTCGTGTGCAGAGACTTGTACATGTTGGGCTTGGGAGAGGCGATGAAGTCCTTGACCCTCCCCGGCAGGGGCTTCCACAGGGAGTGTACCACCCCGAGTATCCCGTAGCAGTCTCGCTCAGTTCCGGTGATGACGCGGATGGCGATCAAGTCGTATATGTCCTGAAAGTCCCGACCTTGCTCGTACATTTTCCGGTATATGCTGTAGAAGTGTTTGGCCCGGCCCTGTATGTCCGCGGAGATCCCCTCGACGGCCAGGCGCTCTTTCAACGCAGTAATGGCCTGAGCGATGATGGCTTCCCTTTCGCTCCGGCGCCTGGCCACGAGGTCCACGAGTTCCCGGTAGCGAACCGGGTCGAGATGGCGCAAGGCGAGGTCTTCCAGTTCCATCTTCATCCGATTGATGCCCAAGCGATGGGCCAGGGGCGCGAAGATCTCGATCGTCTCCTCGGCGATGTGGCGGCGGGCATCCGGCTGGAGGTAACCGAGCGTTCGCAGGTTGTGCAGGCGGTCGGCCAGCTTGATCAGTATGACCCGGATGTCGCGGGCCATGGCCAGGAACATCTTCCGCAAGTTCTCTACCTGTTCATCCTCCGCGGACCGCAACTCCAGCCGGGAGAGGCGGGTCACCCCGTCCACCAGTTGGGCCACCTCGTCGCCGAATGCCTCCTGGACGGCCTCCAGGGTCACGGGCGTATCCTCAACCACATCATGCAGCAGCGCCGCCGCGATGACCGTTGTGTCCAGTTCCAGTTCGGCGAGGATGTGAGCGACGGCCAGGGGGTGCTCGATGAAAGCGTCGCCGGAAACGCGGCATTGACCCTCATGCGCACCCCTGGCGAACTCATGCGCGCGTTCGATGACGCCGGTGTCCGCACCGGCGGTAGCGGCCAGTACCTTCTCCTTCAAACCGGTCAGGTCCTGGCCCATGGCCTGCTCAGAACTGGATCAGGGAGGTTACCTCGTAGCCCTTGAGGCGCTCCCGTCCGTTCAGGTAGGTAAGCTCGATCAGGAAACCGACGCCCACCACCGCCACTCCCAGCCGGCGGACGAGGTCCAGGGTGGCGATGACCGTGCCCCCGGTAGCCAGGAGATCGTCGACCACCAGCACCCTCCGGCATCCCTCCAGCGAGTCGAGGTGAATCTCAAGAGCATCTTGCCCGTATTCCAGGAGGTATTCGCCTCGAAGGGTCCGGGCGGGAAGTTTCCCCGGCTTGCGCACGGGGACGAAGCCGGCGCCAAGTTCGTACGCCACCGTTGCCCCGACGATGAATCCGCGGGCTTCTGGCCCCACCACCATGTCGACCCCCCGGTCGCGGTAAACGGCGGCCAGCGAGCGGATGGCTTGCCGCCAGGCGGGACCGTCGCGCAGGAGCGTGGTAATATCACGGAACCGGATCCCCGGCTTGGGGAAGTCGGGGATCTCCCGGACCAGGGTTCTGAGGTCAACTTCCATCGGTCTCGTCCCTCCGATCGCCGTCCGGGATGTCGAAGTCCCGCACGGCCAGGGTGAGCGACTCCCGGCCATTCCAGCGCTCGAGGAGCGGAGTGAATGCCAGGTCAAGCTCCGAAACTCCGGCCAACCGGTCCAGGCTATCGCCCATACGGAACGCCATGGCCCGCAAGGATCCAGCTCCGGGGCCCAAGGTCAGTCGCAGATGAGCACCATCTTGCCCGACTGCCCGGCAGTCGGCCAGCGGCGCCTCCCGGAGCACAAAGAGGGGAGGGGGGTTGCCATGACCGCAGGGTTCGAGTAGCGCCAACTCGCGGACAAGCTGGCCGTCTATCTCTTTTGCTGTCACCTCGGCCTCCACCATCATTCGCGGTCTGCGATCGCCCGGCGCCAGGCTACTGCCGGCCACTTCCTGCAGGCGCTCCGCGAACTCGGTCACCCGGCCGGCGTCGAGCACCAGGCCGGCCGCCCCCGGGTGTCCCCCGTAAGATTCGAGCAGATCGTGACAGGCCCGCAAGGCTTGCAGCATGTCGAACCCGGGCAGTCCCCGCGCCGACCCCCGGGCCTTGCTTCCTTCGATGGTGAGCAACACGGTCGGCAGCCGGTGTCTTTCGACCAGGCGAGCGGCGCCGATGCCCAGTACCCCGGTGGGCCAGCCCGCCCGGGCCAGCACGAGACACGCGCCGCCCGCGTGGCTGGCGGCCACCATCTCCTCGGCCTCCTTCACCATCTGTGCTTCCAGCGACCGCCGGTCCCGGTTGAATTCCTCCAGTTGGCCGACAAGGGTACGGGCGCGTCCCCCGTCGTCGGTCAGCAGGATCTCGGCGGCAACTTCTGCCCGGCCCATCCGTCCCGCAGCGTTGAGCCGGGGTCCGAGCCCATAGATGACCTTCCCTGCCGTGACGTCTCCCGACGTCGCCCCGCTTGCCGCCAGCAACTGCTGCAGCCCTGGACGGGAGGTGGTGCGGAGCGTGGCCAATCCTCGCCTCACGAGAAGCCGATTCTCGCCGAGCAGGGGCACGGCGTCGGCTATGGTCCCCACGGCCACCAGATCGAGGTACTCCTCCCACCCGCCCTCCGGCAACATGGCCTGCGCCAGTTTGAAGGCCACGCCCACTCCCGCGAGTTCCTTGAAAGGATAGCCGCACCCCTGCCGCAAGGGATTGAGTACCGCGGCCGCCGGTGGCAAGCAGGGTCCCGGCGCATGGTGATCCGTTATCACCAGATCCATGCCAAGCCGTGCGGCCAATTCCGCCTCGGCGATCGCGGTGATGCCCGAGTCCACCGTCACCACCAGTCGCGTCCCCCGGGCGGCCAGTTCTCGCAAGGCTGCGTCTTTCAGACCATATCCTTCCTCCAGGCGGTCGGGGATGTAGTAGTCCACCCGGCCACCAATCCGGCGCAGGCAAGCAACGAGCAGTGCCATCCCCGTCAGGCCGTCGGCATCGTAGTCGCCATACACTACGATGGGTTCCCCCCGGCGGACCGCCCGCATAATCCGCTGCCTCGCTCGCTCCATGTCGGCCATGGCCATGGGGTCGTACAACTCACCGTCGGCGGACAGAAAAGCTCGGGCCTTCTCGGGTTCGGCCAGGCCGCGACCAACCAGCACGGCGGCTAAAACTCGACTCACCCCGAGTTCCGCACCGAGCGAGACAACCCGTTCGGGGTCGGGCCGCCCGACCACCCATTCCACCCGCGACGCCGGGGGAGTCACGTCTGATTGGCCTCCGCTCCGGTGTCTGCCTTTGCCCCCCGGACGGCCGCCTGGGCATTTTGCAGGGCAAACACCGTCACCAGCAAGGCCGCCGGAAAAAATAAACCCAGGGCCAACGTCCCACCACCCCTTCAAGCCAGGCGCTAACTCATTCCCGGCGGGCCAAGGCCACGTACCCACCGGGGTGAATACAATTGGCCGCGCCGGGGGTCATCTCCTTCCCGCAGTCCGGGCAGCGTCGAGATCCAGACAGGAGGTTAGTTCAGTCCGAGGGTAGAAAGACAAGATATGCGGACGTTTCAGGAAGTCTTCAGCCAGGTCTATGAAGCGCTGTTTCCCACCCGGCCGAGCCAGCAGGCGCTGCTGGCGCGATTGGCCGACCGGCTGCCGGTGACCCGGTGGCTGGATGTGGGTTGCGGTACGGGTAAGCATGCCCGGTTCCTCGCCGCCCGGGGCATGCGCGTCACGGCCATGGACGTCGATCCGCCCATGATCCGCCTGGCCCAACAGGCTGCCCGACGCGAGGACCTGCGGATAGACTTCCGGGTTGCCGACATGACCGACCCCGGGGCCTATCGTGGGTTTGCCGGTCGCTTCGGAGGGGCAAGTTGCCTGGGCAACTCCCTGGCCTATGTGACCCGGCCCGGCTCGCTCGATGCAGCCGTACTGCACATGGGGTGGTCGCTGGCACCCGGGGGCGTACTGCTCATTCAGACGACCAACTTCGATAACACCGCTTCCGTGCACTCCTTCCCTCCCCTGGCCGTCCCTTCCGCCGGCCTGGTTTTCCACCGCCGCTACCGCAAACGCGACGATGGGCTGATCGACTTCGAACTCGAGTTAGTGCCCGAGGGGGGGGGCCCGCCATGGCGAGCCGGTCACCTGATCCGGCCCATCACCATGGCCGACCTCGAGCAGGCTGTGGAGGGAGCAGGACTGCGCGTAACTGCCCGGTGGGGAGATTTCGACCGCCGGCCGTGGACGCCACTTGCACCGGCGACTATCCTGCTTGCCGGCCGTGAGGGCGGGTTCTGACCCCGCCTTCGGCGCCAGGAGAGAGCAAGCGCAGGCCACTACGATTGCCCTCCAGCACAATGACACCACCGTGACACTTGCGGGAAGGAGGAACTCCGGGGGGCACAAGAAGCGCACTGGTGAATTCTACCGGTACGAATTGAGCAGTTGCATTCCAGCAGGACTTACCCATCCCGTGTCGAAAATTTTAAAGGTTCAAGTCA
The DNA here is from genome assembly GCA_002291985.1 of Firmicutes bacterium UBA995. Classification (GTDB taxonomy): domain Bacteria; phylum Bacillota; class Sulfobacillia; order UBA995; family UBA995; genus UBA995. The sequence continues at coordinate 8,913 of DBBB01000056.1, forward strand.
GAGTCCGGAAGGTACGACGGTCCATGACCGCCTTCGACATCAAGCTAACCCGCTGCCGCGTCTACGACGGGACGGGCGCCTCCTGGGTTGCGGCCGACATCGGCATCACGGGCGACCGGATAGCCGCAATCGGGGATCTCGGCGCCGCCACGGCCGCCAGGGTGATCGATGGGGATGGGGACACGGTATGTCCTGGCTTCGTCGACATCCACTCGCACAGTGACACCACGTTGCTCATCCACCGGTTGGGTCTGGCCAGTCTATGCCAGGGCATTACCACTCAGGTGGTAGGCAACTGCGGCCACTCGCTCGCGCCGATTCGCGACGGTGCAAGTGTGCTCCGCAAGCTGCTCGCGGAAGACGACTCCGAAGCCGCGGCCGGCGCCGGTCTCCTCCCGTGGACCACCTTCGCCGAGTACCTGGAGGTCCAGGAGCGCCGCGGACTCGGCATCAACATGGCGCCGTTGCTCGGCCATGGAACTCTGCGCCGCCATGTCATGGGTGCCGAGGGTGAGGGAGGAGAGCGCGCCGAGCCGACCGCCGCCGAACTCGACGCCATGCGCGACGAAGTGCGCGCCGCGATGGAGGCCGGGGCGTTTGGGTTGTCCTCGGGCCTGGAGTACCCGCCTGGCCGCAACGCCCGCACTTCTGAACTGGTGGAACTCTGCCGGGTGGTGGCAGAGTATGACGGTCTACACGAGACTCACATGCGCAGCGAAGGCCAGGCGCCGCGCATGGAGTGGCTCGGAGCGATCGTTGAGACCATCGAAATCGCCCGCCTGTCGGGCGTTCGTACCAATATCGCGCACCTCAAGGCCGACCAGCGTGAAGCATGGGGCAAGGTCCCCGCAGCCCTGCGCCTGCTGGATGATGGACGCCGGCACGGGTTCCCGATCAGCGCCGACCTGTACCCTTATCCATTTGCAGCCGTAGATTACCTCTACAACATCCTCCCGCCTGCGGTTGTCGAGGATGGTCTCGACAGCCTTCTCGACCGCCTGCGCGACCAGGCGGCCCGGCGCGAACTTCGAACCCAGCTCGAGCGGGGCGGGACCGAGTGGACCAACCCGGCAGTCAGCTTCGGATGGGGTGCGATCGGCATCGTCGAAACCACCCATCCTGCAGGGGCCGGGAGGTCCATTGAGGATCTCTCCCGGGAACTGGGTGCCGACCCCTTCGACGTCTGTCTTGACTTGCTCGTTACCGATTCGGGACTCACGCGGTCGTCGGTCGGCATCATGGCGGAGGACAACATCTGCCCGAAGCTGCAGCATGCCATGACCATGGTATCCACTGACGGGGCAACCGTCGACCGTTTCCCCGGCGCATCCCGGCCAGCAGCCGGGGATAAGCCCGCGCTGCCGCCCAGGAAGTTGCACCCGCGGAGCGTTGGCACCTACCCGCGCTTGCTCGGACGGTACGTCCGGGAGATGGGAGTGCTGTCGCTGTCGGAAGCCATCCACAAGAGCACTTCCCTCCCCGCTGCTACTGCCGGCATAGAGGATAGAGGGATCATCGCCGTGGGCGCGTACGCGGATCTGGTTGTGTTTGACCCCGCGCGCATTGCGGAGTCAGTCACGTTCGCCGACCCGCACGGACACCCGACCGGCATCTCCCACGTGCTGGTTAACGGCAAACTCGCCCTCGACCAGGGCAAGCCGACGGGGGCACTCGCCGGGCGGGTGTTGCGGCATGGGCGCGGCGGTTGATTTGTCCGGCCGGTCCGGATCACATCATATCGAGGAGGGTGGACGGTCATGCACAGACCACGAGTGAGAGCTGCGCTAGGGTTCGGGTTGGTACTCGTTCTCGCCATGTCCGCAGGTCTGCTGGGGGGGTGTCCAAGACAGGCAGCCGTGGACCCGCGAGCCCGAGAGCTGGTTATTGCCGTCTCCGCCGAGCTTGACGGAACCGACGTCCAGCAGGTATGGACCGCCAACATCGTCCAGCAGATGATTTCGGCGGCGCCGGTGGTCTTCGACCTCAAGAACGAAAGTCTCGTACCTCAAGTGGCCCGGTCTATCTCGTTCTCGGAGGACGGCAAGTCCATCACCCTGGTGTTCCCCGACGACCTCAAGTTCGCCAACGGCCGCCCCGCGACTGGCAAGGATATCGAGGCATCTATCAGGCGGTATATTGAGATCTCGCCTTACGCCGAGGACTGGGGGGAGCTTGCGGACATCGCTGTCGACGGCCAGAGCGTGATGCTGACCTTCGCGAACCCGCCGGCGTACTTCTTGGCCGTCCTGGCCTCGGTGTACTCGGGTATCGTGGATGTCGAGGAGGCCAATCGAGTAGGCAACGAGGCGTTCAACCGCAGGGCTATCGGAGCAGGCCCGTACCTGCTCCAGGAATGGGTGGCGGGCTCGCATGCCACCTTCACCCGCAACGAACACTACCGGGACTTCAAGCCCTTTGTGCGGAACCGCGGCCCGTGGCACTTCGATACCGTCACCGTCCGCGTCATCCCCGACGCTTTCACCCGACTTTCCGAGCTGGAGGCGGGCAACGTCGATTTCGCCGATATTGCGCTGGAGCATCGTGAGCGCGTGGCCGCCAACCCCGACCTGACGCTCATCACCGCCCCGGGCGCTGGTCAGACCTACCTGCGGTTCAACTTGCATCGGGCTCCCTTTGACGACCTCAGGTTCCGGCAGGCGATCAACTTTGCCATCAACAAGGATGAGATCCAGGCTGCCCTGGACAACGCAGTGGTGCCAGTCTACGGGCTGCTCTCGCCCGCCCAGCTTGCCTTCAACCGCACCGTTGAAGCTGAGTTGAAGCGGCGGAACGCCCACGATATCGCCAGGGCCAGGGCGCTCCTCGCCGAGCTGGGCTACGTCCCCGGTCCGGACGGAATCTTGCACAAGGAAGGTCGGCCGCTCAGTTTCACCATTCTCTCTACCGTCGGCGTGGCCACCCAGGAGCTGGCCGCTCCGGTCGTCCAGAGCCAATTGAGAGCCATCGGCATTGACGCCCGGTTGGAGATGCAGGGCCGCCCGTACGTGCGCGAACTCGTCCGCGCCAACAACTTCGACATCGCCTTCGCGGCCTGGAGCTGGACCGATCCTGACATCTGGTTCTTCTCATTCCACTCCAGCAACCCCAACCCGATCTGGAGTACGCCGGAACTGGACGCGATCCTGGAGAGCGGGCGGTCAATCATGGACATGACCCGGCGGACGGCCAAGTACGGCGAACTGTCAATGCTCGTCGGCGAACACCTGCCGATCATTTCCCTGTTCTACCCGTACTGGTATAGCGCGCACCGCAGGTCCCTGGAAGGCCTGCACATTGGCGTGGATGGCGCGGTGCACTGGAACGACGCCAGGAAGAGGTAATGCGATGCTGACCGGGACGGGCGGCATGGAACGGAGGGACCTTGAGCGGCAAATTGGCGCCGTGGTGGCCGAGTACGTGGACCCGGCAGGTCCCGGGCTCTCCCTGCTGATCGGCCGAAGCAACCAGGTCATCCTGGCCAAGGGCTACGGCATGGCGGATGTGACTCGCGGGGAGCCGCTTACCGCGGCTTCCCGCTTCGTCATCGGTTCGGTGACCAAGCAGTTCACCGCCATGGCGGTGATGATGCTGCGGCACCGTGGCGCCTTGGCCTATGACGACTGCCTCGCTCGCTGGCTTCCCGGCCTGCCTGGCTGGTCAGACCGGGTAACCCTTCGTCACCTGCTTCAGCACACCGGTGGCGTGCGCGAGTATCTGACCGAGGAATTCTGGACTGCCGCCGGCGAGGGCAAGTATCCGGACCTGGACTCGGTTCTCCGGCGCATCGCCACCTTCGAGGACCTCGAGTTTGACCCGGGGACTCGTTGGCGGTACTGCAACTCCGGCTACGTGTTGCTGGGAGCGGTTGTCGAGCGGGCTTCCGGCCGTAGCTTCGCCTCTTTTCTCAAAGAGCATGTCTTTGACCGCCTGGGTATGGCCGACACCTTCGTGGGTGAGACGGACGAGCGCGTCCCCCGTCTGGCTACCGGTTACGAGTACAAGACGAGGGGCGACTTCCGGCCTGCGCCCTGGCACTTTGCCGTGATCGGGTGGGCTGACGGCAACATGATCTCCACCCCGGCCGACCTGTTCCGATGGGGTCAGGCGCTGTACACGGATGAACTGCTACCACTGTCCGAGTTGGCTGCGGCTTTTGTCCCGTGTCGTCCGCTCGATGCGACATTCTCCCGCTATGGCTTCGGCCATCTGGTCGGCGATCGGCGCGGTGTCCGGGAGATCCACCATGGCGGCGGTACGCTGGGCTACGTCTCCGCTTTCACCAGGTTCACCGACGAGCAGTTGACGCTGGTCATCCTGTCCAATGCGGCCGGGATCAAGCTGGCCGAGATCGCCGGCCGAGTGGCCGGCATGTGCCTTGGCGACAAGCTGGCCCCGCTGGCCCCGGCCGTCCTTCCCGAAGCCTCCCGTCAGGAGGTTGCCGGATTATACGAAGGGTCGCCCCGCGACCACCGGATACGGGTGACCGTCCGGGCTGTCCCGGACGGGGACCTCGCTGCCGAGCTGACCCATGGCGAGCAGGAAAGCCCCCCCCAGCTGTATGAAGGTCTCCTGGCACTCGGGGGAGACCTCTTCTGCGCCGATCCCGTCACCGACACGTACTTGGAGTTCACCCGGGATCATGCCGGCGGCATCGCCGGGCTCCGCATCAAGCGCTCCGGCAGCGTGGAGAATCTCTCTCGCGTATGTTCACCTCCCGAAGTCGATGAACCGGCTCAAGCGCGGGCCGGTCAGGCGGAATAACCCGTGCTCGAATACGTCGCCCGGCGGCTGGCCATGGGCGTGCTCACCGTACTCGCCGTCACCGTGGTGCTATTCCTGATCATGCAGCTCATGCCGGGAGATCCGATCAGGCTGATAGCCGATCCCGACCGCATCCCGCCGCACCAAATCGAGGCATTGCGCCGGCAGTGGGGCTTGGACCGGCCAGCTCACATCCAGTTCATCTACTGGTTGGTCAACATCGTTCGCGGCGATTTCGGGAGGTCCATCGTCACCGGTCAAGAAGTGCGCGTCCTGATCGCAACGCGAATGCCTTTCACGCTGATGCTTGCGGTGCCGGCGCTGCTACTCCACTACACGCTCGCGGTCCCGCTGGGGCTGCTTGCTGCGATCCGCTCGGGATCGAGGCTCGACAGGGCGATTATCGTGACTACCAGCGCACTCCGGACGATCCCGGGATTCTGGCTGGCGATCTTGCTGATGCTGGTCTTTGCCATTAACCTGCGCTGGTTCCCGATATCCGGTTACCAGGGGCCAAGGTCGCTGGTGCTGCCCGTTCTGACCCTGACCCTGCCGATGCTCGGAGGGACGGTGCGGCTTACCCGGGCCGAGGTGCTGGAGACCATCCGGGAGCCGTTCGTGCTGACCGCCTATGCGAAGGGACTCACCCACAACGCCGTCCGGCTCAAGCACGTGCTGCGCAACGCGCTCATCCCCGTAACCGTCATGTTCTTCCTTGCCCTGCCGTGGCTCGTCGGGGGTTCCGTCATCATCGAGAACATCTTCGCCTGGCCGGGAATGGGACGGTTGCTTTGGACCGCCATCACCAACCAAGACTTGCCGGTGGTTCAGGGCATAATCGTGATCATCGCCGTGCTTACCGTGGGCGCCAACACGATCGGCGACGTGATCTCCGGTATGCTCGACCCCCGGATCCGGATCGAGTTGGAAGAGGGTCGGTGATCTGATGGCATCGACTGGGGGGACGCGGCCTCCCCGCCGTTCGCCCATGAGAGTTTGGCCCCTCGTGCGAGTTGCTCTCGGTAACGGTCAACTGGTCGTAGGGGCGATATTGCTCCTGGTGGTCCTCCTCATAGCCGTCTTTGCCGAGAGCCTGGCGCCCAGGGCTTACGACGCCATGGACCTCACCAACCGGCTCAGAGCCCCCGGTCCGGGTATGTTGCTGGGCACCGACCAGTTCGGGCGCGATACGCTCAGCCGCATCATCTACGGCTCACGGATCGCGTTGCGCGTGGGCCTGATTGTGGTCGTAATCGAGGGAGTCCTCGGGGTCAGCTTGGGGCTGCTCGCCGGTTACTACGGGGGGCTGGCGGACCGCATGATCTCGTTCCTCACCGATATCACCTGGGCGCTGCCGCCGATCGTGCTCGCCCTGGCGATCGTGACCGTCCTCGGTCCAGGGCTCAACAACGTCATGATAGCCATCGCCCTGGTCAGTTGGGCGGGATACGCGCGGTTGATCCGCTCCAAGGCCCAGGGACTCAAGAATATGCCATTTGTCGAAGCCGCACGGGCGCTCGGCGAGAGCGACCTGTCGATCATGTTTCGGTACATCCTCCCCAACACGTTCGGGCTGATTGTGGTCGTCGCCAGCCTGTCGCTGCCGGGCGCGATTCTGTCGACCACCGCCCTCAGCTTCCTCGGGCTGGGGTCACAGCCGCCCGCCCCCGACTGGGGGGTTATCCTGAGCGAGGGCATCCGCTTCCTGTACGATGCGCCGTTTCTCTCCATTTTTCCCGGTCTGGCGCTCGTCTGGACGGTGCTGGGGTTCACCCTGCTGGGCGAGGGGCTGCGGGACATCCTGGACCCGCGGATGAAGGCGTGAAGGCATGAAGGTCATGGCGGCCCCCCCCGAGACGGCCATCCTGCAAGTGGACGACTTGTCCGTGTGCTTCGAGACGAGCCGGGGCAGCGTCCAGGCCGTCAGCGGAGTGTCCTTTGCGATGGCCAAAGGGGAGGTTTACGCCCTGGTCGGCGAGTCTGGTTGCGGCAAGTCAACCACCGCCCTCGCCGTCATGAGACTGGTGCCGCCTCCCGGGCGTATCCGCCGAGGGCACATCCGGTTGGGCGATGAGGACCTGCTCGCACTGAGCGATGAGGCTATGGCGGATGTCCGGGGACGCCGGCTGGCGATGATCTTCCAGAACCCGCTGGTCTCGCTGAATCCGGTGTACCGGGCCGGTTCACAGATAGAAGAGGCGATCTCGCTCGACTCGGTCCCGCGGCCGGTGGCCTGGCGACGAGCTATCGAGGTCCTCGGCCGGGTCCGGATCGGCGATCCGGCCGAGCGCGCGCTTCGCTACCCGCACGAGTTGAGCGGGGGTATGCGCCAGCGGGTGATGACGGGGATGATGATCTCCCGCACGCCCGATCTCCTGATCGCGGATGAACCGACAACCGCGCTCGACGTGACCATCCAGGCTCGGATCTTGGACCTTCTCATGGATCTCTGCTCGCACAGCGGGATGGCCTTGCTGATCATCACCCATGACCTGGGTATTGTGGCCGAGATTGCCGACCGGGTGGGCGTAATGTATGCGGGTAGCCTGGTTGAGCAGGCCCCGGTGTACGAGCTATATGAAGATCCGCTCCACCCCTACACGCGGATGCTCATGCGGGCGCTGCCGCGGCTGGGCAAGGGACAGGGACGGCTCGAGACCATCCCCGGCTCTGTGCCGGACCTGATCGCCTTGCCTGCCGGCTGCGCGTTCCACCCTCGCTGTCCCGAGCGCCTTGCGATCTGTGCCTCGCAGACGCCGGTGTCTCGCGTTGTCGGTGGCGGCCGGACGGTGGCTTGCCATCGCGGGGAGGTCGATCGCTGATGCCGATGGCGACCGCTCCCCAGGCACCCCCATCATGGCCGCTCGTCAGGCTCGACAGCGCCCGCAAGTACTTCCCGATCCGAGGGGGCTTGTTCGGGCATTCGGCCCGGTACGTGCGCGCGGTCAACAACGTGTCGATGACCATCGAGCGGGGCGAGACCTTTGGCCTGGTCGGCGAAAGCGGCAGCGGCAAGACAACTCTGGCACGCCTCATTCCCGGCCTGCTGCGCCCCAGCGGTGGCAGAGTGCTGTACGACGGGCGAGACATCGCTCGCACGCATGGCGGCGAATTGAACCGGCTGCGGCGGCGGATGGGGATCGTCTTTCAGGACCCGGCATCCTCGCTAAATCCCCGCTCGCCGGTACGGGCTTCCATCAGGCGCCCGCTCGATCTGCAAGGGGTGAGGGGCCGCGAGGCCGAGCGGAGGGTCCTCGAAACCATCGACCGCGTGAACCTCGGCCGGGAGGTGCTCGACCGCTACCCCCATCAACTCAGCGGCGGGCAGCAGCAGCGGGCCAGCATTGCCCGAGCGATAATACTCAACCCGGAACTCGTGATCCTCGACGAGCCGACGTCGGCGCTCGACGTATCGATTCAGGCCCAGATACTCAACTTGCTGCAGTCACTGCAGGAGCAGATCCGGCTGACCTACCTCTTCATAACCCACAACCTGTCGATTGTGCGATACATGAGCGACCGCATCGGCGTCATGTACCTTGGAAAGCTCGTGGAAGTCGCGCCGGCCGAGGCCCTGCACGATCGGCCGTTCCATCCCTATACCGCAGCCCTGCTTTCAGCATCGCCACCGCTCAACCCCCGCCTACGCGATCGCAAGCGCTACCGCCTCGAGGGCGATCCGCCCAGCCTTATTTCCCCGCCACCCGGCTGTGGTTTGCATCCCCGCTGTCCGTTTGCCGTCGAGGTTTGCTCCGAGCGAACGCCGCCGCTGGTAGAAGCGGCTGCCCGGCGCCTCGTCGCCTGCCATCGCTGGGAAGAACTGACCCTCAAGGTTGGCCCCGGGGCATGAACCCGTTCTCCCGGTCGGCCACACCGCCTGTGCAAGGTCGGCAGACTGGTCCCGAGGTTTGACGACGTAGCACGACTGTGCTACTATAGTGTCACAATGGTGGTCCACGCCAGGGGGGGACAGCGCCCATGCGATTTATCACCGTGCGCGACCTGCGTCTGCGTGGCAGGGATGTCTGGCGGACCCTCCGCGAGGGCGAGGAGGCAGTCCTCACGATCAACGGCAGTCCGGTGGCCGTGCTGATCGGCGTCCGCGAGGGCGAGGTGGAGGAGACGCTTGGAGTCGTCCGTCAAGTCCGGGCGCAGGCAGCAGTCAGCCGGATGCGGGAGACGGCGGCCCAGCGTGGCCTCGACCGGCTCGCTGAGCAGGAGGTCGAAGGGGAGATCCAGGCAACGCGGCACGAGCGGCGGCCATGAGGAAGATCGTCCTGGACACCAACGTGCTGGTCGCGGCCCTGCTCACGCCCTTCGGGGCGCCTGGGCGGGTGTTGGATACGATACTGGCGCGGCAGGTCCGCTTGCTCTACGACGACCGGATTCTGGCCGAATACGGCGATGTGCTGGCTCGGGAGAAATTCGGCTTTGACCCCGGCGATGTGGCGGATCTCCTCGCCTTCTTGAGGTCGGAGGGGCAAGGCGTTGCCGCGCCACCCCTGGAAGTACCGGTCCTCGATCCAGATGACGCGATGTTCGGGGAAGTCGCCGTGGCCGGTCGGGCCGATGCCATCGTGACGGGAAACAAGGGAGATTTCCCACCCGACACCTGCCACACGGTCCCGGTGTTGTCCCCGGCCGAGTTCCTGGATGTGCTGCGCTCCTCCCCGGGTACCAGAGGCCGTCTCTAACTGAAGTGTGCTCGGCGCAAGGACTCCTTGCGGCCGTACGCCAGTGACCCGGACAGGCGGCCACCTCCCGTTCCCGTTTGCAGATCCACGTGGTCCGCCACCCGCCGGCCACCCGTCGCCCTCCCCATGCCCTCTGACCACACGAAATCCCGGCAGTAGCGGTCGATCGCCTTCAGGAGGGCTCGACCTACCAGGCGGTGATCGACCTGGAACTGCAGCGCGGCGGTTGACAAGCGCGGAGGAGACGTATACCATACAGGCTGGCAGGACCGGCCGCATGGAGAATCTGGGGGCATACCCTTGACTTACGCTCAAACGGCGGCTTTGGCCATCTTCGCCGTCGCCTACGGTCTCGCCCTGGCCCGCAAGGTGAAGCTGGCCACTATCGCCGTGGTCGGAGCGGGCGCGCTGATCGCCCTTGGGGTCGTACCCTGGCGCGTGGCGTTGTTCGAGCTGATCGACTTCGACGTGCTGGCGATCTACGGGGGATTCTTGCTGGTATCGAGCGCTTTCAGCGAGAGCGGAATACCCCGGTTGCTGGCCATCAACATCCTTCGCCGGGTCCATCGCGAGAAGTACGCCCTGGTGATCCTGTGCAGCATCACGGCCCTGGTCTCGGCCTTCATGCACAATGTCGGGGCAGTGCTGATCATGGCCCCGGTGGCAATCGAGTTGGCCCGAATAACCCGGACCAGCCTCTTTCCCTACCTCGTCGGCCTCGCCATAAGCTCCAACGCCGTAACCACCGTAACCATGGTCGCCGATCCTCCTGCCCTGATCCTGGCCCTGGACATGGGGATGCAGTTCTTCGACTTCTTCTGGTATCAGGGGCGTCCGGGCCTCGGCACGCTCAGCATCGCCGGGGTCGGCATGGCCCTCCTCTTTCTGCTGATCCCATTCCGGCATCTCAACGCACGCTTTGACCTGCCTTCCGACCCTCCCCCGGTGCGGTACGGGGCGGCGTTGCTGTTCGGGGGCGGCGTGATTGCGCTGGCCCTTGCCCCTTACCTGGGAATCCGCATCGGCCTCATCGGCCTCGCCGTTGGCGGACTGGCCCTGCTGCTCGAGTCCCGGCGCGCAGGCGCCATGCTGCGCGAGTTCGACTGGGATTCCTTCCTCTTCATAACCGGCACCTTCGTGCTGGTGGGCGCCCTGGAAACCACCGGCTTGCTCGAGCGCCTGGCCGCCATCATCGGCGCCTCCGGGCTCCGTAGCCCGGCGGCGCTCACCGGCTTCTTCGTATGGATATCGGTCGCCGCATCCGCGGTTGTGGATAACGTGCCTTACACCATCCTCATGATCCCCGTCGTCCGGATGGTGGCCGCCCAGGTGGGCGTGTCTGCCCTCCCCCTGCTATACGCGATGGTGGTGGGCACGGGGTCGGGCGGCAACATCACCCCCGTCGGCGCCACCGCCAACGTCTTCGCCTGCGGCATACTGGAGAAGCAAGGGCACAGGGTGCGAACCCTGGACTTCATGAAACTCAGCGTGCCCTTCACCTTGATCGCGGTGGCCACCATCCACCTGCTGATCTGGCTGGTATGGCTATGATCGGTTCGGGCGGAACCGCCTCCCCGGGGAAGACGCTCCTTTCGGCGTCGGGGAGGAGACCGGCTGCTCGTCTGGGCAGAAAGACGGCCGTGAGTTCAGGCCAGGAGGTGTCCGCCTTGTCCGTTCGCCGGGGGTTGATGCGCGTAGTCCTCGCCGGACTCATCTGCGGGTTGCTCCTGGGCGCCATCCTCGCCCGCCCGGCCGAGGCATTTGAGCCGCCGATCCAGCCAGAACGCACCCGGGCGCAGGTGCTGGAGGTGGTGGACGACGAGGAAGTTCAGGAAGGCGCCTGGGGACTGCCCATGCGGCGGCAGACGGTGACCCTGCGCGTCCTGGGCGGTCGTTACCGGGACATGACCTTCACCGTCTCCAACTACCTGTCGGGTCAACCCGGCTATGACCTCGTACTCGAACCCGGCGACAGGGTGCTGGTCAGCATCGAGGAAGGAGAAGCCGAGGAACCCGCGGTCTTCATCGAGGACTTCGCCCGGGACACCTACCTGTATGGGCTGGCGGGGTTGTTCGCCGTGACGCTGGTGGCGATGGGCGGCCGAAAGGGACTGAAGGCACTGCTCGCCCTGATCCTCACCATTGCCGCCGTATTCTTCTTGCTGTTGCCTCGACTGCTGGCCGGCTATCCGCCGGTCGGCACCACCGTGGTGCTGTGTGGTCTCATCACCCTGGCGACCATGGTGATGGTGGCCGGGCCCACCCGGAAGGCGCTTGCCGCCACGTTGGGCACGACGGGGGGACTCGCGGTGGCGGGAGCCCTGGCCATGTATGGAGGCACCCTCGCTCAGCTCATGGGCATGAGCGCCCAGGAAGCCCAGTTCCTGTACTTCGTGGACGACTTGCAGCTTGATTTCCGTGGTCTTCTGTTCTCAGGCATGATCCTGGGCGCGCTGGGGGCGATCATGGACGTGGCCATGTCCATCGCCTCGGCCATCGAGGAAGTCCGCCGGGCCAACGCGGCGCTCAGCCCCATCGCTCTGTTCCGTTCGGGCATGAACGTGGGCCGGGACGTGATGGGCACCATGGCCAACACGCTCATCCTTGCCTATACCGGCGGCGCCTTGCCGCTCTTGCTGCTACTCATGGTTCACGACGCCAGCCTGGTCAAGGTGATAAACCTCGACCTGATCGCCACCGAGGTCGTGCGCGCCCTGGCGGGCAGCGTCGGCGTCGTGCTGTGCGTACCCATCACCGCTGCGCTGGCCAGCGTGATGTTCTCCCCCGCTGCCAGGCGCAGAGGCGCACGGACGAGAATCGCCGCTCGCCGAGCCTGATGCCAGGCGCTTCAGCCCAGCGGCACCTCCAAGGTCATCCCTGTTGCCAGGAAGTGAAGAAAGGCGCCGGTGACCGGCTGCCCAAGCAGCGCGTTCGCCGCCCGCGCATACAGCCGGACCTGCGATGAGTGCCTGTCCGCCAGTGCCGCCTCCTTTCCGGGGAACACCCGGTCGGTCTTGAAGTCGAGGATGATCACTTGGCCTGCTTCCTCAAGGATGAGGTCGATCACACCCTGCACCAAAACCGCTTCGCCGGTCGCCTGCCGCGCGGGCATGTCCGGATAAACCTCCGTGGCCGGCAGTGCCAGGGTAAAAGGCGCCTCGCGTCGGACGCGGGCCGGATCACGAAGCACCCGCTGCCCCAGAGCAGTGCTGAAAAATTGGGCGATTGCCTCCCCGTCCACCAGCGAAAACTGGTGAGTCGTGAGCAACTCGCGGCGGAGCATTTCCTCCATCTGTCGCCCGATCTCCGGCCCGTGCAGGGGTCGGGAGAGGTCGAGGTGGCGCAGAACCAGATGCGTGGCCGTCCCCGCTTCCATCCCGCCGCCCTCCATGGCCGGCGCGACTTCTTCTTCCCCTTCCCACCCCCGGCCTTTCAACTCGCTGACCGACCGCTTGGCGGCGTAATGGGCCAGGGTCTCGCGGGGATAGCGCCAATTCAAGGCCCGGCGGAACCGCTCCTGCATCGCACGGTCGGGTCGGGTAACGGGGGGGACGGCGACCTTCGGGCCGGCGGGGGCAGTTCCCTCGCGCAGCGGGGGCGCCGCAGGGAAAACCAGCCTGAACCGCGAGGGTTCGGGCAGGGAAAGGCAGTCTTCCGGCGGAAGCAAGTCAAGGCGAGGATGACGGGCCAGAGCCAGGCCGAGCCATTCGAGGGCGGTCGCTGCCCCGGCCACCAGGCCGTCCGGCAAGGGGACTTCCCGGTGCCCCGCCACCGCCGTGGCCCACCGGCCAAGGGTATGCTCGCCGTCGCGTACCGTGCCGACCAGGAACAGCCGCTCCCGGGCCCGGGTCATGGCTACATACAGGATCCGCAGCTCTTCGGCCAGTTCCTCGAGCCGGAGGCGGCCCATGACCGCCTGCTGCGCCAGGCTGGGATACATGATGCCCAACTCCTGGTCGACCACCGCCGGGCCCAGGCCAAGCTGCCGGTGACAGGTCAGATGGGGGTCGGTCCTTCCCGCCTGCAACCGCCGGCCGAGCCCTGCCAGGAGCACCACGGGACGGTCCAGACCCTTGGCCGCATGAACGCGCGCCAC
>DBBB01000054.1 GCA_002291985.1 Firmicutes bacterium UBA995
CACCTCAAAGCAGGAGGACGGCGAGGAATGGCCTCCGGTGATCGCCCTCTACCCGGTTACCGGCGAAGGAGGGTAAACGCTTGCGGCTTTCGGTGGGACGGAAGCGCTGTGCGTTCAGCGTATCGGCGACGCGGATGGTGCGCCGTCTCCGCCGAGGCAGCCACGCTGTTCTTGCTCCCACTCTCGCAGGGAAAGGAATGTGAGTCCATGCTCCTCACGCGGACAGGGAAGGACCCTCGGTCCCACCTATCGGTGGCTCGGGTGCTCGTGGTCATCTTGACGCTGGCAGCGGTGTTGTTCCTCCTCCCCTTCTTCCTCTTATATCTTTGGAACACCACGCTGCCGGAACTGGCCGGCTGGCCGGAGATCGGATACTGGCAGATGTTCCGGCTATTCTTGCTGGTCTCCACCTTCACCGGGGGAGGCAATGTCGTGGTGAAAGGGGCCACGCCCCCTTACCGGGAGTACATCCTGGGTTTGCCCCGCAAGACGCCGCCGGCCGAATAGCCGGCGGCCGGTGGCACATCGGCGCCGCGGCAGGCGCCGGGCGGCCTGGCGAGCAGCTGCATCAGCATGGACGGTGCTGATGCGTTCACCAGCGAGCGCCCATGAACAGGAGCACGTTGGGCAAGATCACGAGCACGAAGAGTACAGGGAAGATGAATACCACCGTGCAGAGGGTGAGCTTGATCGGCAGGGCGGCCACCGCTCGTTCGAAGGCTTGCCGCCGTTCCAGCCGTACCTGCGATGCCTGTTCGCGCAAGACTCTCGCTACGGGCACGCCCAGGGAGTCCGCCCGTACCAGGGCGCCCACCATCCGTTTGACCTGGATGATGTCCAGGCGGTGGCCGGCCGCCTGGAGGGCGTCAGCCACCGGGCGCCCCGAGCGAATCTCCCGTGCGGTCTGCCGCAACTCCTCGCCCAGCGGCCCCCCCGTCCTTTCCGCGACCCGGGCGATCGATGCGGACAGTCCCAACCCTGCCTCGGCGCAAGCCGCCATGAGATCCGTCACGGGCGCCAGCTCGCGGAGCACCGCCCGGGTGCGGGCCTGCTCCTGCATCGTGAGTCCGCGAAGGGGGACATGCCAACCCAGGGCCGCCATGCCGGCCATCAGCAACGCTCGGCTGGGCGCGGGCAGAAGTCCGCCTGCCAGGAATCCCAGCAGGGCCCCGCCAAGACCACCGAGGAGACAACGTCCCAGGAAGGCGTCAACGCTCATTCGTCCCGAGCGGCCTGTCCGGATCAACCGCGCGCCGATTGCGTCCCGGGTCGCCCGGGGCACGAGAGTGCCCGCCGCTGCGGCGCACACGCCGGCAGGCGCGCGCAAACCGGCGCCTTCCCCCTCAAGCCGGTCCCCCATCCGCCGGAGCCTCGACCTCCTCCCCAGGATCGCCTGCAGGCCCACCATGGCCGCCAGGGCGCCCGCGCCCGCCGCAATGACCGCAACTTGCCAGGACACGCGATCTCCCCCTTCTCTCACCAGCAGCGGCGGCCCGGTATCCGCCGTCGCCGTCGGCGGCCGGCCCCCCGTATCGCCCGCACGCCGTGCCGTCATCCTCGCTCCGCGCGTAGCCTCGCGATCAGCCAATTCATCAGTTCACGCCCGACCAACCAGGAAGTCGTCCCGTACACCGAACCGACCCGTCCTGCAGGAGTCTCCCACAGGGGACGCAACATCTCCGGGTTGGCCAGCCAGAAATAGAGGCCGAGGGCCAGGGGGAGCACCAGCAGGATCTGGGCCGACAGTCGTGCCTCGGTCGTTCTTGCCTCCAGCTCTCCCATGAGGCTTTGCTGCTCCGCCAGAGCGACCGCCGTGTTGTCGAGGACGTCCGCGAGACTGCCCTCACTCAAGCGATACAGGTCGAGCACTTGCCGGAACTGCCCGGTCGCCTCTCCGGGAAACTCGCGCTCTAGCCTTCCCAGCGCCCGAACCAGCGGCAGGCCGGCCCGATAGTCCGCGATCGCCCGACCGAGGCATTCCTCGAGCGGCCCGGCGCCGGAAGCAACCACCGCCTCCACCGCCTGGGCCAAGCTTTGCCCTGCCCGGAGGTGGCCGGCCATGCGCATGAGTGCATCCGGGAATGCCTCGCGAACCCTGGCCGCCCGGTCGACCGCTCGGCGGACTGCTTGCCCCCGCAGGATGGCAAGGGTCGCGACCATGCCGAGAGGCAATCCCACTGCTGACCGTAGTAGCAGGCTGCCGGCTACACCCCCGGCTGCGACCATGGCGGCCCCCGGCAACACGGAAGACCAGTTGAGACGGGTATTCTCCCCGATTCTCCTCGGACACAAGCGCGCCATCATCCGGCACCCTGTACCGGCAGCAGGCCCTGCGCCAGGCTGTCTGCCCACCAGGCGCCGCCATCGCCCGTGTCTCGGTGCGTAGCCCAGCATGGCCCGGCCGGCCAACGCGGCCAGCGTGCCCGCCCCGATACCCGCCAGACATAGCCAGCCCGTTCCCCCCATCAGGCTGCTCACGGCAGCGCCGGGAACTGCTGGCCGTTCAAGGACAGCTTGCCGACAACGCGCGCCGGGACCGCGCCCGGCAAGCGCCGACTTTCACCACGGTCGGCGTCCCAGCCGAATACCCGACACACCCCATCGCCCCGGCCTGGTTGAGTCAGGGCAATCTCGCACATGCGCCTGCGTCCATCCGAGAACCTGGCCTGGTGCAGGACGAGTTCCACGCCGGCCCGGACCTGCTTTTGGACTGCCCGGTGAGGCAGATTGGCGTCGGCCAGGAGGACCATGTTTTCGAGGCGGGTCAGGGCGTCAACACAGCTATTGGCATGGATGGTGGACATGCACCCGTCATGGCCGGTGTTCATGGCTTGCAGCAAATCGAAGGCTTCCCCGCCCCGACACTCGCCGATCACGATGCGATCGGGCCGCATCCGCAGGGCATTTCGAAGCAGCATCCGTACGGTCACCTCTCCTCGCCCCTCGAGGTTGGGCGGACGGGCCTCCAGGGCGACCACGTGGTCCTGTTGAAGCCGCAGTTCGGCCACATCCTCGATGGTCACGATGCGTTCCGCGCCGTTGGGGATGAAAGCGGAAAGGGCATTGAGCGTCGTGGTCTTCCCCGAGCCGGCCCCTCCGGATATGAGGAGGTTCAGCCGTCCTCGGACCGCCACCGCCAGAAAGTCGGCCATCTCCTGCGTGAGGGTACCATTCGCGACCAGATCAGGGATAGTAAGACTCTGCCGAAGGAACTTACGGATGGTGAGGGCGGGACCGCGGACGGTCAGAGGCCGCACCATGGCGTGAACCCGGGACCCATCGGGCAGGCGCGCGTCTACAAAGGGCAGCGAATAGTCTATGCGGCGACCGAGGGGGGCAACGATGCGGGCGATCACGTCTTCGAGATGGTCTTCATCCCGGAAGCGGCACTCCGTCAGTTCGATGCGCCCGCCTCGCTCCACGTACACCTGGTGCGGGCCATTGACCATGATTTCCGTGACTTCCGGGTCGGCGAGCAACGGCTCGACCGGCCCGAATCCTACCAGGTGGTTCACCATGCGGTCGGCGAGGTCGGCGGGGACTTGCCGGCCTCCATGTCCCTCCGCGACGAGAACCTGGGTTATGAGCGTGCGTAGCTGCCCCCGGCGTTGCTTGTCACCCCGTGCCGCCTCGAGCAGACCCCCATGGTGATCGAGGACAACGGACCTTATCCGGTGCATCAGGTCTTCGGGTAGATCGTCGCGCGTGGCCGGGATCACGGGAGAGGCGATGGTGGCCGGACCCGCTTTCCCCGACGCGCCGCCGAGCAACCGCCTCCGGTCGAGCCGGCCGCTCACCGCCTGGACCTCCGCAGCCAGCCGGGCAATGAAAGGCGCACGCGCCGCCCCGACGGGGGTGTCTCGATGGGCAGGCCCGGGCAGAGCTTCGCCGCGAGGGTATTCATCCCGCTCACCAGCGGATGAGTGGGGGCGGCCAGGACTACCGGCTTGCCCTCAAGGGTCGCCTCTTCGACCAGGCGCCGGTCCGAGACCAGGTCGCCTGCAGGTTCCACGCCAAGAAAGCTGCCGACCTCCCGGATGGTGACGGGACAGCCATCGTATAGCTGGTTCACCACTACTAGCACGCGATCTTTCGGCACTCCCTGCCCTCGGAACGCCTCCAGCGCCAGTCGAGCCTGACGGAGGGCAGCGGCATCGGTAGTAGTCACCAGGACGATGCGGGAAGCCACCTGCGCGCACTCCTGAACCAGTTCTCCCCCGCCGTCAGGAGGCAGATCGATGAACACGAAATGATACTCCCGGCGGAGCCATTCCAGTATGCGCCGGAGGTGGTCGGCCTTGACCAGGGGGGCCAAGTCGGCGCGAGCGGGACCGAGCAGCACTTTGAGGCCGGAGAGGCGGTGGGTCATCAGAAACCGTTCCAGGTCTGCCGCCCCCGCTTCCGGCAGATAAGGCAACAGATCTACCACGGTCGGCCCGTCCAGCAGATCTAGATGCACCCCCACATCCGCCGAGTTGAGGTCGAGATCGACCAGGACGACTCGCGCCGGAGTGCGTACAGCCAGGATCACGGCGAGATTGGTGGCCAGAAAGGTCTTGCCCACCCCTCCCTTGGGGCTGGCGACGGCCACGACCTGCTGGGTAAGCACGGGAGGAAAGGTGGCGACAGGCTGCTGCACCCTGAGTCGATGTCGGCGAAACGACGGGCTGACCGCGGCTGCCTCTTCCCGGGCGGAACGGGACGGCCCTTCCGCCTCACAGGTTTGCCCCAGCAAGTCCCGGAGCATGATCCGGGGAGGTGTGCCGGTCGGCCATACCAGCACATCGAGCGCCTTGAGATCGGGTGGCGGGGGGAAGTCCCCCGGCAACACCAAGCCGACAGTGATGTCGGGGTGGGCCAGCCGCAGGTGGCGAGCAAGCATCGCCGTCTGCGCCGAAGGTTGTGCCGTGACCACCAGGGCATCAGGCGCCATCGCGCCGACAATCGACAGGCAGTGCTCGGCCCGTTCCACCTGTCCCACCAGTTGCCAGCCCGGCGTTTCCAGCACGGCCTCGATCAGGTCCCTGGCGGCGCCCGCGACGAACAATCGGGCGGGGACGCGCGGTTGCCCTCCTCCCGCCGTCAAGGTGTGCGGCAAGGGGCGGGAGGAGTCATCGCTCGCCCTCCGCAGGTTGCCGCAAAACCGGTTCCGGGTCGAAGAGCGTCTCGAGGAGAACACCCTGCGTCGCAACCTCCGGTTCCTCCCTTCCTCCCGCCGTCATGAGGTAGAGCGTCCCGTGTTCCAGCGCGAAAGCCAGCCGTTCGGCTTGCTTGAGGGTGACCGAGACCACCACCCCGGCGGGCGCGTCATGCCTGGTCGCGGCGAGTCGTTCGCCCCGCTCGCTGCGTACATCCAGGACTCGCAGACCTTGCAGCAAGACCCGGGCAAACGCAAATCCCAGCCTGGCCTCATCCGAGACGAAGATGACGTCCACCCGGTCGCGAGGCGCCAGTCCACCCCCCACCGCCCGTCCGGGAGGCACGGCGATCATCATGGCGCGCTCGCCCGGGCCGAGGGCGGCGACGAACTGATTGTCCGTCCCGGAAGTGCCCG
Organism: Firmicutes bacterium UBA995; assembly: GCA_002291985.1. GTDB lineage: Bacteria > Bacillota > Sulfobacillia > UBA995 > UBA995 > UBA995. The sequence goes on from DBBB01000054.1 coordinate 5,555, forward strand.
GGTCGCGGACCTGGGTGACGAGGATCTGCTGACCGGGCTCAACCGGTACCATCAACACTTTGCCCTGAAGCTGGTCCGGGGAACTCACGGCCCGGGGATGGACCCCTCCTTCGGGCAGATGGAGGACGCGGAGGGCGCCGGGCCCGAGCAGGGTGAACTCGGGGAGAGCTGTCGCCGCCACGACGACCGCCACCCGCCGGTCCAGACCCAGCAAGTAGTTGTAGGTGGCGATGCAGGTGACCACCGCAATCAGCAAGGTCGCAAGCAGTAAACGTCTGTCCCGCATTTCCGGCCCCCCCAGGAAAGAGTGGCACGGTCATTGTAGCCTTCCCAAGCCCGCGAAGGACGGAGAGAAGGGTCGGCTCCCTGCCCGGACCACCGCGTGTTCTCGCCAGCAATCGTACGGGAGTGTCGAACGCCAGGCAGAAGTCGTGTCCGCTCGCAGTAGGAGGCAGTGCCTCCGAAGGGAATGATTTCCATCCAGGCTTGCAGCACTCAGGGTGGAGGTGAGGGAAATGGAGGTCGAGCGTTCACGATCTCCCGTGCGTGCGGCGGTTCTGCTGCTGGCAGCGGGAATCCTGGTGCTCGCTTCCGCGCCCGGCACTGCCGGCGACGGCTGGTATTCCGATGTTTCCGGTCACTGGGCCGAGCGTTATATCCGGTGCCTCTGGGAAGAGGGCGTCGCCGACGGCAGCCAGGAGTGGTTTCTGGACTGGCATCCGGTAACGGGATACTCGCGGTGGCTGGCCTGGAGATATCATCCTGACCGGCCGACGACCAGGGCCCAGTATACCGTGATGCTGGCCAAGGCCTTTCGCCTCAACCCTGCCGCCGGCCCGCCCGGCTTTCCCGACGTGCCCCCCGGCTACCAGGCATATCCCGGCAAGGACGCTCAGCCGTTGGTAGACGCCGCTCGCCGGGCCGGACTGGTCATGGGCTTTCCCGATGGTCGTTTTCAGCCCTGCCGTCCCATCACGCGCGAGGAAGCGGTTGCCGTCCTCGTGCGCGGACTGGGCCTGGGGGAGTACGCCCGGTCGTTGTCGGACGCTCGGGTCCTGCAGTGGCTGGACCGCTTCGGCGATGGGCATGCCGTCGGGAACTCGGTCCGACGGGAAATGGCGGTGGCCGTTCAACTTCGCATGGTTCTGGGCTACCCCACCCAACCTCCCACCCTGCGGCCCCACCATACCCTGACGCGAGGGGAAGCAGCCGCCCTCGTATATCGCTCCTGTCTCCTGGTGCTCGGCGCCGTCCCCAATCCCTTCTCGCCCGATGGAGACGGCTTGAACGATCACACGACCGTGACCGTCCACACCTTGCGTAATCGTCGGATTCAGAGCTGGGAGATCACCGTCACCGACTACGGAGGGCAGCAACTGGCCCGACTCGGTCAGGGCAGCGGTCCCCCGCCCGCAAGTCTTCAGTGGGCGGGGCTGGATCTGCGCGGGCATCCCCTGCCCGACGGAACATATTATCTCGGGGGGGCAGTCGTGGACAGTCTCGGCCAGGTCCACCGCGCAGCGATGCATCCGGTGCTGCTGGAACGAAAACGGCTATGGGGCAGCCTGCAACCGTCCATCGTGCAACCGGGCCGGCCTGTCCGAGTGACCGCCGGTACCTCGGGCGGTGCAAGCCTGGTAGAAGCCGACCCGGCCCCGACGGGGAAACTCGGGTTGTCGCCGGTCGGGGGCACGGGGGCCCTCCAGTCCTGGGAAGGGAGCTTCGTGGTGCCTGCGGATGCGCCGGACTCCATCCGCGAGGTCACGTTGACGGCAACCTATCCTCGGGGCTCCAGGCAGATCATGCTGACTTACCTGGTCCACCAGCCGATGCCTCTCATCGCCTGGGTTGAACCGGCAGTGGCGCCCGCTGGATCCATGGCCAAGCTATGGGCGAGGGCCGACTTCCCCGCGGCCGCCGCCGTAGGCCAGGTCGAGGGAATTGAGGATTTTGCCCTGCACCCGGCCCCCGGCCTGTCCGGACAGTGGGTGGCGGCGTTCGCCGTGCCCGCCGCGTGGCCGGGAGGACAGCGAATCGCTCGGGTCACGGCAAGCATGCCCGGCCGTAGCCGGACGGTCCAGACGTTCTTCGCCGTCGAAGCCTTGCGGAGACCGGAACTGAGATTCTTCATCAGTGATTAGGCGCTGATCAGCCGCCGGCAGCGCAAGGCGGCACGTCCACGGCGGGCAGGGCCTCATCGAGATACTGCTGCCGACACAGGCTGCGCTGGAGTTTCCCGGAACTCGTCTTGGGTATGCTGCCCGGCGCGACTAGCCGAACATCCCGGGGAGGGATTCCGCACACCGCAAGGACGCGCCCACGAATCACCCGGCGCAGGTCCTGAGGGAAACCAGGCCTCACCTCCGCGACGACCACAATGGATTCCTTGCCCTTGGCGTCCGGCAGGCCGAAGGCGATGACGTTGCCGGTACGTACTCCTTCCAGCCGTCCTACCGACCGCTCGATGTCCTCGGGGAACACGTTTCGCCCCCCGAGGATGATCACATCCTTGAGCCGACCGCACAATACGAGTTCCGGCGTTCCGCCTTCCGGGTCGGGGACCACGTAAGCGAGGTCGCCCGTCCGCAGCCATCCATCATGGAACAAGCTGGCCGCCAGATCCGGCCGCTTGTAGTATCCCGGCGTCACCGAGGTCCCGCGCAACTCCAACTCGCCGACCTGTCGCTCCCCCAGTTCCTTGCCGCTGGCCGGGTCACAGATGCGCATTTCCAGTCCGGGCACCGGCCGCCCCAGCAAGGCAAGCCGGCGGGTGGTCGCCCGTCCCGCATCGGCGGGGCGCGCCACGCCCTCCTTCTCCAGGGCGGCTCGATCGACCGCGTCGCATCGCATCCCCCGCAGGAGAGGCGGGAAGGTCCCCCCCACGGCCACTTCCGCCATCCCAAAGGCGCAGAAGACCGCCTCCGGACGCAGACCGTGCGGGCCGGCCACGGCGATCAGCTCGTCCACGACCGCCGGGTCAACCGGCTCGGCCCCATTGAGGGCCATGCGCACGGTCGAGAGATCGAGGGTCTCCCCGCGCTCGGTCATCCGTCGCAAGGCCCGGCCGGCCAGGGCCCAGGAGAAGTTGGGCCCGGCAGTAATGGTACCCCTGTGATCGGCGAGCCAACGCATCCAGTCGCCTGGACTGGCGAGGAAGTCTTGCGGCGCCGCCAATACCAGCGAGCAGCCCAGGGTCATGCATGCCGTCAAGCAGATGAGTCCCATGTCGTGATACAGGGGCACCCACATCACAAATGTATCCCGTTCCCCGTCAAGACGTGCCGCCTCCCGCATCGCGTCGAGATTTGCGCCCAACACCCGGTGGGGCAACATCACGCCTTTGGGCTCGGAGGTCGACCCGGAAGTGAATTGCAGTATGGCAAGCCGCTCCGGGTCATCGGGCACCTCTCGCCCGTCGCCGGCCGAAGGATGGCCGGGACCCGCCTGCACCTCGCCGAGCAGCACGACGGGAGGGTCGCCCTCGCCGGGCTGGTAGGCGGCAGCAAGATCCGGGTCCAGGAGCACGAGGCGCACGTCGCCGTGGCGCAGCAATGCCCTGGTCTGATTCAGGAACTCGGTGAGCGAGCCCATACGCATCGGCAAGGGTAGTACCAGGACACAACCGCCGGCCAGCCAGATGCCCTGGATGGCGGTGACCGCCGCCTGAGAAGTCAGGCTGAGGACGGCGACATGATCCCCCGGGCGAATCCCCCGTGCCTGCAAGCCGGCCGCAACCGCCTTCGCATCGTCGTGCAACTCCGCCCACGTGAGGCGTCGCGGTGTGCCCTGGGCGCCTCGAGCCGCTGAACCCACGAAAGTGATAGACCCGGTGCCTGCGGCCGTGCGGCGAAGTCTGGGCCCGAGCGGCTCGCAAACACCCGGCTGCTTGCCGTCGCAACACGTCCGGTCTGTCATTTTGCCCCTCCCTGAGTCCCCCGAGTGCACATCCCCGTGCATGGTCGCCCTGGACTATCCGACCTCGCCCGGACGGACGCAGTCGAACCGGGGCAGGTTATGGAGTAAACTGGCGATAGCCGTCTCCAGCCTGTCGGTGACCCCTAGCAGGCGCACCGACACCCCGGGACGGGAAGCCAGGCGGTCCAGCAAGCGAAGCAGGCACCGGAAAGTCGCTTCTGAAGGCAGTTGCACGTCGGCCAGGTGAACATCCAGGCGGGCCTGGCCTCGCCTCAACGCCGCCCGCAGATCTCCCGACAGCTTGCGAAGGGTCAGGGAATCCAGTCGCCCTTCCACGCGGAAGCGCCCCCGGGACGGTGCTCCCACCGCATCGCCCAGGTCGGGATGATGGGCCAGCCATCGTTTCAGGATATGGTGGCCCATGAGTTTGTAGCCCGCGCTCGACAGCCGTCCCTCGCAGAGATCGCGCAGGACGTTTCCGAGGCCGTAGAACCGGGTGAACGCCTGAACGACTGCAGCTTGCAGGTCTTCAGGTGACATCCTGGCGGGACGATGTACGACATGGTGGCCGTCGTAACGGGACCAGTCCTGCGTCAACAACCTGCCCTCCTGTTGCAGCTTGGCAAATAATGAAGTGCCGGGGATGGGTGTGAGCACAAGGAACTGAGCGGTGTCGATCCGCTCCGACCGGGCGAAATCCACCGTATCCTCCACGACGCCCAGGGTGTCCTCGTCCCCGCCCAGCACGAACATGCCGTGAACGGCGATGCCGTGCCGGTGCAAGGCCCGGATACAGTGGCGGATATCCTCAACGCCCTGACCCTTGCGGAACTCCCGGAGGGTCCCGGGATTGATGGATTCGAAACCGACATGCGCCATCCGGCAGTTGGTGCGGGCCATCAGTTGCAGTAGTTCCTCGTCGCGGGCGGCGTCGACCCGGATCTGGGCCATCCACGCCCGGGGCAAGGCCCCGGTCGACAGCATCCGCCGGAGGATGTCCTTGGTCCGGGCGATCGAGTTCGTGAAGTTGTCGTCGTAAAAGAAGACACGCCTGCCGCGAAGCCCCTCGAGTACTCGCAGTATCCCGGGTGTAGCCGCATGCCGGTACTCGCGCCCGAAAAGCGGCGTGACGGCGCAAAACGTGCAGTGGTGCGGGCACCCCCGAGAAGTGATGATGGGATGCAGGTTGAGCTTGCCGGCGTTCGCGAGCACCGCAAGGTCCGGCATGGGCAGCCGATCGAGGTCGGGTCGCGGCGGCAGGGGGTTGTGGACCGCCTGGCCGTGCTCCTGGTAGGAAAGCCCGGGTACATCGCGCCAGTCCTGCCCGCTCTCCAATCGCCGTACCAGTTCGAGGAAAGTCTCGTCCGCCTCGCCCCGGAGGACGAAGTCGGCCGCCTCGAGCCCCTCCTCAGGAAGGAAGGTGACATGCGGCCCGCCGAGCACTACCGGCACGCCGCGGTGGCGCAGTTGGCGGGCCAGCCGATAGGCCTCGGGGGCGGTGGAAGTGGTGACGCTGATGCCGACCAGGTCTGAACTGAGGAACTCAAAGGCGGGTATTTCGCCCAGCGCCTGGCACCACACCCGGCACTGGTATCCCGCCTGCCGGAGGATGGTGGCCAGGCCGACCAACCCCAGCCGGGGCAAGCGGACGGAACTGAACACGTGAAAGTGAGGCGCCTTGGGCTCGACCAGCGTGACCTTCGAAGCCAACCGTCCCCCTCCCCCCTCTAAACTCGCTCGCATTCGCCGCGAGGCCACTTGCTTCCTTGGGAGCCCTGCAGGGTCTCCAGTAGTAAAGTAACCCCGGTCCGACTATCGTACCCCCAACAGCCGACGGCAAACAGGGGCCGCTTTCCGACCATCAGGGGGGGGCGGGATTGTCGATGCCTGCGTCTTTGACGCCGGCCGCGAAGTCGGGTCGGATGCCGGCCCTCGCGTCCGTCCGGCGAAAGACGAAGAAGAACCAGCTCGCCGACAAAAGGTAAAACAGGCTGGCAACGAGAAACGGGGCGGAGTAGAATCCACGGGCAAGCAAATCCCCACCTGCGGCGCTACCGATGGCCCATCCCGCAAACCAGGTCATGCCGATTATACTCGACGCGGTAGCTCGTTCGCCATCGTTCATCAGGTCCTGGCGAAAGCTGTCCAGCAACGGCCCTATGGCAAACATGAGCGTCCCCCTGACCCAGAACCCGGCCGTGAACCAGCGAGGGTCGGGCGCCCAGGCGAGGACGAACAGGAAAGCAACCGACACCGCCCAGGCGCCGGCGATAGTGTTGACGGTACCCCTGCGCTCCGAGAGGACGGGCGCCAGCATGACCGCCACCACCATCAGCATGTTTTGCACCGCGAAGATGAGGCCGATCTGGGCAGGTTCGAGGTCGTACCGGATGCGATAGATCACGTTGAAGAAGGGGATGAACAGCCCGGCGCCGATGCCGAGCAACAGGTTGGAGCCGGCCGAGTGCAGTATGGGTGGGCGCAACACGGCCCGCCCGAGTGCCGGCCGAAACTGAGACCACCGGGGACAGGGTGCGTCGCGCAGCCCCAGGCGACGAACGGAGGCCACGAGTATCAGCGCCGACCCGAGCAGCAGCGCCACTCGATAGGCGGCCATCCCTCCGCCCAGGAGACCGGGTAACAAGCCTCCTCCGAGTTGACCGAGGGTCATCGCCACCAGGTGAATCATCGACATCACGGTGAAAGCCCAGGCCCGGCCCCCTGGTTCGGTGTGACCGGCGATATAGGCGGGGGTCGCCACCGTGAGCAGCGCCCCGGACAATCCCCCGAGGGCCGCCGCGGCATACAGGACCGGCAGCCCTGGCGCCAAGGCTATCGCCGCAGTCCCCGTCCCCGCCATCGCCAATCCCAGCCAGAGTGCCGTCCGACGTGAGTACCGGTCTACCAGCACCCCCAGAGGCAAGGCGCCCATGGCCATCATGGTGGCGTTCACGGCCACCAGCGTCCCCACCGTGCGTTCGCCGAATCCGGCCCGCAAGAGGTACAGGTTGGTCAACAGGTCGGTCACGCCCATCCCCATGGCGGCGAGGGCAGTGGTGAGGAAGAGCAATCGGAGATCGGAGTTGAACTCATTCCACAAGCGATGGAATTGAGGCATGAACATGCCACCTGTTTCCCGGCTTCCCGATAGGAACCTATCGTGCCGGCATCTTGACGGGCATTCAGCCAGGCCGGCCGTAACGACGCAACAGGATTCGTTCCCTCGTACCTGGCAGGATCTGGGCAATCCCAAGCATGACGCGATCAAGCGGGCGGACGAACACCTCATCCCGCCCGTCCTCGCCCGCCCGGGTAATAGCTACCGCCACTTGTTCGGGAGTCACCCGCGAACGCCGCGGGACCGAAGGAAAGGGCGAGCCCAGGCTGTGATGGCGAAAGTCCGTGTCGACCGCTCCCGGATGCACAAGCATCACGCGAATGCCGGCCTCACGAAGCTCCGCACGTAAGCACCTGGACATGACCACCAGGGCATGCTTGGTGGCGCAGTACCCGCCAAGATAGGGCACGGGCATCAAACCGGCCAGGGAGGAGACGTTGATGATCAGTCCGCCCCCCTTACGGCGGAAGTACGGTAGGGCCTCCTGCAGGTAGGCGAGGGGGCCCAGCAGATTGACCGCGAGCACCCGCTCGAGGTCGGCGCGGGCCACGTGGTCGACCGGCGCCCTCAGACCCACGCCGGCATTGTTCACCAGCACGTCCACGCCGCCCAGGCGTGCGTCGGCAGCGGCAAACACCCCGGTCGCCGAGTCCGCCACGCCGACGTCAGCGGCAACGGTCAGGGTCTCTGCCCCCAGGGAGCGGGTCAGTTCAGCCACCGATTCCAGTTCCGGCAGGTGGCGGGCGGTCAAGGCCAGTCGCGCCCCCCTGCCGGCCAATTCGATGGCCAGACTGCGGCCGATTCCCCGCGAAGCCCCGGTGATCACGACATTTTTGCCTCGCCATTGCACGCGGCGGCGCCTCCCCCTGCGATCGCGGTGTCGTGGTGTGTGATGGTTCTCTACGCTGCTGCCGGTCGATTTACCTTCACACCGACTTACCTTCCCCCCCTTGACGGGGGGCGGGCAGCGACCTATAGTGAAGGCGAATAGACGTCTTCAGGGCAGGGTGCGGAGGTACAGCCTCCCATTCCCGACCGGCGGTGATGCCCCCTAGCGGGGACGAGCCCGTCAGCCCCAGCGGTTGAGCCGGTGCGAATCCGGCGCCGACGGTCAAAGTCCGATTGGGAGAAGACGCCGCCGTTTTGCCGCATGCCGCCATCGACTCAGGGCGGATGCTTTCGGCGTGCGACCTCCCTTCCACCCCCGAAGACGAGAAGGAGGCGTTCGCCGTGAAGTCCGCTCCCGCTCGTCGCTTGACCCAGGCCGCCCTCTTCACCGCACTGGTCACGGTGGTCACGATGGCCATCAATGTGCCGGTCCCCGCGACTCAGGGCATCATCAACGTGGGCGACAGCATGATCTTCATCGCCGCCTTGCTCGCCGGACCCCGCCTCGGGTTGCTCGCCGGCGGCATCGGATCGGCTCTGGCCAACCTGTTGCTCGGCATGAGCGTCTGGGCCCCATGGACGCTGATCATCAAGGGGCTGGAGGGTTACATCGTGGGCTCGCTCGGGCATCGGACTTTCCGCTCCTCGGGGAAGGTCACGCCGCCGGTGGTGGCGGCCGTGGTCATCGGGGGTCTGTGGATGGTCCTGGGCTACTTCCTTGCGGGTTCCTTCCTGTTCGGATATCGGGCGGCAATGGTGGAGTTTCCCGGCAACCTCGTCCAGGCCGGAGGGAGCGCGCTGATCGCCCTCCCTCTCGCCCATGCCTTGCGCAGGATCGAGTTCTTGAGCTGACCGGCTCCTGCATTCAGCAGCTCGGGTCCCCGGGCAAGCGATGGGGGGCGGCGACCAGGTTCTCCGCTTCGAGGCGGCATGGGCAATCATAGAAAGCTGCCCCCAGGCCAATGTCGGTCAGGCGGTCGGGGGTCAGGACATTCGCGCCGTTACGGCCCACCCGCCCCCCGGAGTAGATGACGAGCGTGTCCGGATTCAGACCGCGCATCGGTTTCACCCGGCAGGCTAGCCGGCCCCAGGGCGAAACCACGCTGATTCCCGACCCTGCGCGCAGACGGAGTTCCCTTGCCAGTCGATCGTTTATCATCACGACCGGGACCCCTTCCGCCGGTTGTCCTAGCGCGGCCTGCACCCTGTCATAGGACTGCGAGTGGATGCTCAACCGGTGCTGGGGAGTGATCAGGCGAAAGGGGTAACGGCCGTCCGGCGGACGATGGGAGAGCGGGCTATACCCGGGACCGATGAGTTCCATCCTGCCGCTGGCGGTCAGGAATCTCCCGTCCTGCCAGGGTACCAGCGGGGCCGCCGGGTGCCGCACTGACCGGCCGCGCAAGTCTTCCGGCTTCAACCCCCATGCCGCCAGAGGACGCAGCGCCTCCTCGATCCATTCCCGGGGGGACCGCTTGGACCCGAAGCTGTCACCCAGTCCCAGGCGATCCGCCAGGTCCGCATAGATCTGCAGATCGGAGCGGCATTCGGGAGCGGGTTCCACGGCCTGTTCCCCATAGGTCAGGTAGTTGTGCCAGGAACACGCATACACATCTTCTTCCTCGAAACTGGTGGAAGCCGGCAGCACGAGGTCGGCCAGTTCGGCGGTGTCGGTCAGTTCGAAGTCGATCACGGCCAGGAAGTCGAGGGACAGAAAGGCCTCCACCACCAGCGATGTCCGTGGAAGCTGCGCTACGGGATTGGCCCGAGCCACCACGCCGACGCTGACCCGCGGCTGATCGAGTTCGGGGAGCATCCGGCCAAGTTTGGCCCTGGGCACTCCCCGGTGCGGCGCCGGACGTCCGCCCAGGTCGGCGAAAGTCGAAGCCACGAAGAGGTTGGCGTAGGCTACCCCTCCCCCCGGGACACCGATGTTGCCGGTGATGGCGGCCAAAGCATCGATGGCTCGCACGGTGGCGCCCCCTGCTGGATGACGCTGCAAGCCGTACCCCAGCAGGATGGCCGCCGGCGAGTGCCGGGCATACTCGCGGGCCATCTCCCGGATGACCGCAGCTCGCAAGCCGGTGAACTCCTCGGCGCGTTCAGGCGTGAAACGGTCGCACAGCCGGCGGTAGTCGTCGAAGCCGCGGGCGCGCGATCCCAGGAATTCCTCGTCTACCATCCCCGCCTCGATCACCGCATGGCCCATCGCCAGCGCCAGGGCGAGGTCCGATCCGGGGCGGGGTGCGAGATGCAGGTCGGCCTCGGTGGCAGTACGAGTCGCCACCGGGTCGATGACGGCTACTCGGGCCCCACCTTCCCGGGCCTGTTGCACGAAGGGCCACAGATGGACGTTGGTATCCAGGGGGTTCCGTCCCCATAGCAGCAGAAAGCGGCTATTAGCGTGATCGGTGGGGTCGTGGGCCAGGTTCCCGCCGAAGTCGGCCTCCTGGGCGGTCAGGCCAGCCGACCAGCACAGGCTGCCCGTGGGCACGGTGATGGGCCCGAACAGATTCCAGAAGCGTCGGTCCAGTCCTTTCAAGAGCCCCAGGGAACCCGCGTCCCAGTAACTCAAGATCGACTCCGTCCCCGCCGTCTGGCGAGCTTTGCCAATGCGATCCGCCAGTTCGTCGAGGGCGGCATTCCAACTGACTTCCCTCCAGCCGCTGCCGCTACGACGAAGGGGGGTGCGGAGCCTTCGGGGCGAACGGTGCCGGTCCAGGTAGTACTGCGCCTTGGGGCACAGGAAGCCACGGGTGATCTCGTGGTCCGGGACCCCCCTGACTGCCCGAACCTCTCGCCCGACCACCTCTACCAGCCAGGCGCAACCGTCCCAGCAATTTAGGGGGCAAGCAGTGTGGACCAGACGCTTCGACTTTGTCACGGAGCAAGTTCCTTCGACACGCAGCCGGTGGGTCCTGCTCAGCGCGTTATCGCATCGGTCTCGGCCTCGGCCCCCTCACCCGCCGCTACCTGGACGATCAGCCGATTGGGGACACATATCAGGCTGCCAGGGCGATCGAGCCAGTGGGCATGCCAACCTGCGTCGGGGCAATCGGAACTGGCGATGCGCACTTGTCGGTCCCGGATCTCCACCACGGCCGGTCCGCGCGGCCCCTGCAACTCGATCCACCGATCTTCCTCCAGGGAGAACACTTGCGGCGCCTGCTCCCCGACGATGACCACCACTTCGCCTCCCACCGGGAGGGGAAGTAGAGAAAGCCCCAGCCAGGTTCCCAGGGCGATGGTCGCCACGACCGCCAGGATCACTCCATCTCCCCGCGTCCAAGGCAATGCCAATGCGTCACCCCCCGATTTGGGTCTCGACAACCCGCCGGCAAAAGCCCGCCATGACCCCTCCGGCCGCAGCGCCCACCACCAGGCCGAGTGCCATCGGGTAAACGTACTGGGCCCCGGCAAGCGGCTGACCCCAGCAAACCACCTGCTCAGGGCGGTTCAGTACTGGTACAGCATCACCCCGTAAGCGCCCGGCCCCACATTGGCAGCGATGGCGGGTCCCGTCTCGGCGATGACCACCTCGTCGAACTTGAAGTGCTTTTCGAGCGCTTCCTTGAGCCGCAACGCCTGCTCCTCGGCGTCAGCGTGGATGATCCCGAGCATCGCCCGATAACTCGGGTCCAAACCCTCATGGACCAGTTGCACCAGTCGTTCCAGGACGCGTTGCCCGCCGAGCACCTTTTCCAGCGGCTCGATAACGCCGTCTGCTACCGTGAGGATGGGTTTGACCCGCAGCATGCTGCCCAACCACGCCTGAGCCCTGCCCACCCGGCCGTTGCGGGCGAGGTACTCCAGGGTGTCGACGACGATCAGCGTCTTCATCCGCGAACCTACCTGCGCGACCGTCGCCAGGATCTCCTGCATACTCTTGCCGCCAAGCACGTCCCGGGCTGCCGCCAGCACCATCCACCCCTGGCCCATGGACCCCAGGAGCGAGTCGACTACCTCGATATTCCGGTCGGGGAGCATGGACCGGGCGATCACCGCCGACTGGTAAGTGCCACTCACGCGCGACGATACGTGGATGGACACGACGGAGCTTCCGTCCCTCGTCGCTTCCTCGTAAACCTCATAGAAGGCCCCCGGAGGAGGCTGAGAGGTTTTGGGCGGCGTCTTGGCCAGGGGCAGCCGCCGCATGAACTCCCGGATGCTCATCTCCACTCGGTCGCGGTATTGCTCCGTTCCGAAGTGGACCAGTGCGGGCACCACGGTGATACGATACTGCTCTATCAGGCGTTGTGGCAGGTCACATACGCTGTCGGTGACGATCTTGATCGCGGTCTTGCTCGGAGCCGCCTGGCTCGACATGCGCCGCCCTCCCTCGACAAGTTTCTTGCCGGGGATCCATTCCCTCTGCCGAACGCCTATCCCTTGGCAGCGCGTGGGGGCAGCGGTCTCAAGGGCCTCAAGGTACCCGGTGGGCCAACCGGGCTCTTTCCAGGTGCCCGGGGTGCACGAGGAGGTCGACGCAAGTTAGCGCGACCGCCCTGGCCGCGTTGATCAGCGATCGCCTTGCAGCCGGTGAACCGGCGACGGCCGTGAACTCGGAGGTGTGGGTGGCCACCTGCCTGTCGCCCACCGCGAAGTAGGCGTGCAGGGAAGGCAGCATCCGGCTCACGTTGCCCATGTCGGTGGAGCCGGCACCGCCTCCCGCCGGTTCGGGCTTCAGCCCGCAGCACTGGAGATTGGCTTCCATCAGGCGAGCCAGCACGGGGTTGGGCCTCATTGCATGGTAGGTATGGCTGAACTGCCGGAATTGGACGTTCGTCCCCGTGGCGCCGGCTGCGGCCCGGGCCAACTCGCGAAGTCTGGTCCCGGCGTATTCGAGCCCGACCGCATCCGGGCTCCGGACGTAAAAACGCGCTACCGCCCGGTGGGGAATCGTCCCCGGGTGGGTGCCGCCCTGGGTGATGATGCCATGGATGTGCACGGATGGGCCGAATTGCAGCCGCAGGGCATTCACCCCGTTGAAGGTCAAGATGAGGGCCTCCAGGGCGCTGGCGCCTGCCTCGGCGGCCAGCGAGGCGTGGGCAGCCCTTCCCCGAAAGCATATCTCCAGAGCTTCTCGGCTGCTGGACGGGGCCGCCACCACCGTTCGACTCGAAGGATGTAGGAGCAAGGCTGCGTCCACATCCGAGAAGGCACCCCGTTCCAGCAGGACTACCTTGCCGCCGGCCCCTTCCACCCCGCCCTCTTCTGCGGGAGTGCCCAGCACTATGACGCGGCCATCCAGTTGCCGAGCCACCGCGGCCAGGCCCACGGCCGCGCCGACCGAAACTGCGGCGATGAGGTTGTGCCCGCAGCCGTGACCGATATCGGGCAATGCGTCATACTCGGCCAGCAAGCCTATCGCCGGTCGTTCGGGCACACCGGGGAAGGCGGCCCGGAAAGCGGTCGGCATCCCGGCGTACGGCAGCTCGACCGCGTAGCCGTGCTCGTTCAGCGCCTCCGCTAGCCAGGCGGAAGCCTTCACTTCCTCGTAGCCAAGCTCCGGGGCGCCGTGGATTCTCTCGCTCAGGGCGATGATGGCTGTGCGGGCGCGCCGGATCGCTTGCAACGCCCGCACAGCCACCCGTTCTCTCATCGTTCAGCCCCCTAGCTTGGGCGGAGGATCCCGCCGTACCATAGCAGGATGGACGCACCCCAGAACAGGGCAGCCACCGCCCCTGCGCCCAGGAACGGCCCGAAAGTAATCTCGTCTCGCCGGCGCTTTCGTTGGGCCGCCATCAAGCCCATGCCCGCGACCCCGCCCGCCAGGAAAGCCACCGCCAGGGCCACCCCGATGTGCGGCCAGCCAAGGAAGGCGCCCATCAAGGCGCCCAGCTTGATATCGCCACCGCCCATGCCGCCGCGACTGATCAGGGCCAGCAGGAGCAGAGTCCCCCCACCCGCGATCACGCCCAGCACGGCCGTCACCAGGCTCGCCGGACCAACCGCCGCGAGGGCCAAACCCACGATTGTCCCGGGGACGGTGACGCGGTTGGGGATGATCCCCGTTTGCAGGTCGGTAAGGCAGGCCACGATGAGGAGCGACAGGAACACGGCTGCCTGCAATGCGGCCAGGCTCGACCCCCAGCGCGCCACCGCCGCTCCGAAAGCTACCGCCGTCGCGAGTTCCACCAGCGGGTAACGCAACCCGATCCCCACCCCGCAGGAACGGCAGCGCCCCCGCAGCCAGAGGTAAGAGAACACGGGAATCAGGTCGATCGGCGGCAGGATGGTCCGGCAGGCAGGGCATCGCGACCGCGGGGAGACGACGCTGGTCCTGAGCGGCAGTCGATGGATGCACACGTTCAGAAAACTGCCCACGAAGAGTCCGGCTACCCCCGCCAGCACGACGGGCAGGCTCATCGCCGGTCCCGGCGCCGTGGCTCGGCGGCGACTAGCCCCCTGACCTGCATCTCCCGGAACACCGCCCGCTCAATCCGGCGCACCAGCCGGGTCCAACCCAGATCCATCGAGCATGCCGGCACCACCAGTATGGTGTGGCAGCCCTGGCGGCGGCCCCCCAGGATGTCGGTGAAGATCTGATCGCCTATCACCACCGTATCGCGGGGAACGGTTCCCATCAACCTCATGGCGGCGCGGAAGGCTCTGCCCGCAGGTTTGCGGGCGTTGGGCGTGCCTTTGATCCCCAGGGAGCGACTGAACAACCTCACTCGGCGGCCCACGTGATTCGACACGATGTGGCAGCGGATACCTGCTTGTTGAACGGACTCGATCCACTCGGCCAGTTCGGTCGTGGGCACACCGTGTTTCCACGGGGCCAGCGTGTTGTCCAGATCCAGGATCAAGCCCCGAACGCCCCGGGCTGCCAGCTCAGCCGGGTCGATATCCAGCGTCGAGTTGTAGTACTCGTGAGGGGCCAGCTGCTCCAGCCAGTAACGAATAGTCCACGGTCGCGTCAAGCCGAGTCTCCCTCCGGCAGATGCCGGCCAAGGTACCCCCAGTTGCGGCCGGCAGCAGGATCCATGCCTCGCTACGGCTAATTTTCTCATATATGTCTGACCTGGTCTACCGGGCCGTTCCCCACCGCACGCCGGTCTCGGGCACCTGTCTGTTTCTGCACGGAGCGGGTGGTTCCTCCCTGAGCTGGCTCGCGCAGTTGCGATGGCTCCCGTCCGGATGGGCGGGACTGGCCCCGGACTTGCCCGCAGCGGCGGGGGTCAGCGGGGTGGACGATTACGCGGCGCTGGTCGAAGCGACCCTGCCGCCGACAGGTCCCCGGCTGGTAGTGGCCGGTCACTCCCTGGGTGGAGCGGTAGCGGTCGGCATGGCCCGCCGGCGGCGGGTAGCACTCGACGGCCTGGTGCTGATAGGCACGGCGGCGCGCTTTCCCCTTGACGATGACCTCCGAGAGCGCTTCCTCGCCGGAGAACACGAGCTGGCGTTCGGACCGGCCGCCTCGCCGGACCTGATCCGGGCAAGTCTCCGGGAGTGGCGTAAGCGCGATGTGGCATCCACCGGTGCGGCCTTTCGCCTGGCCGCCGGTCACGATGTCCGCGGCCTTCTCGGGGATGTGCACTTGCCCACCCTGGTGGTCGGGGGAACGGCCGATCGACTTGTTCCACCGCCGCTGGTGCGGGAACTGGCTGCGGGCATACCCGGTTCCCGCCTGGTGATGCTAGAGGATGTCGGGCACATGCCCATGCTGGAACGGCCTTCAGTGTTGTCGGGCCTCATCCGCGAGTTCCTTCAGGAGCTCGCCTAGCGGAACCCGGCCCCATACTTGCGGACATTACGCCCGTGCTCGGCCAGTGTTCGTGAGAATGCGTGGGAACCGTCACCCCGGGCTACGAAGAACAAGTAGTTCACGTCGGCCGGATGCAGAACCGCCTGGAGGGAGGCCCTGCCGGGAGCCGCGATCGGGCCGGGGGGGAGGCCATCCTGCCTATAGGTGTTATACGGCGAGGGAGAGTCGAGATCCCGATAGAACAGAGGCTCATCAGGATGCTTATCCAGGGCGTACCGCACGGTAGCGCAAGACTCCAGGCGCATCCTCCGCCGAAGGCGGTTGTGGAACACTGCGGCGATTATTGGTCGCTCCCGCCCAACTTGCGCTTCCCGCTCGACGATCGAGGCCAGCGTGACCACCTGGTGGACGGTCATGCCGAGTTCTCCAGCCCTTTCTTTGAAACGCACGTCGACTTCCTGGTCGAAGCGCCGGCGCATGGCTTGCAGGATTGCCCGCTCGGATATGCCCCGCGGGAAAGAGTAAGTGTCAGGGAACAGATAGCCCTCCAGCGGCCGGCGGATGCGGGAATCCTCGGATATCCAGGCCGGACGCAATTCCGGGTCGTCGAGCAGCTCCCGAAAGGTGGCGAGGTTGCCCCACCCGAGGCCGGCCAGCAAGCGAATGACGCCGTCGGCCGTGAGCCCTTCGGGGATGGTGACGCGGTGTAACACAACCTCTCCACGTATGAGGCGCGACACCAGTTCGGACGCGCTCATGCCCGGACCGAGGCGGTACTCACCCGCCTGCACTCGCGCGTCGGCACCGACGACCCTCAGGAACAGCCGGAAGAAGAACTGGTCGCGGATGATACCCGCCTGCTCCAGCAGATGGGCAACCTCCCGGGAGGATGCGCCGCCGGGGATGGTGATCATGTCCACCTCATCCGACCCCGGCGCCACCGGGCTGCTCAGTATGACCACTCCCACCCCCACGAGCAAGGCAGTAGCCAGCAACGCCGGGAGCAGGCCGGATACCTGCCTGCTCCCGATTACGCTGCGCAATGTCCAGCGGTCACCCGCCATCAGGCTCGCCCCCGTGCCGATGTTGACCGCGAGTCTCAGTCGTCCTGTTCGTCGTCGGAGAGGACGACTTCTTCATCCAGGATCTCTTCCCACGCCTGGACGACTCGCTCCCACTCGTCGTCATCCTCGATCTGCACCAGGATATCGTTGCCTTCCTGGTCGGTCTCCACGCGCAGGATCACCGTGTCATCGTCCTCTTCGTACTCATCGTCCTCGTCATCGTCATCATCCAGATCGTCTTCGGGTTCCTCCAAGGGCATGAGGATGGCGTAGCGCTTCCCCTCAAGTTCCAGCATGTCGACCAGTTCGAACTCGTGCTCCTCGCCGTCCTCGTCGGTCAGCACGATGACCCCTTCCATGTCTTCCGGTCCTTCTGGCACGGCTCCCACTCCGATCGTCTCGCAGTGTCCCCATCTTACCCGTCCCTGCGCCGGCAAGTCAAGCTTGGCAGGTTCAACCCGGTTCCGCCTATCGAGGTAAGCCTGCAATAAAAGACAGGCCGCCGTCTGGTCGATCAGCCTCTTGCGCCGGGAGCGGCTGACATCCCCTTCTATCAGCCGGCACTCGGCCTCGCGGGTGGTCAGTCGCTCGTCCCAGGTATCCACGGGCAAGCCGGATACCGCCTGAAGCCGCTCGGCAAAAGCCAGGACCCGTCGGGCCTGACTGCCCCCGCGGCCGTCGAGACCCAGGGGCAGCCCCACCACTATTCGACCGACGCCGGCTTTCCGGGCTGTGTCCGCCAGGCGCTGTAGGTCAAGTGACAACTTCTCCCGCCGCAGCACGCCATGGGGCAGGGCTATCTTTCCCATCGCGTCGCTGAGGGCGAGCCCGACGCGCACCTCGCCGACGTCGAGGGCGAGCACCCGGTCGGCCATATTCACACCACCCGGAGACAGAAGCCCGGACAGGCCGCGCCGCAGTAACCGCACAGTATGCAGCGCGCAGGATCGGCTGCCGGACCCCGCCCGGTCATCACAAGTGCGCCCTGGGGGCAGGCCCCTTCACACCGGCCGCAGCGCGCGCAATCTTCTTCCACTTGAAGACGCCGGGGGACGCGGCCCAGGCGACCGGCGACTTCCGCCGGTACGGGACTACCCCGCATTACCGCGCAGTTGGCCTCGAGTTCGCTCAAATCCTTCATCCCGACGGCCACGGCATCCACGACCGGCAAGTCGCGGACGAAGGCGAGGGCCTGCTCGGATTCGTGCCGCAGCAGCCCGCCGGCAAGCGCCTTCATAGCGTATACCCCCTTCCCCCGCTGGTGGGCGCGGCCTACTGCCCGGAGCATGCCGTCGAGATCCCCGTCCCGGATGCCCAGGCCGGACCGGTTGATCAGGGGATGGATCACTTCCACCAGCGGGTGATCGACCGCAGCCTCAACTGCCGGCACATGGTGTGAGGACATGCCGATGGCCCCCACCCGGCCACGTTCCCGTTCGGCGGCGAGCAATTCCAGCGCTTCACGATGCCCGGCCAGCGTGGCCGCAGACTCCTGCTCATGCAGGAGGAACAGGTCCACCCGGTCGACCCGGAGTTCATCGAACGCCCGTTCGAGGCTGCGGCGCATGTCCTCACGGCTGTAAGCATAGCTCTTCGCCGCGAAGACCACCGGGCCCGCGACCGCCCGGGTCAGTCGGCCCAGATAGGGATAGGTGCCGTATGCTTCCGCGCTGTCGTAGAAATTGACGCCCCGGACGAACGCCGCCTCAAGCAAAGCTTCCCCTTCCGCCAACGACAGGCGGCCCTGAAGGGGACCGATGGCCAGCGTGCCAAAACACAGTCGAGAAACGCGGATGCCTGTACTTCCCAGCATGCGGTATTTCATGGTGCCGGTCAGAAGCGCCGGCGACGGGCGCCCTTCAAGGACACGATCAGGATCATCCCCGCCGCGAAGCCGCCGATGTGCGCCCACCACGCCACCAGTTGACCCACCTGCTCCACGGCCACCAGGGCGCCGATACCGCTTACAAGCTGCAGAAGGAGCCACAAGGCCAGGAACAAGCCCGCCGGCACCTCCGCGATGGTCAAGAAGAAGCCGAGAGGCACCAGCGCCAGGATGCGCGCCCGCGGGAAACTGAGCAGGTAAGCTCCGAGCACTCCTGCGACCGCCCCGCTGGCCCCGATGGCCGGGCGGTCGGACAGGGGATTGGCCATGGCATGCGCCAGGCTGGCCAACACGCCGCACAGGAGGTAAAAGGCCACATACCGGAAGCGGCCGAGGCGGTCCTCGATGTTGTCTCCAAACACCCAGAGGTATAGCATGTTCCCCACCAGGTGCATCCAGCCACCATGCACGAATATGGCCGTCATCAGGGGCGGGACCACGCTGGTCGCCGCGGTGACGGGGGCTGACCAGTCGGCCGCCGCCAGGCCGGCGGGAACGAAACCGTACCGGAACACGAACCGCATCGCTTCCCCCGGCGAAAGGGTCAGCATGTAGAGCCATACCGCCACGTTGAGCAGGATAATGGTCACGTTGACCGCAGGAAACGTACGGGACCGCGTGCTATCGCGCAAGGGTATCACGATCCCGCCTCCCCCCCGGTGCTTCGCATTGCCTGTCGTTCCTAGTCTTCCTCAACGTATTTGCGGACCAGTTCCTCGAGGAGGTCATCCCGCTCCACTCTTCTGACCAGATTCCGGGCGCCCTGGTGGCTGGTTATGTAAGCAGGATCCCCCGACAGAAGATAGCCCACAATCTGGTTGATGGGATTGTAGCCTTTCTGCTTCAAAGCGCGATACACTTGAAGTAAGACCTCCCGGGCCTGGCCTACCTCGTCTGTTCGGACCCGGTACGTCATCGTCCGGTCCTGCTCGTGCTCGTTCACGCCCACCACCCCCGAGCCCAGAATCGGCAGGGACACCGAACTTACGTCACCTTGGCGCCGGCGACTCCCCGGCAGCCTCCAGCATGCGTTTGGACTCCGCCACACCGATGGCCAGCGCACGTTCCGCCCTCTCGGGCCGCGACCCGCCGGCCTGCGCAAGGTCGGGCCGCCCCCCGCCGCCTCCCCCGATCTCCTCGGCCAGCGATGCAACCAGACGGGAAGCGCTGGCGCCCCGCTTGACCAGATCAGAAGTCACCGCGGCCACCACCTGCACCCGATCTCCGTTTCGTGCCGCCAGCAAGGCGACGCCGGAACCGATGCGTTCCCTGAGCACATCCCAGACCGCCCGCAGGGCCTCGGGCCCCTCGAGCGCGACCAGACCCGCCACCACGCGACTGTCCCCTATTTCTACCGCGCTGTCGAGAAGCCGGTCCGCCTCATGGGCGATCAGGCGCCCCTGACTCTCGGCCAACTGGCGTTCCCGCGCCCGCAGGCGCTCCAGCACATCGTCCAAGCGGATCAGCAAGTCCCCGGGAGGCGCATTCAGACGGGACGCCGCCTCTATCACCCGATTTGTGAGCGCGTCGAGGCGCCGCAGGATGGTCTTGCCGGTGATGGCTTCGATCCGCCGGAGCCCCGAACCGATGCCTGTCTCGCCCAGGATCTTGAAGAGCCCCACCTCGCCCGTCCGCCCCACATGGGTTCCCCCGCACAACTCCGCGCCAACCTCGCCGACCTTGACGACGCGCACGGTATCGCCGTATTTCTCGCCGAAGAGGGCAATGGCGCCCTCGCCCACTGCCTGCTGGTATCCCGTCTGACGCCCCTCGACGGGGAGGTCGTCGAGGATCCAGTCGTTGACCATGGTCTCGATTCGCGTGAGTTCCTCGCCCGTCACCGGCCGCAAGTGGGTGAAGTCGAACCGGAGATGGTCTTGAGCCACGAGCGATCCCGCCTGGGTCACGCCTGCGCCTAAAACCGCGCGGAGCGCTGCGTGCAGCAGATGGGTCGCGGTATGATTGCGGGCCACTTCCTTGCGATACCTGGACTCGATGGCTGCATCGACCTCGACCCCCGGGCGGAGGCGACCGCGCAGCACCTGCCCTCCGTGGATGACCCGGCCGTCACCGTGGCGGCCCACGGAATTGATGGCAACCTCGACATCCTCCCCTCGAAGGAGACCGCGGTCGCCGACCTGTCCTCCCGCCTCGGCGTAGAAGGGAGTGCGGTCGAGGATCACTTCCACTTCCGCGCCGGCATCGGCCCCGTCCACCGACTGCCCTCCGGCCAAGACCACCAGCACCCGGGCCCGCCCTTCCCCGGTCGCGTAGCCGACGAACTCGGTAGGCGGGACGGCGGACAGGGCGGCCCGCCGCCTCAGCGCCGTTTCCTCATCGTCACCGGCCCGGGCGGCACGCGCCCGGTCGCGCTGTCGGGCCATGGCCGACTCGAACCCCGCCTCATGGACGGTCATCTCGTGCTCCTCGGCGATGTCCCGGGTCAAGTCGAGGGGAAACCCGAAAGTGTCGTGGAGGAGAAAAGCTTCCTCCCCCGCCAGTTCCTTCCGACCGGCTCTGCGGGCCGCATTGACGAGTTCCTCTGCCCGCCGCATTCCCTGGGCGAGAGTTCCACAAAAGCGATCTTCTTCCTGCTCGATGACGCGCCCGATGAACTCCGCTCGCTCCCCCAGTTCAGGGTACGCACTCCTCATCGTCGCGACGACCACCGGCACCAGTTCATGGAGCGACAGGTCTTCCGCACTCATCACCCGGGCAAATCGTGCCGCCCGGCGCAGGATACGGCGCAGCACATAGCCTCGCCCTTCATTGCCGGGGATTACCCCGTCACCGATCAGGAAAGTGCAGGCGCGGATGTGGTCGGCCACCACGCGGAAGGGGAAGCCGCCAGGTCCGGGATCGTAGGGACTCCCCGTACGGGCGGTCAAGCGGTCGATGATGGGCGTGAACAGGTCGGTTTGATAGTTGGAGGGCACGTCCTGGAGCACCGACGCGATCCGCTCGAGCCCCATACCCGTATCGATGCTGGGGCGGGGCAGTCTCGTCACGCGCCCATCCGCGGCCCGCTCGAACTGCATGAAGACCAGGTTCCATATCTCCAGCCATCGATCGCAGTCGCAGGCGCCCACGCCGCAGTCTGCCCGCCCACACCCCGTCGCCGGGCCGCGATCGAATAAGAGTTCCGAGCACGGACCGCAGGGTCCCGTCTCCCCCATGGCCCAGAAGTTATCTTGCTCGCCGAGGCGAACGATCCGCCCGGCGGGCACACCGGCGACGCTCCGCCAAAGGTCGAAAGCCTCGTCATCTTCCCGGAACACCGTGGGCCATATGCGGCCCCCATCGAGCCCTAGTTGACGGGTAACGAATTCCCACGCGTAGGCAATGGCATCTTCCTTGAAGTAATCGCCGAAGGAGAAGTTCCCCAGCATTTCGAAGAACGTGTGGTGGCGGGCGGTACGCCCAACCTGGTCGAGGTCGTTGTGCTTGCCCCCGGCCCGAACGCATTTCTGCGCGGTCACCGCCCGCCGATAGGGGCGCGCCTCCAGTCCGAGGAACACGTCCTTGAACTGCACCATGCCGGCGTTGGTGAACAGCAAGGTGGGGTCGCCCTGGGGCACGAGCGGCGAACTGGGCACGCGAGCATGGCCATTGGCTTCGAAGTATTTGATGAAGTACTCGCGAATCTGGTTGCCCGTTACCAGCCAGACCACCTCCGGCAAGCAAAAAAACCCGGCCTGGCGCCAGGGTCGGCCGCCTGGCGGGCGCCTGTCCTGCCTGGATTATACTCCGGGCCCTGGGGTCGGTCAACGCCGCGCCGCGCCGCCCGCTTACGCGGCTTGTGAACGCTTACGCGCTGTGAACGCCCGCTTACGCGCCCGAACCCGACCTCCTTCCGGTACGCAGCCATCGATGGGCGTGCAGGAGCAATACCTTCGCCACCGCCTCAACTCGAACTCGATGCAGCACTCCCGGCAATAGTACTGGCCGCCTCCCAGACAACCGGCCTCCCTTACCCCACAGGCCCGACAGGTCCACATCCTCTCTCACCTGCCCCCAAAGCCCTTCGCTGTCGCGCGCACCGGAAGTAGCTTGTCCGTCAGTCCGTCTCACCATTCCCCGTCGTCGTGACGCCCGGTAGCGTGGATGACTCCGCCGCCCACCAGCACTTCTCCCTGATAGAAGACCGCCGCCTGTCCCGGGGCCACCGCCCGCACCGGTGAGAGGAAGCGGACCTTCACGGCGGGGCCTCGCTCGCCCTCGGGAACGGGGGTGGCACTGATGGTGGCAGCAAGGTCTTCTCCACCGTAGCGTACTTTGACGGTGACGGACATGGGCCCCGTGAGTTCGGAGAAGGGCAGGAAGTTGGCCCGGATGGCGATCAGGCCGGAACAGTCGAGATCTCGTCGGCTTCCGACAATGACGGCATTGGCAGCTCGGTCCAGGCCGACCACGTATAGCGGGTGAGGCCAGCTCACGCCAATACCCCGGCGTTGGCCGATCGTGTATTTCGGGATTCCTCCGTGCTCCCCCAGTTCCCGGCCGTCCACATGGTAGATGGGACCAGGGGTCAGGCAAGCAGGGTACCTTGCCCGCAGGAGTTCCGCATATCCTCCCCGCCCAACAAAACAGATTTCCTGGCTGTCGGGTTTGGCCGCGACCCGCAAGCCCAAGGCGGCGGCCAGCCGCCTTACGTCACGCTTCTCGATCCCCCCCACCGGCCAGAGCGATCCGGCAAGCGCCGCCTGGTCGTGGCCATACAAAACGTATGTCTGGTCCTTCCCCGCATCCCGCGCCCGCAAGAGCACATGCCGGCCCGTCCGGGGGTCCCTCCCCGGCCGGACGTAGTGCCCGGTCGCCACTTTTCCCGCGTCGAGCGCGCTTGCGCGCTCCCGCAGGATGCCGAATTTGATCTGCTCATTGCAGAGGATACAGGGGTTAGGGGTCAGTCCCGAGGCATAGCCCGCGAGGAACGGCTCGATGACTCGCCGTTCGAAGGCTTCGGTCAGATTGAGCACGTAGTGAGGGATGCCGAGTCGGTCTGCCACTCGCCTCGCATCCTCGACCGCGGCGAGCGAACAACAGCCTCCCTCCCCCGGCTCTGGTCCGGACCAGAGCTTCAAGGTGACGCCAAGGACATCCCAGCCCTGGTCGACGAGCAAGGCTGCCGCCACCGAACTATCGACCCCGCCGCTCATCGCGACGACTACCCGTCGATTTTCTAGCTCTCTCATGGTCTCAGTGGCCGCTCCACCATCGCTCCCTGTCGCCGCGGCGACTTGCGCCGGATGGTCGATGAGGCCGGCCGGGACATTCGGCGCTCGTTTGTCGTAAGTAGACCTACCACGAACCACCCCGCCGCGAAGATCGGGGCTACTCCGCCAGCGGTTATCCGTCGGGGATTCACTCTCCCCGCTACGGCGGTTATCAGGGCTACGGCACCCGCTACTCCTGAAGGAGTTCCGGCAGCAGGGAGCGGAGGCTGAAACGGTCTCCGCTCTAGCCGGCAGGCTTGGCCCGGGACCGGTAATCCTCTATCGCCTTGTGCAAGGCGTCCGCCGCCAGATTCGAGCAATGCAGCTTGGCCGGGGGCAGGCCCCCCAGGGCGGAAGCGACCTGACGGTTATCGACGGCCATTGCCTCCTCGAGTGTCTTGCCCTTGACCATTTCCGTGACGATGCTGGAAGTGGCGATGGCCGCGCCGCAACCGAAAGTCATGAATTTGATGTCGGCGATACGGCCGTCCTTCACCTTGATCTCCATCTTCATCACGTCCCCACAGACGGGATTGCCCACCCGCCCCACGCCGTCGGGGTCTTCAATCTCGCCCACGTTCCGGGGATTGAAGAAGTGTTCCATGACCTTGTCCGTGTATGCGCTGGCCTCCACCATCAACTCATCCCTCCAGGGAAGTACCACCGGCACGCGGGCCGCCACCCGCGCGCTCGGCGTACAGGGGTGACATCTTGCGCAAGCGGTCGATGGCGGGGCCGAGCACGCCCAGCACGTAGTCGATGTCGCCCGCGGTGGTCCCGCGGCCTACCGAGAAACGTACGGACCCCTGCGCCAGGTCGTGCGGCAGCCCCATGGCCACCAGCACATGCGAAGGTTCCAGGGCGCCGGAAGTGCAGGCGGAACCGCTGGACGCGGCGATGCCCTTACTGTCCAGGGCCAGCAGGATCGACTCCCCCTCGACGTACCTGAAGCAGAAGTTCACGTTATTGGGCAGACGGTCGACCGGATCGCCGTTCAGCACGACATCGGGAATGGTCTCACCGATCCCCCGGATGAGTTGATCGCGCACTGCCGCCATCGCCTGGGGCCGGTCCGGCAGCTCTCGCAGTGCGATCTCCGTCGCCATTCCCAGCCCGACGATGCCGGGGACATTCTCCGTCCCGGGGCGGCGGCGCCGTTCATGGCCACCCCCATACATCAGGGGGGTCAGCCGGATGCCTCTCCGGACGTAAAGGGCGCCGATCCCCTTGGGCCCGTATACTTTGTGTGCGGAAATGCTCATGAGGTCCACATTCAGTGCGCCGACGTCGAGGGGGAGCTGTCCAAAAGCCTGAACTGCGTCGCTATGCAGCAGTACCCCCCGCCGGCGACATATCGCCCCGATCGCGGCCAGGGGCTCGATCGTCCCCACTTCGTTGTTGGCCGCCATGATGCTCACCAGGATCGTATCCTCACGGATCGCGGCCGCCACGTCCTCGGGCTTGACCCGGCCCTGAGCATCTACCGGGAGATAGGTCACGGCAAAGCCTTCTGTCTCCAAGGCCTCGCAGGTATGAAGCACGGCATGGTGTTCGATCTGGCTGGTGATGATGTGGCCGGATCCCGCCCGCCGGGCAACGCCACGAATGGCCAGGTTGTCGGCTTCCGTGCCGCCGCTGGTGAAGACGATCTCTTCCGGCTCGGCCGCGAGGGCCCGGGCCACCCGTTCCCTGGCCTGCTCCACCGCAGAGCGAGCGCGCCGTCCGAACCGGTGCAGGCTGGACGGGTTGCCGTAGGCGTCCACGAGGTGTGCATGCACTACCTCGGCCACCTCGGGATGCACCGGGGTGGTGGCCGCATGGTCAAGATAGACTTCCCGCACGGTCATCAACTCCTACCATCGACGGCTCCGATGCCGCCTCCTGACACAGGTCGGCGAGGGTGATCGAGTCCAACAACTCCACCATGCGATCCCTCAAGCGGCTCCATATCCCGCGCGTCACGCAGCCGTCCGTTCGGGCGCAAGCCAGGGGGTTAGCCACGCAGGCCACGGGCGATATCGGGCCTTCCACGACGCGCAGGATGTCCCCGACGCTGATCGCCCCGGGCAGCCGGCCCAGCGTGTAGCCGCCCTGCGCTCCCCTGACGCTTCGGACCAGGCCCGCCCGACGCAACGGCGCCATGAGTTGTTCGAGGTACCGTTCCGACAGGCCCTGGTGCTCTGCGATCTGCTTGAGGGGAACCGGTTCGGGAGACCGGCGGACGGCCAAGTCGAACATGGCCATCACCGCATACCGTCCTCGCGTCGTGACCCGCACCCGCGTCCCCCCTCCAATCCCTACGGGAATGCTAGGGTTTCCCCCAAGATATTAGCAGACGGCAGGAGCAGCGTCAATCCTCGCTTGGCATCCTCGCTTGGACCGTTAGCCGGCCACCCGGACCTTTATGGCGGCCGCCAGCTGGGTGGCCCGCTCGGAGGTCTTATGGTAGCCATCTCCGGTGATGGCGATGCATCCCAGCCGGTCCTTGTCGGTACGGGGAGGCCCTACCGGGCATCCCAGTTCGCGGTACGGGAAGAACGAGAACTCGACGGGGCTGGCGGGGAATTCCATTGTGTACATGCAGCCCCTCTCGGCGACGATCAGGAACCGGCTCGCACCATACCTGCCGTTCCACCGCTTCTCCACCACCGGGCGCTCGCCCAGAGCCATCCGGATGACGCATTCGATCATGTCGACGCTCATCAGACGGGGAGCGAATTCGAAGATGACGGGGCCGCTGGCAAGCCTGGGCCCCACGTCGATGACCCGGGGGATCCCCTCCTGTACGATCATGTCGATGTGGGCGGCGCCCATGGTCAGTTCCAGGGCCCGGGCCACCGCCGCCGCGGTCTCTTCCACCAGGCGGCAAGTCTCCTCCGGCAAGCGGGTGGGAGTGGTGAGACCCAGGGTCACGAACCACGGCGGGTCGGTGTTGTACTTGTCGGTGATCAGGACGGGGATCAACTCTCCGTCCACGATCAGGCACTCGGCCCCCACCGTCGGGCCGTGGACCAACTCCTCCACGATCACCCGCTTCCCCGGCGACCACCGGAAGGCGTGGACCACACCGTCTTCGACCCGGCCGGCATCGTCGACCAGGGAGATGCCCCGCCCCTTGGTACCGTCGGCCGGTTTCACCATTACCGGCAGCCCCAGGCTCCGGATGGCGGAGTGGGCCTCCTCCGGCCTGGAACAGCCTATTCCCCGGGGAACGGGGATTCCCGCCTGCTGCAGGACTGTCTTGATGGAGGACTTGTCGGTAGCCCGTCGGGCCGCCCCGGGTGAGATGGCGGGCAGCCCCAGCTCGTGGGCCACCTCGGCGACGGTCCGCATCCCCAGGTTGCTGACCATGGTGGCTATCCCGGCAATGCCCCGGGACCTGGCCACCTGCAGTACCTCGGCGGAGTGCATCACGTCGATCGCGTGAAACTCGTCGCTGATCGCCCGGCCGGGGGCCTCCCGGTCTCCGTCCACGGCAACCACCTTGAGGCCCATGCCCCGGGCTGCCGTCAACATGGGAATCTGGTCATAACTGGCGCCCAGCACCATTAACCACTTGTCCATGGCTATTACCTCCTGGCAAAGGTTCGCGTTCCTCAAGAAGAGTATACCATGGGGTCCGCTTCACCTCCCCTTCCCGCAGGCATCCGGGCCGCGTGGGGCCGATGGTCGGTCCTCGCGGTGCCCGGCCTGCTCTTGAGCGCCATCGGGCTGTCGGGAACCTGCCCTCCTACTCGCCCTCAAGCGGGATGTCCGGCACCGGTAACAATGTTTCTGCCGGCCGCAAATGTGACCGGTGATCTGACATGACAGTGGCACGCATACTGTGATAGGATGGTTCAGGCGCCCTTGGCGCCGGTCGGGAGGTAGGGGGAAGTGCGGGTGGCGGAATCACTAACAGACGCAAAGGTTGCAGAGACTGCGGGGACAGGGACATCGCATTTCACGGTGGTCTTTTCTGCGGGTTGGCACCAGGAGGCACAGCTCACCGACCTGCCCCGCGAGTGCCGGGAGTGCCAGACGTCCTGCCAATCGGCCTGCAAGACTTCTTGCACGGTGAGCAACCAGTCCTGTCCCCTGAATGATGCCGGCTAGTCTCGTCCCCCGGTTACACCGATTCGAGCTACACGGGGCAAAACTGGCCTTTGATGCGGGCAGCGGAACGCTGCTGGAACTCGATCAAGCGGCCTGGCGGGTTCTTGGCGACTACCTCGAACATGGACCTGAGCGGCCAACCTCCTCGCCCTTGCCCACGTTGATCGGGCCGGGGAACGGTCGCTGGACTGCCGCCGAGGAAGAAGCCTGCGGGGAATTCGACCGCTTACGCCATTCGGGAGTATTGCTCTCGGCCGTGCCCCTGCCCCCACCCCTCGAACCGGTCCTGAAGGCGCTCTGCCTGCACGTCGCCCACCGTTGCCAGATGGCCTGCTCATACTGCTTCGCTTCCGGGGGCCACTATGGCGGAGTTGACGGGGCCCGTCTCATGACTTCGGCCACCGCCCGCGCGGCAGTCGACTTCTTGCTCGGGTCCAGTACCGGTATCAGGCGATGGGCGGTGGATTTCTTCGGGGGCGAACCGCTGCTAAACTGGCCCGTGGTGAAGGACACCATCCTCCATGCAGAGCGGCGGGCTTCCTGCCTGGGTGGACGGGTGCACTTCACGCTCACCACCAATGGACTCGCCCTCACGCCCGCCCGGTTGGCGTTCCTCGACCGGCACAAAGTGGGTCTGATCGTCAGTGTGGATGGGCGCCCGGCGGTGCATGACGCCCTCCGGCGGACGGTCTCCGGGCGGCCCACCTGGAACAGGGCGGTGCTGGCTGCCCGGCGAGCTGCGGCCACCCGAACCGCCAACGGAGGCAAGACGCCCACCGGGGCCACTATCTGGCTACGCGGCACTTTCACGCGGCGCAACCTGGATTTCGCCCAGGACGCTCTCCACCTCTTCCGCCTCGGTTTCTCAAAGGTTTCCCTGGAACCGGTGTGCGGGGGCCCTCCCGAACTTGCCCTGCGGACCGAGGACGTCCCCATGCTGGCCGGCCAGTATGAACTGCTCGCCACCGAGTGCGCCAAAGGCGGCGCCCGTTTCTACCACTTTGAACTGGATCCGATCGGCGGACCGTGCGCGCGCCGCCGGATTGCCGCCTGCGGGGCCGGCACCGAGTACCTCACGGTGACGCCGGAGGGTGACCTGTACGCATGCCATCAGTTGGTGGGCCGGGATGACTTCCGAGTCGGCGATGTACGGCAGGGCATCACTCGGCCGCAGGTTGGCCGCCGGTTTCTGGGAAGTGACGTCACTTCCGGCCGGTGCAGCGGGTGCTGGGCGCGCTTTCTGTGCGGAGGAGGATGCCGGGCGGCCGCTTTTTTCGAGCACGGCGACATGAGCAGGCCTCCGTCCCTTGAGTGCGCGCTCCAGCAGAAGCGCTGGGAATGCACCCTGTGGCTGG
>DBBB01000167.1:0-3470 GCA_002291985.1 Firmicutes bacterium UBA995
TCGGATACGCAGGCCGCCCCTCGGACGAAGGATTTTCGACAAGGGTAGGTTTGCCTGCCGTCATGCGCCGGGGCGCCGGCTGCCGGGCCACATTTACCCGGAACAGGTAGCGCACCGTGTCTTCCTGGATGCCCCGGATCATTTCCTGGAACATGTCGAAAGCTTCTCGCTTGTATTCGATTAGCGGATCCTGCTGACCGTAGGCTCGCAACCCCACGCCTTCCCGCAGATCGTCCATGGCATCGAGGTGGGCCATCCACTTCTGGTCGACCACCCGCAGCATTACGGCCCTTTCTAGCTCGCGCATCAGCTCGCCGCCCAGCGTCTCCTCGCGGCGCCGATAAAGCTGTTCTGCCTGGGCGATGAGTTGCTCCTGAACTCCCTCGCGATCCAGCCCGGCCAGGTCCGCCGGCTGCCACGGGGGGTCGGAGGGAAAGAAAGTGTCGGCGTACTCGAGCAAGCCCGCGAGGTCCCATTCCTCGGGGTCGGCTTTCCGGGGGCAGTACAGATCCAGCATGGCCCCGATCAGGTCATGGATGAGCTTCCGCACGGCATCTTTGAGAGCGCCGCCCTGCAACACATGGCGGCGTTGTTCGTAGATGACCTCGCGTTGTTTGTTCATCACGTCGTCGTACTCCAGAACGTGGCGGCGGATGCTGAAGTTGCGGGCCTCAACCTTCTTCTGAGCGTTTTCGATCGCCCGGCTGATCAGGTTGTGCTCGATGGGCTGGTCCTCCTCGAAGCCCAGCCGATCGAGCAGTCCCATGACGTTTTCCGAACCGAAGAGACGCATCAGGTCGTCTTCGAGCGAGATGTAAAAGCGGGATGACCCCGGGTCTCCCTGTCGGCCCGCCCGCCCTCGGAGCTGGTTGTCGATGCGCCGGGCCTCATGCCGCTCCGTGCCGATGATGTGCAAGCCACCCAACCCCACTACTTGCTGGTGCTCCCGCGCCGCCTGCGTCCGGAGTTCCTGCAGGATGTCTTGATAGCGGGAGCGGGTGGCCTGCGCTTCCGGGTCGGATGAGTCAACCGTCTCTGCCACTGCCCGGGCCACCAGGGCGAGGGGAACTCCTTCGGCCCGCAGGCGTTGCCGGGCGAGATACTCCGGGTTGCCGCCCAGCATGATATCGGTGCCGCGCCCGGCCATATTGGTGGCGATGGTAACCGCGCCCATGCGGCCGGCCTGGGCGACGATCTCCGCCTCGCGATCGTGGTGTTTGGCGTTCAGCACCTGATGGGGAATGCCGCGGCGGCGCAGCACTTCGCTCAGCCGCTCGGACTTTTCGATGGAGATGGTGCCCAGCAACACCGGTTGACCC
Source organism: Firmicutes bacterium UBA995 (assembly GCA_002291985.1). GTDB lineage: Bacteria > Bacillota > Sulfobacillia > UBA995 > UBA995 > UBA995. The sequence goes on from DBBB01000167.1 coordinate 1,320, forward strand.
GACTGATGGGATGCGGCCACTTCCTCGGCCACGGCGTTGAACTTGCCGCGCTCGTTGCGGTAGACGACGTCGGCGTGGTCCGCCCGGATCATCGGCTCGTTGGTCGGGATCACGACCACGTCCATCGCGTAAATCCGGCGGAACTCCTCTTCCTCGGTGGCCGCCGTGCCCGTCATGCCTGCCAGCTTGCGATACATCCGGAAGTAGTTCTGCAAGGTTATGGTGGCCAGCGTCTGGCTTTCCCGGCGCACCTTGACCCCTTCCTTGGCCTCGATCGCCTGGTGCAGGCCGTCGGAATACCGCCGTCCGAACATCAGCCGACCGGTGAAGTCGTCCACGATGACGATCTCGCCGTCCTTGACCACGTACTGGTGGTCGCGCTTCATGAGGACGTGAGCCTTCAAGGCGTTATAAAGATATCGAGACAGGTCCATGCTGTCGTCGTCGAAGAGGCTGGCCACGCCCAGCAGTTTCTCGACCTTGGCAACCCCGGCCTCGGTGGGGGCGACGCTGTGGGCCTTCTCTTCCACCGTGTAGTCCTCGTCCTCGCGCAGGCGGGGCACGATCCGGGCGAAACGCTGGTAGAACTCGGTGGATTGCTCGGCCGGACCGGAGATGATCAGGGGAGTGCGGGCCTCGTCGATCAGGATGCTGTCGACCTCGTCGACGATGGCAAACTCGAGAAATCGCTGGACCATGTCATCGCGATGGGTGACCATGTTGTCCCGCAGGTAATCGAAGCCGAACTCGTTGTTGGTGCCGTAAACGATGTCGCTGCGGTAGGCGGCCCGGCGATCGGCGTAGCTGAGACCATGGACGATGAGGCCGACGGACAGCCCCAGATGGTTGTAGATCTGGCCCATCCACTCCGAGTCGCGCCGGGCCAGGTAGTCGTTGACCGTGACCACGTGGACGCCGCGGCCGCCCAGGGCGTTCAGGTAGGCGGGCATGGTGGCGGCCAGGGTCTTGCCCTCACCCGTCTTCATCTCGGCGATGTTGCCCTGGTGCAGCACGATACCGCCCAGCACCTGGACATCGAAGTGCCGCTGGCCCAGCGTCCGGACCGACGCCTCTCGCACCGCGGCGAAGGCGTCGGCGAGGAGGGACTCCGGCGGCTCGCCCCGATCCGCCCGGTTGCGAAGGTCGCCGGTCAGCGCCCGTAGTTGCTCGTCGGACTTCGCGCGGAAGGCGGGTTCCCGTTCATTGACCGCCTCGACCAGCGGGGCGAGTCGCTTGAGTACCCGTGCATTGTAGTCGCCCAGAACCATTCGCGACAGTGTCTTCAGCAAATTCCTCACCCGAGTCGGCGGTAGTCCGGAGAAAACGGGGAGGAACCGCTCCCGGTTCCTCCGGCCGGCCATAGTCGAATTCTAACACGTCCGACCAGGTGGTTCAATCGGCTGTTTGAGCAGCGGCCGCTTGAGCATCAAGCTTTGTATCAGGATGAACGAGCCCAAAACCAACAGCGCGTCGCCCGGACTGAAGGTAACAGGGCGGGGGAAGGGAGGAGGCAAGACGAAGATGTCGGCCAGCCAGGGCAGCCGGCTGGCTTCGGTCAGCAACTCGTGCGCGAGCAGGGTCCCGCCGGCCAGAGGTTCGAGCAGGTGTCCCAGATTGGCACGCCCGAGGGCTTCCGCGCACACCGGCATCTTCATCCCATTGGCCGCTATGACCGTGAAGTTCATCGCCGTCCCCAGGCCCATCCAGGGTATCCCCGGCAGCCGCCGGTTGGCCAGCAAAGCGCCGAGCAGCAGGGAATAAGAGGCAGCGAAGATCACCGCCGCCCCGGCCATCACCGCCGGCAACCGGGCGGTCGCGGGCACGTGCAGCAAAATCCTGAGGAACAAGGCGAGGAAGATCACGGGCACGAGGCGCAGGGGGGCATCGGCCAGCCGGCCCAGTCGCCCTCCCCTCAGCAGGCCGATGGCCAGCGAGAGGAGGACGGAGTAGATGAGCACAGCGCTAGCCTCCCTTCTTCGACAGGTCCAACCGGGGTACGGCCTCCAGGAAAGCCCGAACCGCCGCCGCGTCGAACTGCCGCCCCGCCTCTTCCTCCAGCACGGCGAGGGCAGACCCCACATCCATGGGCGGCCGGTAGGGGCGGGCGGACGTCATGGCGTCGAAAGCGTCGGCCACGGCGATGATGCGGGC
>DBBB01000167.1:3830-4373 GCA_002291985.1 Firmicutes bacterium UBA995
CAGCCCGGCGGGATAGCCGGTACCGTCCCAGCGTTCATGGTGGTGGCGGATCCACCCTGCCTCTTGCGCGAGGAAACCCACCGAGCCGACAATCTCCGCCCCGAGGGTGGGGTGTGCTTTCAATTCCTCGTACTCCTGGGGGGTCAGTCTCGCCGCCTTCTTGAGGATGGCATCGGCGATGCCGATCTTGCCTATGTCATGGAGCACGCAGGCATACTTGAGCCGTTCGATGCGTTCCTCCGACCAGCCCAGCCCCCGGGCCATGGCTTCAGCCAAGATAGCCGTGCGGCCGGAATGACCGCGGGTGTACGGGTCTTTGGCCTCGATGGCGGCCATCAGCCCGTTCATGGTGGACAGGAACACGGCCTGGATATCCACATACTGCTGCAAGGCATAGCGGACCAGCATCAGCATGACCGCTGCCAGGACGGCCCCGGGGACGCCCGCCGCCCGATAGGTGATGGCGAACAGCACCCCCAGGCAGGTCAGGGCGACGGCCTGGGGGACCACGTGCCGGAAGTTGCGGGTCAGGGTGGTCCGCCA
>DBBB01000082.1 GCA_002291985.1 Firmicutes bacterium UBA995
CGTCATCTTCCGCACTACGGTCCACGGTTTGAGGATTTCCGACCACGGTTCGCCCCCCCATATTCTACCAGCGGGTGCAGATGTCCGGCGTATAGCTGGCCAGCCGCATGACCTTGAGGGCCTGCGGGTTGGTGTTCCTCGGTAGCTGCTATCGACGATCACCGGGTCCTTGAGGAAGCCGAATCACCGTTCCACGAAAGTCTGCGCTTTGTACTCGCAAAAGCATCTCCCGGCCAGAGAGTCGCGTGGCACCTGCAGACGTTCCGGGGAAGGGGGGTGGACCTGAATGGTGACGCGCCGAAGCTCATCGAGGGCGCCAAGGGTTTCCTCCACCAACACGCGATCGCGTACATCGGCGACGGGGAGGGCCATTGAGTGGAGGAGTTCGCGGTGCCAGGTTTCCCGTCTTAGAAGGCAGTCGGGTCGACCAGATCGTCGGTACAACAACGCCTGTACGAAATCTTCCACCTGGACCGCCTTGCGCGGCTAGGCCGGTGCAATACCTCGAGGTTCAGGGTTTGGGCCACTTGGCGTTGGCGAAAGTCGGGAATGTGAGACGGAACATCCCTATCAGGCGCCTTCCCGTTCTGTCGTCAGCAGGGCCACTATGCCGGGGTCCGCAAGGGTGCTGGTGTCGCCGATATCGTGCGTTTCGCCCCGGGCTATCTTTCGCAAGATGCGGCGCATAATCTTCCCACTGCGCGTCTTGGGTAAGCCGGGAGTGAACTGCAGACGGTCGGGCGTAGCAATCGGGCCGATGACCTTGCGGACGTGGGCCACCAGCTCGTTGCGAAGTTCATGGCTTGGCAAGTAGCCTTCGCGCAAGATGACGAAGGAGCAAATCCCGTGACCCTTGATTTCGTGGGGGAAGCCGACCACGGCCGCCTCGGCTACGGTGGGATGGCAGACCAGAGCGCTTTCCACCTCGGCCGTACCCAGACGGTGGCCGGCAACGTTGATGACATCGTCCACCCTTCCCAGCAGCCAGAAGTAGCCCTCCTCGTCCTTACGGGCACCGTCCCCGGTGAAGTAGTAGCCAGGGTACTGCGAGAAATAAGTCTTGCGAAACTGCTCATGATCACCATAAACCGTGCGCATCATGCCAGGCCATGCTCTCCGGATCACCAAGTAGCCTCCCTCGTTCACGTCACACTCACTGCCATCCTCCCGGACTACCAGCGGATCCGCGCCGAAAAAGGGGCGTGTAGCGGAGCCGGGCTTGGTAGGAATGGCCCCGGGCAGCGGCGTAATCAGGATGCCACCCGTTTCTGTCTGCCACCAGGTGTCCACAATCGGGCACCGTCCCTTGCCGATGACAGTGTAGTACCACATCCATGCCTCCGGGTTGATCGGTTCGCCGACGGTCCCCAGCAAGCGCAAGCTGCTTAGATCGCGGCCTTCCGGCCACTCTTTGCCGTCGCGCATCATGGCACGGATGGCGGTGGGCGCCGTGTAGAAGATACTGACCTTATACTTCTCAACAATCTGCCAGAAGCGATCGGGATTGGGGTAGTTAGGTACGCCTTCAAACATAAGGCTGGTTGCGCCAAGAGACAGGGGTCCATAGATAACGTAGCTGTGTCCAGTTACCCAGCCGATGTCAGCCGTGCACCAATAGATGTCCGCATCTTTGATGTCAAAGATGTAATGGGCTGAGCAGTTGACGTGGACCAGATACCCGCCGGTGGTGTGCAGCACTCCTTTGGGTTTGCCCGTGCTGCCGCTGGTGTAAAGGATAAACAGGGGGTCTTCTGCATCCACTTCTTCTGGAGGACAGTAATCGTCAATATCGAGTGCGGACATCTCCTCGTCCCACGAGAAATCCCGGCCGTGCTGCATGTTGATGGGCGTACCGGCCCGGCGGAAGCAGATGACGCTTTCGATGCTGGGACATTCCTGCAACGCCTCGTCCGCGATCGCCTTGAGTGGAACCAGTTTCCCCCCGCGCAGGCCGGCGTCAGCCGTAACCAAGACCTTGCAAGTGCTATCCTGGATACGGTTGCGCAAGCTATCCGCGCTGAACCCGCCGAAGACGATGCTGTGGATGGCGCCGATCCTGGCGCAAGCCAGCATGGCAATTGCAAGCTGCGGAATCAGGGGCATGTAGATGGCGACGCGATCACCCTTGCTGACACCCTTCTTTTTCAGCACATTGGAGAAACGGCAGACTTCCCGGTGTAATTCCTGATAGGTGTAGGTCCTGCTTTCGTCCAGCGGATCGCCCTGCCAGATGATCGCTGCCTTGTCCTTGCGCCAAGTTGTCAAATGCCTGTCCAGGCAGTTATAAGACACGTTGAGCTTACCACCCATAAACCAGGCAATCTCCGCGTTGATGAAGTCGAACTCCACCACCTCATCCCACGGCTTGAACCATTCAAGCCGTTTGGCCATCTCCGCCCAGAAGCTTTCCGGAGCGTTGATTGAACGGTCGTACATTTCTTCGTATTGCGCCATACTCTTGATCTGGGCGTTTTGCGAAAAGGCGGATGACGGGTGAAACTTCCGGCTTTCCCCCATAAGCGATGTAATCGCCTTCTCTCCCATCCTACTCACTCCTCTCCGCTTACGCGCAAGACGTAACCACCAAGCGTACGATGTCGCGTATCGATCTTCGCCTTGATAGCTGTTGCCCGCGGGAAGGTTGGCTCGTGCTCACCCAGCCCGACTCAGTCCGGCACGAGTTGTCTATGCGAGCTGCGTATTCCGTCAGGTCCTTCCCCATGTACATGGCTCTCCCATGCTCAGAGTACTATGCCTGATACGAGACCCCAACGGCATCCGGCAGAGCCTCTCCGCTTGTCCTCTTCGAAAGCAAGGCTCGATACGGGTGGGTGGCTAGCCCTTTGCCGACGGGGATTTTCACCCCCAGATACGTCGAACTCGTCTCGGCGCGGTAACTGTTCAGCCTGTTCTGGCAAAGTCCAGTAGTGCGCTTCTTCTGTCCCCCTCCCGGAATCCCTCCTTCCCGCAGTGTACGTGCGCAAATTTTCTCATTTCCGAGACAGGGTAAGCGACAGGTCCAGTCTTTGGCGGCGGCCCTGAGGGAGGTATCCCCTGGCGCGATGGGTAGGGAGGCTTGCGCCCTCGCCTCCCGCCGGTTCATCCACACCGGATCCCAGGGGGTGCGGTCGACAGCAAAAACCTCGACGGGTTGCAGATCCCGAACCCTGCCGTGCAGGGCAAGAGCCGTGGTGCCGATGTGCGCGGGCACGGCAGGCAGGGTTGCCATACGCGCCCCTCTCCGCCCTGCAGGCACGGGCTATCCGAGCCCGACGACAGCCGAAAAAGACCCCGTGCCCGTCGGTGGCCGCGTGGCCCGGCCACCGTCCGTACCGCTCCGATAGCGCCCCGGGAGAAGTCTACCACAGCCCGTTGGATTCGTTTATAGCCAGCTTTCCCACGGCGTGACCACTGGCATCGGGAGTTCGCGCCGACTCCGCAGATGATCATCCTCTGTTATCGAGTAGTCTGCGCGTCCTTGAAGAGCAAGGTCCACAATCTTGTTGTCGGCCGGTCCAGAACACATGGCCTCCCCCTCGAACACTACACCAGCGCAGCATGGCGCTGTAAGCCTTCATGACGAGGGCATTGCGCTCGAAGATGACGCTGTACAGTCAAGGAGGCGGGGGGACATCTTTGCTCCTCGATTATATTGCCTTTCTCCTTTGACTGACTGTTTCTTTCACAAAAACAAATGCTCGAAGTACAGGGCATCGTTGACATAAACTTTGGCTTGGCAACGCGTATAAATGAAGGCAGGAACTGTTACAGCTCCGAACAGCAATTTTGCCGGCATCAGCTTCGCCTCGATCCTGAGGGTGTTGCTCCCCACCTTCAAGTCAGCTTTGCCGACATGTTCACCCGAAAATAACCCCGTCTCTCGCATTAGTTCGCCGATGTTTTGGCCCCACACTTTGCCAGCCGGCGCCAACACCAGTACTCTTTGCATATCCGCAAGCCGACGCGGGCCTGCTTCCTCTGTAACACTGCCGGCTCCCCGTGGTTCACGGTAGACACTGATGACGCCCGTCCAAATGGAAGAATGTAGATGGATGTGCTCGTAGCCCGGCAACCTGATCCTGACCCGGTTCAAAATACCCCTCCCTTTATCGGACTGAGCCGGGTTGGGAGACTACTCACGAACGGCCCCGGTGGCTAGACCGGACCTTTCAGGGCAGAGTCGGACACCACCGGACCCGGGGCTCTAGCCCCGGGTCCAGGTTTTCCCGAGCTGCCTTTATGTGGTTTCCGACATCTTCCGTACACAGAGATTTTTCTTGCTCCATTGCTTCCAGCACCTGGCAGGCAGCCACACCTTGTGCTGGGCATTTTCTGGTGGCGCAGGCCAGAATTGAACTGGCGACACGCGGATTTTCAGTCCGCTGCTCTACCAACTGAGCTACCGCGCCGCATACTTCAAACTTGGCGGAGGCGACGGGACTCGAACCCGCGGTCTCTGCCTTGACAGGGCAGTATGTTAAACCAACTACACCACGCCTCCGTGGTCGCTACCGCACTCTATGGTGGGCGCAGCAGGGCTCGAACCTGCGAACCTCCCGCGTGTAAGGCGGATGCTCTCCCAACTGAGCTATGCGCCCTTGTACTCTGCACTACTGAGTATAGCGACTCTCGCCCGGAAGGTCAAGCCGCCCGGCGCGGCTGCGGGCGGGCGGCTTGACCGGCTACGATGGCCGGCCGATCTCAGACGGACCTGGTGGGGTCAGTCAGATCTCTCGGCCAAGCGCTCCTCGAGGATCTCGATCAGCAGTTGGAACCGGGCGACGGTCTTGGTGGCGATCTCCAGGTCGAGCCTGGCGAGCGCCAGCCGCTTCTCGGCCAGGGCCTTCCGGGCCGGGTCGGTGATTTCGGGGATCCGCGCCTCGAGTTCCGCCACCTTCGCTTCCAGGCGCGTCACCGCCTCGGTAGCCCGGGTGAGGCGGTTCCTGGCACGCTCGAGAGCTTGCTCCAGGTCGTGTTGCCGGATCCGGCGGATGGTTCGCCCGGCGGTTCTCGCCACGAACTGAGCGATGGCGGGATGCTGATATCCTGCCGCTTGCTCCGCGCGAAACAACTCGATCACCTGATTGCGGGCTTCGACGGGCAAGGCTGCCATGGTCCGGCCCAACAAGCGGCCATGCTGCTGAAGGGCATGGGTCAGGGCGCGGAGTGCTTGCCTTGGCCGCCGCTTCTCTCCCTGGCCCGGGGCGGGCGGCTCCCCTGCCGGTTGCTCGGCCGCCGGTATCATTCCGTCAAGCTGGCGCAGCAACACCAGATAGGAGCCGACTGCGGCCACCGCCAGATCCGCCTGCTTGCCCTCAGCGTAGGTCAGGGCGCCCTGGAGGGCGGCTTCCATCTCCGCCAGCACCTGCCGGACGGCTTCGAGCTGAGGATCGGCCGGGGGTGGCGTCCCTTCCGCCAAGGCCGGTCCCGCGCTCAGGATGAGCAGGATGGGCACCAGGAGCAGGGCTGTCCTTCGCATGTTGCGGGTCACGATCCATCTCCTCCTCTCTCACGTTACCCGGATGGGTTTTCCATTCCCATTATCGGTCCCATGTATTAACCCATCATCACGCGGGCATTAACTTTTCGTTAACGTACTCGGGGCCGAAGGAGAGGGAGCGAGAGGCAAGGTGAAGGTGAAAACAGATCCCTGCGAAGGATCGCTCCTGGCCCAGATGCGGCCGCCATGCGCTTCCACCAGCTGGCGGGCGATGGCGAGTCCCAGACCGGTACCACCTGACCGGCGAGTTGCCCGATCTGGCCCGCGGTAGAACTGGTCGAAGATCCGTTCTAGTTGGTCGAGAGGGATGCCGCGCCCGTTGTCCGCCACTTCCACGTGGCAAGAGTCATCCTCCTGCCAGGCACGGAGGGTGACCCGGCCATCCTCGCCCGTGAAGTGAACGGCATTGGTCAGAAGGTTGGTCACCACCTGGATGATGCGGTCGCGATCGGCGATCACCCGGGGGAGCGTGGCGGGCAGTTCGGCCCCGATCACGATCCTGCCCTGGGCCGCCAGCGGAGCTATCGAAGCCAGGGCGTGCCGTAGCAAGGGTACCAGATCCAGCGCCTCAAACCGGAAGGAGGTCTGCCCTGACTCGAGCTTCGCGTAGTCGAACAGGTCGTCGATGAGCCGGCGCAGCCTGGCGGTTTCTTCGCCGATCACGGTCAGGCATCGGGCCTGCTGATCCGGGTCACGGGCCACCCCCTCGCGGATTGCGTCGAGGAAGCCCTGGATGGCAGTTACGGGAGTACGCAACTCGTGAGAGACGGACGCTACGAAGTCGCGCCGCATGCGGTCGAGTTGCCGGGTGGAGGTGACATCCTGCAAGACGATAATGGCGCCTCCCTGGTCGAGGGGTGTGGCCACCGCCTGCAATAGCCGCCCCGCGGTTTCCAACTCAGCGGCTGCGGGCCGGCGGTCCCGGCTTGCCTGCCCGGCGAGTTCCACCAGCCGCTCATCGAGGCCGGAGGAAGGTCGTCCGGCGTGCATCCCTCCTGCCCCGAGGTAAACGTCGGCCCGGGGGTTTCGATGCACGATCTTCCCCGCCCCATCCACGGCTACCAGGCCGTGGCCCAGGCCCGTCACCATGGCCTCGAGCAGTTCCTTGTCGGCCGCCAGTTCTCTGACGAGCTGTCCAAGACGGGCCGCCATGTGGTCAAACGCAGTGGCCAGTTCGCCGAGTTCGCCGGCGGCAGGGGGGCCGCCGACCCGGGCGTTGAAGTCTCCCGCCGCCAACCTCCGGGCTGCCCGGGCCATGTGACGAACGGGGCGAGCCACGCCCCGGGCGAGCCCGGCGCCAAGGGCCAGGGCGGCTACCCCGGCAATCAAGCCGGCGCCGACCAGGGGACGTAGCATCGACATCACGTCCGCGCGCACGCCTGCTTCCGTTCTGACCAGTACGAGCGTCAGGTCCTCCACCGCGGGGAGGATGCGGGCATCACCGGCAGCCACCGCCAGGGGAACGGCCGCCGCCAGCAACGATCGATTGGCAGCCAACCGTACATGCCGGACGACGGGGCGCCTGCCCTGAACTGCTTCTCGCACCAGTCGATTGAGTGCAGGCGACAGCGGCTGCTCGCTGTCGGGGACTTGGGCCACCGCTTGCCCATCGCCACCCACCACGACGATGCGGGCATCGATTACCCTGCTGGCCAGCCGGAGCAAGCCCGGAGTCCTGGCACCCTCCGCGGCAACGACCCCCGCAGCCCGGGGATTGCGGGCGGCGAACGCCGCCAACGACTGCGCCTGCCCGAGCAGCACATTCATGGACTCCTGCAGGTTCCGGCGGGCGGCAAGGCCGTACAGGGAGGCCGCGGTAATGGTCAGGGCGAGCAAGATGACCAGGGCATAGCTTAGCACCAGCCTGGTCTGCAACGAACTCAAGATCCCAACTCCTCTTCGAACTTGTAGCCGACGCCCCAGACCGTCCTCAGGAGCCGCGGCTCCGAGGGATCGCGCTCGATCTTCTCGCGCAGTCGCCGGATGTGGACGTCGACCGTGCGCAAGTCGCCGAAATGGTCATAACCCCACACCATGTTCAGCAACTCCTCCCGGGTGAAGACACGCCGGGGATGAGCGGCCAACAGCCACAGGAGTTCGAACTCCTTCGGGGGACAGGGTATCACCGACCCCCTGACCAGCAACTCCCTCGACCGGCGGTCGAGGACGAGGTCGGCGAAGGCCAGGCGCATCTCCTCGCCCTCGGGGGCGTCGGCCCGACCATCGACGCGACGCAACACCGCCCGGACCCGGGCCATGAGTTCGCGAGGGCTGAAGGGTTTGGTCACGTAGTCATCCGCCCCCAGTTCGAGTCCGACCACCCGGTCAACCTCGTCGGAACGGGCGGTGAGCATGATTATGGGGACATTCGAGCGTTCGCGCAGGCGCCGGCACACGTCCCGGCCATCGAGACTGGGCAGCATCAAATCGAGGATCACCAGGTCGGCGCCAGACTCGCATGCCAGTTCCAGCCCCCGGGGGCCATCGCCGGCCTCGACCACCCGGTAACCCTCAGCCTCGAGATATACCCGAAGCAACTCCCGCAGATGGGGCTCGTCTTCCACCACCAGGACGGTAGCGGTTGCCATGACTTCTCTCCCCCTCCGGCACAGGCGTGCCCCCGTGGAGGTGGCGGGCGGTCATCAACATGGCTCGGCGATGTCGGGAGCTTTCCGGAGCACGCCCCCGGTGAATACGCTCACGAGCGGGTAGCTAGCGGCCCGGGCGGCAGGCCCGAGGCAAGCACGTCCATCCTCAAGGCCGGTCCTCTCTTCTTGGCTCCGGCGACTGGACCACTAACTATTCGGCAGCCGCCCGTCAGGTCCTGTCACCCCCCCTCACCAGCGGCGGCATACGTCCAATGCTCAGGCGAACTCCCGTCTCCTCGAGATCGGCAACAGGGGTGACGGGGGCGAACGCGCGATACCGCGATACGAGGACAACGCCCACCTGAGCAAGGTCGTTGCAGCGAAGAGGGAGGTAAAAGCAATATCGCTGTCCGTCCACAAGAGAGAGGCAAAAACCGTGGTAACTTCGTCCGCGGCGGCGCCGGTCAGCAACAATCGACCACGGGGCAAGAACGACACCTCGCCGGGAGGCTCTCACCCCGGGGTTGTGCGTCAAACGGTCGAAGCATGCTTGGCAAGTACCGCCCGAGCGTGGCAAAGCGGCGGCCCGAAGGCGACGGTTTCGCATCTCCGGGCCGCTGGCCGCCTACATCAGGAGGTTTTGCAACTTCATCGCCAGCCCCATGTCTCCCTGCAGTTTCAGTCGCTGCGACATGAACAACTGGGTCGCATTGAGCTTTCCGCCCACCATTTCCTTGAAGTCAGCAGAACTCATGGTTATCGTGACTCCAGGGCTGCTGGGCGTTCCTTCGACGACCTGAGCCTTGCCCCCCTCGAGCTTCACCTGCCAGCAGCCCGGCTCTTCGCCGGACAGGCAGAACTGGAAGATCGCGTCCATCCCCTGCAGCTTGGCCGGGTTGGCGGTCGCCCGCTTCTCGAGGTCGCCGAAAATCTCCTTCACGGTCACGACTATCCCTCCTTCGTTCCGTCTGGGTCACGGGCTTAGTTTCGTCGCCGGGACGGAATTTCCTTCCACCTCCCTCGCATCCAGACCGCGCAGGAATAGTTCGACGAAGGAGCGGGCGATGTCCTCGTGCGTCAGCCGACCTCCAGGGAAGAACCAGTGACAGAGCCAGTTGCCCGCCCCGAGGATCGCCATGGTCGTCAGCCGCGGGTTCACCGGCCGAAACTCCCCTCGCCCTATCCCCTCCTCGATCGTCCGCTCGAACAAGCTCTGGTAGCGGCGCAGGCTGTCGCCCACGCGCTGCCGCAACTCGGGCTCCAGGGTATGCCACTCCCGCAGGAACACGGTGTAGATGGCCAGGTTCTCGGCGATCAGGGCCACGTGATGCCGCACCGCGCGCTCGAGTCGCTCGCGCGCCGTCCCCGGCCGGGAGAGAATCTGCTCAAGCCCGTGGGCGTAACCCAGCATCCCCTCGGCGACGATTCGCCCCAGTAATTCCTCTTTGCTCGAGATATAGTGGTAAAGGCTGCCCTTCTGGAGCCCAACCGCATCGGCGATATCTTGTACGGAAGTGGCATGAAAGCCTTTCTCCCGGAACAGGCGCACCGCCGTCTCCTGGATCGCTGTCGCCTTTGCACCGTTCAAAGGACATCCACCCGACCAAACGTTTGGCTTAATTCTAACAACCTTCCGGCCTGTCCGTCAACTGCAGCCATTCGTGATCGGGGATTTCCCCCGGGCCATCCCCGGGACGCCTGGAATCCCTGCATGGCGGCAGGAATTTTCCCAACAGCCGTTGAATTGAGTCCGAACCAAACGGTCGGTAGAAAGGCCATCCGCCGAATTTGAGGAGGGATCGTGACGACATGATCGGCTTTCAACTAACCGAAGAACAACGCGACTTTCAGAAACTGGCCCACGACTTCGCGCTCAAGGAGATCCGCCCCGCGGCCGAACACCATGACGAGACGGAGGACATGCCCTGGGAGGTGATGCGCAAGGCGCATGGGCTGGGGCTCACCACCTTCTATTTTCCCGAGGAATACGGGGGAGGCGGGGTAGTCGATCCCATCACCTATTTCATAATCAACGAGGAACTGGCGTGGGGTTGCGCAGGCATTCAAACCTGCATCGCGGGAACGGGACTGGCAGCCGCGGCGATCATGGGCATGGGAACGGAAGAGCAGAAGAAGAAGTGGATTCCCATGTTCTGTGGCGACGATGTGAAGATCGGGGCTATGGCGCTCACCGAGCCCGAAGCCGGGTCGGACGCCCAGGCGGTGAAGACCGTCGCCCGTCAGCAAGGCGACTCGTGGGTGCTGAACGGCAAGAAGTGCTTCATAACCAATGGCGGCATAGCCGACCTGCACGTGGTATTCGCTACTACCGACCCCAGCCTGGGATGGGCCGGATTGGCCGCTTTCGTGATCGAGGCGGGGACTACCGGCATGACCATGGGGAAGAAAGAGAAAAAACTGGGGGTCAGGGCATCTCACACCGCCGAGATCTTCCTCGATGATTGCCGCATCCCCCTCGAGAATCAGCTCGGATACGTTCCCGGAACGGGACCATCCGGGTTCGGGGCCCTGGGCGCCCTGAAGATGCTCGAGCACACGCGGCCGGGGATAGGCATCGCCGCCGTTGGCCTCGCCCGAGCGGCCTACGAGTTCGCGCTCGACTACGCGCAAAAGCGGGTACAGTTCGGCAAGCCGATCATCACCAAACAGGCGATATCCTTCACTCTGGCGGACATGATCACCGCCATCGACGCCGCCCGGCTCCTGTGCTGGCGCGCCGGCTGGCTGCAAAGGGAGAACCTGCCGCTGCGCAACGCGGAAGGCAGCATGGCCAAGCTCTTCGCCGGCGATACGGCCATGAGCGTCACGACCCAGGCCGTGCAGATCCTCGGCGGCTACGGCTACATGAAGGATTTCCCGGTCGAGAAATGGATGCGGGATGCGAAAATCTATCAGATCTGGGAGGGCACGGCGGAGATCCAGCGCCTGGTCATCTCCCGGGCAATAGCCGGGCGGGGGTTTTTCTAGACCTTCCCGGTACGGCTGGAGAGTTGCGGCGCCGCCCACCGGCGCTTGGTGGCCGAGGGGGACGGCGCCTTCTCGTTGTGAGGGATGCCGATCGCATGGGGAGGTCAAGGGCCGATCCGGCCCGAATAAGATCCCGATGGACGGCCCGGATACTGGCGGGGGGAGTGATGGCTCGATGGCTTACTCGTTTTTCGAGGTCACCCGCGACGAGGCGGTTGGTGTGGTGGTGATGAACCGTCCGCCGGTCAATGCTCTATCGGGAGCACTGCTGGAGGAGTTTGCCCGAGTGCTCGACGCCATTGAAACAGATGAACAAATCCGTGCAATCTTGCTCACCGCGGGCCAGGACATCCGCACGCAGTCCGCAAAGTTCTTCTGCGCGGGCGCCGATATCAAGGAGTTCGGCGAGACCTTCTTCCGGGGTCGGGCAGGCGAGACCGTACAGCGCGGCGCAGCCATCCTCACGCGCCTGCAACGGTTTCCCAAACCGGTGGTGGTGGCGATTAACGGCAACGCTCTGGGAGGCGGCTGCGAACTGGTAATGGCCGCTCACCTGCGGGTGCTGGCCGCCGAGGCCTGGCTGGGACAGCCGGAGATCCGCCTGGGTATCATCCCCGGCTACGGTGGGACGCAACGCTTGCCCCGGCTGATGGGACGCGGGGTCGCCCTCGAGTATCTCCTCACCGGCGATAACATCTCCTCGGAGTTAGCGTTACGGACGGGACTGGTCAACCAGGTCGTACCCTTGGAGCAGTGCATGCCGGCGGCAATGGCCTTGGCCCGCAAGCTATCAGGCCTGGCCCCTCTGGCCGCCCGCTTCATCATCGAAGCCGTCAACGAAGGCCTCGATCGCGGTATCGACGACGGGATGAGCGTGGAGCTGGGCCGGATGGTGAAGGTCTTGGCCAGCGAGGATGCGCTGGAAGGCAGCATGGCCTTCGTCGAGAAACGCCCGCCCAAGTTCAAGGGCAAGTAGGGGGCATTCCTCGCCTGGAGGCGGGATAGTAGCATGGCACGGGCGCAGGTGACCACCGTACTTCGTTCCCGGGGGCAGCAGGTATGCATTGGCGGAGAAGGCCCCGCGATGATCATCGGCGAGCGCATCAACCCCACCGGGCGTAAGCTATTGGCCCAAGCGCTCCAGGCGGGCGACCTCGGGCCCATCCTGGCCGAGGCGCGACTGCAAGCTGAGTCCGGGGCAGCCGTGCTGGATGTCAATGTGGGCGTACCCGGGCTCGACCAGACAGAGTGGCTGCCCCGGGTAGTTACGGCCATCCAGAACGCGGTTGACATTCCTCTGTGCCTGGACAGCCCCCACCCGGAAGCCCTGGCGGCCGGGCTACGCGCATACAAGGGCAGGGCGCTGCTCAACTCGACCACCGCGGAACCCGCCCTGATGGACCGGCTCATACCCCTGGCCCGGGAGCACGGCGCGGCGCTGGTGTGCCTGCTGACCGATGAGACCGGCATACCTGCCACCGCCGCGGGACGGATGGAACTCGCCGAACGGATCGTGCGCCGGGCGGAGCGCGAAGGGCTGACCCTGTCCGACCTGGTACTTGACCCGGTCGTCCTGGCGGTGAGCGGTGACGCTGGGGCCGCTACCGTCACGCTAGAAACGGTCGCGGCGCTGGTGGAAACCTATGGGGTCAATATCACCGCCGGAGCAAATAACGTGTCTTTTGGGCTACCCAACCGCGTGGAGCTTACGGCGGCCTTCCTCGTGCTGGCCATAAGGGAGGGCCTGAGTTGCCCCATCGCCGATCCCACGCACGCGGCAGTACGCCGGGCGGTCCTGGGCGCCGATCTCTTGCGCGGCCGGGATGGATATGCGATGCGATGGATCCGGGACCACCGGTGCCACCCTTCCCGTTAGTTGAGTTTGCCGGCGCGTGGGAGTATAATGCAGTAGGTCAGGCGGCAAGCCTCGCCTACCGGGGAGGTGGGGACACGTGGACGGCATTGACAGTAGTGGGAGTCATCACCGGCGCAACCCGGTCCCCGCCGTGACGCCCGTCGCCTGAGCTGGAGTAGGCGGCCGGAGGGAAGGCCGGGGAAGTTGGCTCGCAGCCCCAGAGGCCGCCTTGGACCCCGTCTGGTTTTTGCCTCATGACGGCCAGGTCTTTGACGACCTGGCCGTTTTCTGTTCATGCCGGAATCGAGGAGGAAAACCGTGTCCATCCAGCAGACCCTGGAACGCGTGTTGCAGCAGGTGCGGGCCGGCATCCACCCCAGCGACCTCGCCGACCTGGTAGACGAACTCAGCGACCAGCAGAAGCAGGAGTTGTTCTTGCTGCTCTCCGACGCCGAGGCCGCAGCCATCATCGAGGAGATGGAGGGCTTCGACCAGGCAGCCGTGCTCCGACTGCTCACCCGGCATCGGGCGTCCGCCATCCTCAAGGAGATGGCCGCGGACGACGCGGCGGACCTGGTGGGGGAGTTGCCCCCGGATGAGGCCAAGGAACTCCTGAACCTCATAGAAGAGGACGAAGCCCAGGATATCAAGGAACTCCTGCGCTATCCCGAGGACACGGCCGGCGGCCTGATGACCACGGATTTCGTCGCCTTACCCGAGGACCTCACGATCCGACAGGCTTTCGACCAACTGAGGCGACTGGCGCCTTCCCCGGAGGTCGCCTATTACATCTATGTAGTGGATGAGTCCGGGCGGTTGACCGGCGTGCTTTCTCTCCGGGACCTGATCGCCACCGGCGACGATGTGCGGCTGGCCGAGGTCATGCGGCGCAGTCCCATGACCATCTCCGTCGAGATGAACCAGGAGGAAGTCGCAAGGCTCGTGTCCCGATATGACTTGCTCGCCCTGCCGGTGGTCGAGGCAGACGGACGTCTGCTGGGCGTGGTCACGGTCGACGACATCCTCGATGTCATGGTGGAGGAGGCCACCGAGGACATCCTCCACCTCGGCCGGGCGGGAAGTGTGGAACTCACCAACATCCTGTCCATGCCCTTCACCGCCCTGGTCCGCCGGCGCCTTCCGTGGCTGCTGATATCGGTCGTGGGCGGGACGCTTTCGGGAGGGGTGATCACCGCCTACGAGAGCGTCCTCCAGTCGGTCATCACCTTGGCCGTGTTCATCCCCGTGATCATGGACATGGGCGGTGCGGTCGGCACCCAGTCATCGACCATCGTGGTCCGGGCCCTGTCCACCGGCCACCTGGCGCTCCGCGACCTGGGGCGGTATCTGCTCCACGAACTCAAGGTCGGTAGCACCCTCGGCCTTAGTGCCGGCCTGCTGGCGGGACTGGTGGCGGCCCTGTGGAAGGGCGAGTCAGAACTGGGCCTGGTCGTAGGATTGTCTGCCTTCTGCGCGCTGACGGTGGCCGCGATCGTGGGCGCCATCGTCCCCTTCGTCTGGCGCCTCATGAGGGTGGACCCGGCGGTCGCCGCTTCGCCCTTCGTAACCGCGATCAAGGACATCACCGGGTTGTTGATCTACTTCAGCTTCGCCTCGCTCTTGCTGGATCACATCTGAAGGAAGGCTAAACATTGAAAAAATGGTGCGCCTAGCAGGAATCGAACCTGCGCTCCCGGCTCCGGAGGCCGGTGCTCTAATCCGCTGAGCTATAGGCGCACACGCTATGGTCGTGACCTCATTATAGCCTGGATCGGCTCGTCGTGCAAAGCCATGGATTCTTGCCGGTGATGACCGCCGGCCGAAGGGAACACAATGACGTGGGCGGCGTCGATGCTCATGCAGACCCGGGTCCCGGGGGGAACGGTGCGCGTAGAACTCTTCAGCGAGTGGATCTTGAGGCCGTCCGGCAAGGTCAGTTCGTAAAGCACGGATGCTCCCAGGAAGCGGACGCCGCTGATACAGGCCGGCCCGTCCGGGTCGACCACGAAGTCGACATCGTCCGGCCGGATCATGAGTTCGACCAGGCACCCCCGTTCCCAGTTTGACCCGGCAAGGGGGAAAGTGCCGATCGCTGCGGTCACCCCCCGGGCGCCGACCACGCCGGGCACAAAGTCTGCCTTGCCCACGAAGTCGGCCACGAAACGAGTTGCAGGCCGATGGTACACGTCAGGCGGCGTCCCCACTTGCTGCAGACATCCCCGGTCGAGGACACCGACCCGATCGGACAGGGCGAAGGCCTCTTCCTGTTCGTGCGTGACGAGGATGGTAGTCGTGCCTCGTTCCTTGAGGATTCGCCGCGTCTGGGTCCGCAGCTCCTCGCGGAGGTCCGCGTCCAAGTTCGAGAAGGGTTCGTCCAGTAACATCACCCGGGGAGCGGGCGCCAGCGATCGTGCCAGGGCCACGCGCTGAGACTGCCCCCCGGACAGTTCATGGGGATAGCGAACATCAAGCCCCTCGAGTCCCACCAGGGCGAGGAGTTCCGTCACCCGGTGGTGCATCGCTTGACGCGACCAACCCTTCAGGCCGAAACCCACGTTCTGGGCCACGGTGAGATGGGGAAACAGCGCGTAATCCTGGAAGACGATGCCCACTCCCCGCCGCTCGGGACTGACCCAGCACCGGCAGTCGGCCACCACATCATCGCCGATGGTAACGGTGCCCTGATCGGGACGCTCGAGTCCGGCTATCAATCGCAGGGTGGTGGTCTTGCCGCACCCGGAAGGCCCGAGGACGGAGAAGAACTCCCCCGCCTCGATGGCGAAGTTCAGGTCTGACACCGCGCGCACCCGGCCGAAGGCGCGAGATACCCCCTTGAGTTCAACCCGGGCTGAAGGCGAGACCTTGCCGACAGGCGCCATGCTCCCCTTACCTCCTCGTGTCGGCCCGGGTCAAGATGACCACCGGCAGCAGGCCGACCACCACGATGGCCAGGGCCGGCAAGGCGGCGCCCGTCCACAGCGACTCCGCGGCCATTTGCCACACCCAGGTCGCAAGCGTATCGTAACCAAAAGGTCGTAACATCACGGTGATGGGCAGTTCCTTCATGACGTCGACGAAGACCAGCGCCGCGCCGGCGACCAGCCCGGACGCCGCCAGCGGCAGGTGGATCCGTCCGAGGACTCGCCAGGGACCCGCCCCCAGCACTCGCGCCGCCAGGGTGACATTGGGGCGTATCTTCTCGAGACCTGCCTCCGTACTATGATAAGCCACGGCGAGGAAGCGGGCCACGTAACCGTAGGTCAACCCGACCAGCGATCCGGTCAGCACCAGACCCACCGTGGCCCCCGCCCAGCGTTCCGTAGCCAGGTTGATGGCGTGATCGAGCGGGGTCAACGTGAGGAGGATGCCTACCGCAAAGACGGCCCCGGGCACCGCATAGCCGGTGGTCGCCAGCATCGCCAACCCCCGGGCGGTCTTGCCGCCCCCCAGGCGCGCAGTGCCGGCGAGGACCAGGGCCAGCGCCACTGCCACCACCGCCGCCAGTCCCGATAGCACGAGGCTGTTCGCCGCAAGCTCGAGATATACACGCCCGGCCCCTGCCGGGAGACGAACGGACTCGAGCAGTGCCCAGCCCACCAGTTGGGCAAGGGGCAGGGCGAAAGCCCCTCCCACCACCAGGCCGCAGATGATGGTCAAGGCCCACTTTCTCCCGCCCGCGAGTTGCATGCGGGGCAGACCCGGGGTCTTGCCGCCTGCCTCGTGGTAGCGCGTCCGCCCGCGGAGAGACCGCTCGGTCAATACCGCCGCGAGAGCGAGGAGAGCGAGCAAGCCGGCCAATTCCCCCGCCGCGCGGAGGTCCATCAAGCCGAACCACACCCGGACTACCCCGTCGGCCAGCGTGGGAAAATTGAAGAAACGTACGGTCGCGAAATCGGCCATGGCTTCCATCAGCGCCAGGATCACCCCTGCGGCGACCGCCGGCCGGGACAGGGGGAAAGCCACGCGGAAGAAAAAGCGGCCCGGGCCGTAGCCCAGGACCCGCGCCGCTTCCAGCGATGAAGCCGATATTCCCCGGTACCCTGCACGGGCAAGCATGTACACGTAAGGATATAGCACCAGGGTCATGACCGCGATGGCGCCGACCGGCGAGCGGATTTCCGGTAACCTGGCCGCCCCGTCCAGCCAGTGGGTCAGCAGGCGCTGCACCGGGCCGGCAGCATCGAAGGTCGCCATGTACACGAACCCCATGATGTAGGCGGGCATGGCCATGGGCAGCAGTAGCATCCACTCGAACGCGGAACGGCCGGGAAAATCATAGGCGGTCACCAGCCAGGCCAGGCCCGCGCCTAGCACCAGCGTCCCCAGACCGACGCCCACCAGCAAGAGCAGGGTATTGGTGAGCATGAGAGGCAGAATCGTATCCCAGAGGTGCCGCCAGATCGCTTCTGTCGGCGTGATCAGCGCCGAGGCGACGGCGAGCACCGGATACACCACCCCCGCGGCAATGGCCAAGGGGAGGGCGATCGCCCCACTTGGCCATCGCCCTCTCCGGTCAGGTATCGAACGTCCGGTCACGCGGGAGCCATCACTCCTCGCCTAGCGGTAGCCCACCCGATCCAGCAGGCGGATGGCGTCGGCCTGCCGCCGCCCGAACTCGCCGATATCGAGATCGTCCACCCGAAACTCACCGAAAGCGGCGACGATGGGGTGGACGGGGGCGTCAGGATTCGCCGGATATTCGTGATTCGATGCCGAGAACAGCTCTTGCCCGCGCGGGCTGCTCAGCCATTCGAGGAGTCGCACGGCGTTGGCCTTATTCTGCGCGGCGGTGGTTATACCTGCTCCGCTGATGTTCACGTGCGCGCCGCGGTCTCCCGGCCCCTGGTTGGCCCAGAACACCTTGATGGGGAACGCGGGATTAGCCTCGATGAGGCGCCCGAGGTAGTAGTGGTTGGTGACTGCC
>DBBB01000073.1:0-1894 GCA_002291985.1 Firmicutes bacterium UBA995
GGGCCCGGGCATTCGCGCGGGACGGCGTCAAGATGTAAACGAGGCACACTGACGCTACCGTGCACTCCGCCCGAGCCGGGAGGAAACGCCTGCGGGCCGTAGAAGTCACCTGGCAGGTCCGGGGAAGAGGTGTCTCGGATGCCCGGTGACCGCTTTTTCTCCCTGCAAGAGATATGCGTGCTGCTTAACATAGCTCCCCGGACCTTCCGGCAGCTATTCGAGAATTACGCCGACCTGCTCGAGTGGCAACCAGCGGAGGGTTGCGATCTCGCCCAGGGGTTGCCGGCGACTGCCTTCGACCGACTACGCACCATCGTGGAGCTTCGCGGCAAGGGCGAGGATGAGGCGGGCATCCGGAGGGCGCTCTCGAATCCGGCCAGCCTGGCGCCGGCGCCTCGCCGCGGCTCGCCGCCGGATGACGGATCGGACGTCGCGGAGTCGGTGGTCGTCGCCTTGCTGCGGGATATCGGCGAGCAACTGCAAGCAGCCCGTGACCAGTGGGGCGAGGAGCGAGAGAAGATCCTCACCTCCCTCATCCGCGTCCAACAGGAGTTGCAGAGCCTCCGGTACGAGGTCGCCACCCAGGAGTCGCGCCGATCGCGCAAACGTAAGGGGCTGTGGGGGCGGATCGCCGGCGACTGACCGGGCCGTGGGCCGACTCTCGCCGGGCGAGAGCGTTTATCCGCCTGCCCTCCAGTGACACGCTAGCCATCAGGGGGACGGAACTTGCAGTATCATCTCACGACCTACGGCTGCCAGATGAACGTCCACGAGGCGGAGATCCTGGCGGGAGTGCTGGAAGACGCCGGCTGGACGGCCGCCGGGGAGCCGGATGCGGCCGACCTGGTGGTGCTTTTGACCTGCGGCGTGCGGGATACCGCTGAACAGCGGGCCCTGGGGAAAATGGGGGAGTTGAAACGATGGAAACTCGCCCGCCCGGGAAGACTGCTGGCGGTCGGGGGATGCGTGCCCCAGCAACCGGGCTCAGGCGCGCGCCTGGCGGATGCTTTCCCCCACGTGGACGTGCTATTCGGCCCACCGAATCTCCATCGGCTACCGGCCCTGCTCGAGACCACCCTGGCGACCGGACAGCCGGTCCTGGAGATCCTGGAGGACCTGCGCGAGGCGCCCGAGCACCTGCCGGTCCGACGGGAAGGGAAGGTGCGGGCCTGGGTCACCATCATCCACGGCTGCAACCACGCCTGCGCCTACTGCATCGTGCCCGCCGTCCGCGGCCGGGAACGGAGCCGGCAGCCCGGGGCCATCCTCGCGGAGTTGGCCGGACTCGCCCGAGAAGGATTTCGTGAAGCCGTGCTGCTGGGCCAGAACGTGAATAACTACGGTCGCGACCTGCCCACTCCCGGCCGGCGGGTGGACTTCGGAGACCTCCTGGCGCAGGCGGACCAGGTAGAGGGAATAGCCAGGATCCGCTTCACGACCTCCCATCCCGCCAATTTCCGCCGGCGTTTTCTCGAGGTGATGGCCGGGGCGAAGCGGGTGTGCGAACACCTGCACCTGCCGGTCCAGTCCGGATCAGACCGGGTGCTCCGGGCCATGGGGCGCGGTTACGACCGGGCAGAGTATCTCGAACTCGTGAGGCAGGTCCGGGAGGTGCTCCCCGCCGCCGGCATCACCACCGACCTGATCGTCGGCTTCCCCGGCGAGACCGAGGCTGATTTCGAGGACACGCTGCGCCTGGTGGAAACGGCCAGGTTCGACGGAGCTTTCACCTTCCTCTATTCGGAACGGAGAGGGACACGCGCGGCGGCCATGCCGGGAAGCGTGCCGCCGGCCGTGCGCAAGGATCGGCTCACCCGCCTGAACCGGTTGCAGGACCGGATCAGCCTGGAACTCAGCCGGTCGCTGGTCGGCGCCACCCAGGAGGTGCTGGTGG
>DBBB01000073.1:2225-2521 GCA_002291985.1 Firmicutes bacterium UBA995
CCAGGAGGTGCTGGTGGAGGGGCCCAGCGAGCGCAACCCCGCCCGCTGGGCGGGAAGGACCCGGGCCAACAAGCTGGTGACTTTTCCCCCCGACGGCGCCCGCCCCGGCGACCTGATCAAGGTCAAGATCACCCGCGCTGAACCTGGACGCTGGAGGGAGAGGTGGAGGGCCAAAACCCTTGAGCGCCGCCGTCACCCCCATGCTCGCGCAGTACCGGGAGATAAAATCCCGGCATCCGGACAAGATCTTGTTCTTCCGCCTCGGCGACTTCTATGAGATGTTCTTCGAGGACGCG
>DBBB01000073.1:2833-3342 GCA_002291985.1 Firmicutes bacterium UBA995
GAGATGTTCTTCGAGGACGCGGAGGTGGCCTCCCGCGAACTGGGCATCACTCTCACTTCCCGGGAAGTCGGCAAAGGTCACAAACGCATGCCCATGGCCGGCATCCCCTACCACGCGGCCTCGGGCTACCTCGCCACCTTGCTCGACAAG
The DNA here is from genome assembly GCA_002291985.1 of Firmicutes bacterium UBA995. GTDB lineage: Bacteria > Bacillota > Sulfobacillia > UBA995 > UBA995 > UBA995. The sequence continues at coordinate 2,984 of DBBB01000073.1, forward strand.
GGCTACCGGGTGGCCATCTGCGAGCAGGTCGAAGACCCCCGTAAGGCACGGGGCCTGGTTCGACGGGAGGTGGTCCGCGTCGTCACCCCCGGGACGGTGCTGGACCCGAAGTCGCTCCAGGAGAAGAGTCACAACTACCTGGTGATGATCACCGAGTCGGACCAGCCGCCGGCTTACGGCCTGGCGGCCCTCGACTTCTCCACCGGCGAGTTCTGGGCGACCGAGTTCCGGGGAGAGCGGCCGCGGGAAGCACTGCTGGATGAGGTCGCGCGGCTCGAGCCGGCGGAGATCCTGGTAGAAAATGGCGCGGGCCTGATCGCCCTGTTCCGGAGCATCTACCCTGGCCGGGTAGCGGAGGC
>DBBB01000176.1 GCA_002291985.1 Firmicutes bacterium UBA995
CGCCCCTCTCCCCCGAGCATACTCCATCCCGTGCATCCGGGCAAATGCGTGCTTGGCCGGTGTGGCCGGCCATATGCTTGGCCGGCATTCAACAACAGAAGGCCTGCCGGCAAGCATTCCCGACAGACCCGAACGTAGGGGCGGGTTTGGCACCCGCCCCTACCATGACCTTCGAGCTATCGGCGCGCAGCCTCCCGCGCCCGCTCCGCCGCTTGCATCCACGCCCGGGAACTGCCGGTGGCGCCGGTGAACGCCTCCACCTGCGGCCCCTGGGCCCTCACCATCGCCTCGGCGATGGCTACCCGGGCTTCATGAAAGGGCGGGTGGGGATGACGTTCATCTGCCAGGCTCCACAAGGCGTTGAACCAGTCGTCGAAGACCACCTGGCCGGCTTCGTCGCGCCGCGCTATCGTCTGCTCAAGCCGGACGCCGGTTATGCGATCGTCCTGGAATGTTACCCAGGCGAGGCCCCAGCCGCGGGCCGTACGGTCGGACATGCCCATGAAGGTCCCGTCATGGTAGGTGCCAGCTTCGAGTCGTTCGACGAGCGCTCGCTCCAGCGCCCGCTGCGCCGCCTGCCGAACCCTGGCCGATGTGCCGGTGGCGCCGGTGAAGGCCTCGACGTCCCAGGTGCCCGCCGCCTCAATCCGCTGCGCCAGCGTGGCGTGGGCCTCGGCCAGCAACGGGAAGAGCTTGCCGTACAGGGGATATTGCTTGAGCAAACCGTGCCCGTCGTACTCGTCAATGCGGGCTTCCATAATACGATCGCCGGCGATAAACAGCGTGACCCGCGCGTACCCGTGCGGGCCACCATCGGATACGGCACTGAACACGCCATCCTGGAACGTACGCGCCTCTTCCGCCGGCCTGACCGGACACCCGGTCGTGCCTGCCATCACCAGCACCGCCACTATGGCCATCGCCGCGAGCATGAGCCGTCGCTGCATGATCCCCCTCCTCTAGTATGCTGAAAGTATTCCCGACCGCCGTCTTGCCCTCCCGCAACATGCCTGGCCTGCCGTCCTCCCGCCGGCGCCATCATTGCCCGGCAGCGATTGCCGCCGCCGGCTTCAGGGCGCCTACGACCAGGCCGACCAGGAGGCCGGTGGGTACGGCGAAACCCAGGAGATAAGGCAGGTAAACCATCGGTCCCAAATGGCCAATGACCGCCGTCAGCGCCAGCAACTGCGCGAGATTGTGGGTGAAAGAGCCGGCGAGGCTCAGTCCTACCGTGCTGAACCACTGCCGGCCGAACCGGTGCAGCCCTCCCATCACCAGCGCGCTGGCGAGGCCTCCCGCCATCGCCAAGGTAAAGGGAAGGTTCAGGAAAGTCCCCGTCAAGAGCGACCCGAGGACAATGCGTACGACATTCACCAGCAGCGCGTCGGCAAACCCCCGGCTCACCAGGCACCAGAGGATGATGGCATTGGCGAGTCCCAACTTCGCGCCGGGTACGGGGAGGGGTACGGGTACCGCCAACTCCACCACCCAGATGATCAGGGCCATGGCAACCATGACCGCTAGCTGCACCACTCGCGTTGCGGGCCGCCGGGGACACGTCTCCCCCACCGTCTGCCCCCCCTTCCTTCCCCTATTTCCATGTGTCTTCGACACTACTTCAATTCATCCTGCCGAACACGTATAGTGATAAACTTCACCGTTGCAGGCCGGCCGGCGCTCATCGCGGCCGGAAGTAGGGTAACCGTCCCTCATCCTGGAGACCCGAAGTGACCAGCACCCTGCCGGCAGGGTCGACGATGATCCCCTCGACATCCGGCAAGCGTTCGAGGAGGGCAAGACCCTCCAGCGGTTCCATGAGGAATACACCCGTCGACAGCAGGTCTGCCTCCATGACCGTGCGGCTCACCACGGTGACGCTGATCGATGTCCTGCCGGGCTTGCCGGTGCGGGGGTCCAGGATGTGATGGTAGCGCACCCCCCCGACCTCAAAGAAACGCTGGTAGTCGCCGGAAGTGGCCACGGCGTGGCCGGCGAGGTAGAGGGTCCCGAGGGTAGCGCCATCCTGCCGGGGATGCTGCACCCCCACCCGCCAGGGTTGGCCGTCCCCGCGGCGCCCGAGCAAGTACAGGTCGCCACCCACCTCCACCAGGCCGCCGGACACCCCTGCCCGGGTCAGCACCTGGACGGCCCGGTCAATGGCGTAGCCTTTGCCGATGCCGCCCAGGTCGACGGCCATGCCCGGTCTTGCCAGCTTCACGCGGCCTCCCCGGCGGTCGACCTCCAACCCCTCGCCACCAACCCATTCCCTGGCTCGAGCGAGCGCAGCTGCATCGGGCACGGCAGCGCGGTCGGTACCGATCCCCCAGAGGTCGAGGAGGGGCGCGACGGTGACGTCGAACAGCCCTCCGGTAGCAGGCGCCATCTCCTTCACCGTCGCCAGGACTTCCAGCAACTCCGGGCTGGCCGACACCCACCGGCCGGCCCGGGCGTTGAGGCGGGCGACCTCGCTCCCCGGATCATGCCGGTTGAACAACCCTTCCATGCGCTGGAGTTCGGCAAAAGCCTGTTGGGCCACTTCTCCTTTTCCCGCCGGCACGCGGATGGTAACGAAGGTATCCATCAGGAAATCATGTTGGATGAAGTCCGGCCTGAGCCGGGCGTTGCGGCGGATGAAGTAGGCCACGACCAGTCCGGCCATGAGCACCAGGACCAGCAGGACGATCGCAACCCAGCGCCTGGCCGACTTGCCGGTGAACGCGTTCACGGCAGATCACCTCTCGACAATTATCATCCGGGCAGCGAGACAGATCAAGGCGCGGGCGCCGGCCTTCGAGTCCAAGTCTTCGAGTCCAAGAAATAACGAGGCCCACCCGGCGCCTTCCCGGGTGGGCCCCCTCGACTCCCTTACCCCTGCGGGCCGGTGAAGGCTAGAACAATCCCTTCACCTTGCCCGTGTTCACATCCACGTCGATACGGCGGTAAGCCGGGTCGGACGAGGTACCGGGCATGAGGCTGATGGCGCCGGCGACCGGCACCACGAAACCCGCACCCTGATAGGTCAGGATATCGCGGACGGACAGCCGCCAACCCCGGGGGACGCCCTTGCGCGTGGGATCGTCTGACAAGCTGAGATGGGTCTTGACCATGCAGGTGCCGAGCTTCTGTAGCTCGGGGTCGGCCTCAATCCGCTTGGCCTTATCCAGGGCCTCGGACGAGTAATCCACCCCGTCCGCGCCGTACACCCGGGAGGCAATGAGGCCGATCCGCTCCCGGAGAGGCGTCGTGAGTTCGTAAAGATACCGGAAGTCGTTTGGCTCGGCGGCGGCCTCGATCACGGCGTCGGCCAGCTCCAAGGCGCCGTCGCCGCCCTGCAGCCAGTGCTTCGAGAGGGCGACCCGGGCGCCGGCCGCCTCCGCGGCGCGGCGGATGGCCTGGATCTCGTTATCGGTGTCGGTATGGAAGTGGTTGATGCATACCACCGGGTTGACACCCGACTGCTTGATGATCTTGATGCAGTGGACCAGGTTCTCGCAGCCCTTCTCCACCCATTCCACGTGCTCCTTGGAGTAGGCCGGGTCGAGGGGCTTGCCGGGCACGGGCAGGGGGGCGCCGCCGTGGGCCTTGAGGGCCCGGACCGTGGCCACCAGCACCGCCGCGTGGGGCTTGAGCCCCGACATGCGGCACTTGAGGTTCCAGAACTTCTCGAAACCGATGTCGGCGGCAAAGCCCGACTCGGTCACGACGTAGTCGCCGAGCTTGAGCGCCACCCGGTCGGCGATGATCGAGGACTGCCCGATGGCGATGTTGGCGAAGGGGCCAGCGTGCACGAACACCGGCTGGCCTTCGATGGTCTGCAGCAAGTTAGGGTTGAGAGCCTCAACCATCCAGGCGGTCATCGCCCCGTCCACTTCCAGGTCGCGGGTTGTCACCGGCTTGTCCTGGCGGTCGTAAGCCACGACGATGCGGCCCATGCGCTCGCGGAAGTCCTTCAAGTCCTTGGCGACCGCCAGGATGGCCATGACCTCCGAGGAGACGGCGATGGCGAACCCCGATTGCATGAGGTAGCCGTCCATCTTGCCGCCGAGGCCGATCGCGATGCTGCGCAGCGCCTGGGCGCAGAAGTCGATGATCCACTTCATCTCCACGTTCCGGGGATCGATGTTCAGCCGCTTGAGATCCCGGGAGGCGAGGAACTTGTCGCCGTAGTTGGCCTCGTGCTGTATCCGGGAGGTGAGGGCCACCATGGCCAGGTTATGAGCGTTCATGATGGCGTTGATGTCGCCGGTCAGCCCGAGGGAGAAGGGGGTGAGGGGGATGCACTGCGACAGCCCTCCGCCCGCAGCCGAGCCCTTCACATTCATGGTCGGGCCGCCGGAAGGCTGGCGGATGGTGGCGATAACCCGCTGCCCTCGCTTGCCCATGCCCTGCGTGAGCCCCATGGTGGAGGTCGACTTGCCCTCGCCGAGAGGAGTGGGGGTGATGGCGGTTACGTCGATGTACTTGCCATCGGGGCGGCCAGCCAGGCGCTCCAGGACGGCCTTGAAGTCTACCTTCGCGATGTGGTGCCCGTGGGGCAGCAACTCCCGTTTTTCGAGTCCCAGTTCATCGCCGAGCTGGTATACCGTTTTCATCTTCGCTTCGGCCGCTTCGGCGATCTGCCAGTCGGGATGCTTCGTTGGATCCAGTGGCATGCGCGGACCTCCCTGCCTTGTGGATGGCGGTAGCCTCCCGGAAGCCCGTGAAAGCTGACCGCTTGCCCCCGGTTGGCGCCCGAAGGCAGGATTTCTATACGCTCGGTCCATGTCCTGCCCGAATCTCTCCCCGGACGCCCGAACACAGCCCGGGGGACGCGCCACGCGTCCCCCGGGCTCGGGGCATCTTCCGTTTTCCCTGGGCCGATCTTACCGGCCCGGGCCTTTTGATGCGACGCAGAACAGTATCCGCCCGCCGTCAGTCCGATACTCGTATTCGTCATCCCCGCAACTGAGCAAGACGGCATATCCGGGCGTGAGCGCCTGAGCATATACCCGGTCGGGTTCCGGGCAGCCCAGGCTGGCATCGGGCCAGACCGTCGGGACTACCTTCCGCAGGGCTATGCCCTGCCGGTTCACCTTCAGCCGGCGGGCCAGGTCGGCCATCGCCCGCCGGACCGCCCGGGCAGCCCCGGCGCGATGGCGCGGCTCGAGTTCGCCGATCATGGCCGTGCCCCGGGGCTGCCCGCAGCGCAAGTCATGCTATCTGGCTCCCACTGCCCGGGCCGCGTTGATCCGGCCGCCGATGGGCTGATCGGTGATGATGGGGTCGACCGTGGCCTGAATCCGGTTGCGTACCGCCGTGTTGCTCGTCCCCCAGGGGGTGGTCCAGACGAGTCCCGCCAGCCCGGCCACAAAGGGGGCGGACATGGAAGTACCGTTCATCCATCTATAGCGGTCGGCCCCGAGCCACGACCGGGGGAAGGTCGACAGGATGTCCACGCCGGGCGCCGCCACATCGACCCAGGCGCCGAAGTTAGAGAAGCTGGCCCGGGCGTCATTGCGATCGGTGGCGCCCACGGCAATCGCATTAGCGTAAGCTGCTGGATACATCAGCGCACTGGTATTGCTGTTGCCGGCCGCCGCGACCACCACGACCCCGCGCCCCCAGGCGTAGTTGACTGCATTCTCGAGGGTCGCGGAGTGGCTCGTGCCGCCGAGGCTCAAATTGATGACCCGAGCGCCGTTGTCCGCCGCCCAGATGATGCCATTGGCCACGCCCGACCAGGTGCCGCTGCCGGTATCGTCGAGTACCTTGCCGTTCATGAGCACCACGTCGAAGCCCATTCCCGCTATGCCCCGGGCGTTGTTGGTGACTGCGGCGGCGATGCCCGCGACATGGGTGCCGTGGCCGTGGCGATCGCTAACTGTGGGGCTGGTGGTGAAGTTCCGGGCGGCCACCACCTTGGGATTGATGTCGCGATGGCCCGCGTCGATGCCCGTGTCCAGTATGGCTATGCGTATCGTGGAGTTGCCCCGGGTTACGCCCCAGGCCAGTGTGGCTTCGACCCGGGCCAGACCCCACTGGTCGGGCAACATGGGGTCGTTGGGCGTGAACCCGAGCGCCCTTACGACCCCGTCGACCTCGGCGTACAGCACATTGGGATTAGCCCGGTACCTGGCTGCAGCCCGGAGTTCATCCCCCACGGGCACCCGCACCACCTGGACGCCGATGCGGTCCAGAGTCCTGAGCACCTGGCCCCGGTTGATCCCGTGGGCCGAGGAGACCTCGGAGGCAGCCGTGCCGGGACGGAACTGCACGAGGATCTGCCCGGACGCGAACCCCGCCGGAGGTGAAGCCTCAACTTGCGGGGACAGCCCCGCGGTCCCGGCCAAGGCAAGAACCAGGACGAGAACCAGACTGACCGCCACTGCCCGCACTTGCATGGTCATCCGCCATACCTCCTTGTATTTCTGCTCACGGTAATGCCACGCAATATTATCATATCGGATTATTCCTTGCAACATCCAGGGAGAAATGTCCAGGGAGAAATGTAGACGACGGGAATCGACATCATGGCGGACGTAGCGCAAGCGCCGGATTCGCGGCCCCGGTTAGCGGGGGGAAAAGTGTCGCTCGAAACTGGCGGCGGCGGCCTCGCCAACTTCCCGCTCGAACCCGCGAAATGAGTCGAGCAGTTCCCTGGCGCCGGGGGTGAGGATGGTAGCTCCGCCCCGGGCGCCGCCAGCCCGGGTATCCACCAGTTTCATGCCCAGGCGCCGCTCGGTCAGGCGAATGCGCCCCCAGGCTTGCCGGTAGGACATTCCCATGGCCAGGGCCGCGCCGGTGATCGTGCCCGCCGTCCTGATTCCCTCAAGCAGAGAGCGAAGGCCGGCCCCGAATACCGGTCCATCCCGGGCGACTAGCCACCACTTGACCCCGACGGGCGGGAGAGCCGCGCGCGGTTCCGGAGCGAGATCGTCTTCATGCCGGAGATCCAGCCCCTCGCGAGCCAGCAAGGCGGCGGTTACGCCCATGCCTGCCGGTCCCGGATCGCAGGAAGGACTGCCTCGCTTGAGGATGGCGTCCCGTGCTCCCAGCAAGTGGGCCAAGGCAGCAACTTCGGCCGCGCCGCGCAGGAACTGGATGGTGACGTCCTCGCCCTGGGCATCGGTCACCCGCGCGTCCCCGGCCAGCACCGCCCGGCCATCGCCGCTCACCCGGGCAGGCGGTCGCGGCGTGGGCAGTCCTCCCAGTTGCTCGGGGCACACCGGTACCGCCCGGCCCATACGCACCAGTTCCATCACCGTGGGCGAGGAGCAGGCGCCCCCATCATAGCGACAGTTGACGCCGGCCAAACAGGCGCTGACGAGGGCCCGGCGAGCCGGCGTTGACGCGGCCATGAACATGGTTCATTATATCATGGCGGTCGTATTGTTCCCTGCAGGCCCCCCTCACGCCACCCCCCACATCTGAAGCGCAAACCCTCGCGACCATTGTAGCATTGTTCGGATATGCGTGGCAGGAAAATGATGCGAGGCTCCGAATAACTCATCGCCGAAATCGGACGGAAAGGGGAGAAGGGCTGGGATTGCAGGTATTTCTGTGATGACGGTAGAAAGTGGCCGAAGTTCCAGGAGAGGAGTCATGCCATGCGAACCTACCGCAAGGAGTCCTGGTTGACCTTGATTTGTTTTCTGCTGATCATGTTGTTCGGCGGCATCCTGAGCGTCTTCTTCGTGCTCGGAAAAGACCTGTTCTTTGGTCCCGGTCCCGCCTTCGCCGCCCGCAGTCACGTGCTCGGATTCCCCACCCACTATTTCTTGCTCCTGGTCCTGGGCTGGTTCGGGGTCACCGCGGTCGGCGCGGCCTACGCCCTGTACATGGACCGGCTGGAAAAGGAGATCGAGAAGGGGGGAGCCGCGTGAACGGTGGACTGTTCGGCCCCGGCATCGTGATGGCGGTCGTGGTACTGGCAGTGAGCATCATCATCGGCATTTGGGGACGCCGCCTCACCCGCAACCTGGCCGACTACTACATTGCCGGGCGGTCGGTGGATGCCCTCAACAACGGCCTGGCGATGGTGTCCCTTTCCCTGAGCCTCACCACCTTCCTGGGACTCACCGCCCTCATCTGGTTCGGCTTCTACCTGGCAATCGCCATCTACGCCGCCTTCACGGCCGCCTTTCTGGTCATGCTGGTGCTGGCCGCGCCCTATTTGCGGCGCCACAAGACGTTCACCAGCATGGATTTCATCGGCGAGCGCTTTTACAGCCCCACCCTGCGGATCATAGCGGTCGCGGTCATGCTGGTGGTGTCCACGCTGTACATGATCGGCAATATCAAGGGCGTGGGGCTCATCTTCGAACTCTTGCTCGGCATCCCGGGAATCTGGGGCGTGCTGATCGGGGGAATGGTGGTGACCCTGTACGTCACCATCGGGGGTATGTACGGGGTAACCTACAACCAGACCTTCCAGTCGATCGTGCTGACCTTCGCCTTCATCGTGCCCCTCATGGCAATCCTCCGCCAGCTTGGCGTGGCCGGTTGGTGGTTCCCGCCGCTGGGATATGGGGTAGCCGTGCCCGACATGATCCGCATGACCCCCCACTTCTTCTTCCCCTTCGTCGTGCATCCTAGCTGGTACATAGCCGTATTCCTCGGCTCGGCCTTCGGCATCATCGGCCTGCCTCACTTCGTCATGCGCTACTTTACCGTCCGTGACGCCCGGGACGCCCGCTGGAGCACGGTGGTGTGTGCCTTCCTGGTCGGGCTGGTGAACACCTCCGCCTATGCCATGGGTTTCGCCGGCGTATACTACGTCGCCACCCGGGGGGTACAGATCGCACCGGTAGACGCCGATAAGCTGGTCTTCATCCTCACCGAGGCCCTCACCAACAACTGGCTGTTGGCGTTCACGGTGGCGGGCGCCCTGGCGGCGGCGCTGTCGACGATCGCCGGGCTACTGATGATCATGGGTACCGGCCTGGTACACGACCTGTACGCGGTAGTCCGACCGGGGCTAAGCGATGACCGCAAGCTTACCCTGAGCATCTGGACCATGTTCGGCGTGGGCGTGGTGTCCACGCTGCTATCCATCCGTCCTCCCGAGTATATCCTGGTGACGATCATGTGGGCTTTCGGCATCGCCGCGGCCAGCCTGGGGGTACCCATCGTGCTGGGCATCTGGTGGAAGCGGGCCACCCGGGAAGGGGCGGCCTTCGCCATGATCCTGGGCTTTTTGACCAGCTTCATACCCTACATCATCGTCGAGGTCCTCAGGATGCCCGCCACCATCATGTCCCCCTTCTTTTACGGCCCTCTGGGATGGGTCAAGCTCATGGCCTGGTCAGTGCCCCTCTCGTTTGCCGGCATGGTCGTCGTGTCCTGGCTGACCCCCGCGCCGCCCTTGGCGGCCCGCCAGCAGGTAGACGCCATGCACGGTTGGCCTGACTACCGCGAAGAGCGGTACCAGGGCAAGGCATTGCCGATCCTGGTCGTCGTCTTTTCGGCGCTGATCATGTGGTCGGTCACCACCCTGTACGGCGTCTTCCCGAAGTGACAGGTGACGAGACTCGGTCGGGGGCGGGCCGCTTGCCGGTCCGCCCCCCGATAATGGGGTGAATCGCTTGGAGAACTGGCAGGCACTGTGCCGCATGTCGGCGGACCAGATCCGGAACATGCAAGATCGCAAGCTTCGTGCCTTCATCCGAACCCAGATCTACCCTTATAGCCCCTATTACCAGCGTATATTCCGCGAGCACGACATCGACCCCTACTCCATCCAGACGGTGGACGATCTGGCCAGGCTGCCTTTCACTTTCAAGGAGGACGTCGCGCCGACCGACCAGGAACCCGAGCGCCACAAGGATTTCGTGGTCCGACCCGATGAGACGGTGGCCGAGCGTTACGGCCATCTGGCCAAGCTGTCCATGTATGCCGGCAAGACGGTGGTGGCGGAGAGGGTGGCGGAGTATCGCCCGGTGCACATTCACTTCACCACCGGACGTACGGCGCGCCCCACTCCCTTCGTTTACTCCGCGCGGGATCTCGGACACATCCGCGAGGGCGGCTATCGCCTGCTAAACGTGTTCGGCCTCCAGCCCGAGGACGTGGTGGTCAATGCCTTCCCTTACGCGCCGCATCTGGCTTTTTGGCAGACTTATTTCGCGGCCGAGACTCAAGGCAGCCTGGTCTTGCACTCGGGCGGCGGCAAGATCATGGGCTCACAGAACCTGATGGACGCGGTGGAGACGCTGGGCGCGACCGTGCTGGTGTTCATCCCGGGCTACGCTTACTTCTTCTTGCGAGAAGCGGTGCGTCACGGCCGAGACTTCCGCCATGTGCGGCTCGTGCTCTTCGGAGGGGAACGTGTGCCACCGGGACTCAAGGAGAAGGTCCGGGAAGCCCTGGGCAAGCTGGGAGCAGGGCACGTCGATGTACTGGCCACTTATGCGTGCACCGAAAGCCGGGTCGCCTGGGGCGAGTGCCCATCCGAGGAATCCTTCGGGTATCATACCTACCCCGACCTTGAGATCATCGAGACCGTAGACCCCGACACCGGCAAGCCGGTTGGCGAGGGGGTGGGGGGGGAGATAGTCTACACCGCCCTCGACTGGCGGGGTACCTGTGTCTTGCGTTACCGGACGGGAGATATCGCGGCCGGCGGCATCACCTACCGCCCCTGCCCCAACTGCGGCCGCACCGTGCCCCGCATAAGCGCCAACATTCAGCGCCGTTCGGAATTCAAGGAGTTCGCCCTGACCAAGATCAAGGGCACGCTGGTGAACCTCAACAATTTCTTCCCGCTGCTCATGGGGCATCCGGACTTGCTGGAGTGGCAAGTTGAACTCAGAAAGCGTAACGACGATCCCTATGACCTCGATGAGATCTACCTGCGGGTCGCGCCTAGACCGGGGGTCGACCCGGGACTGCTCAAGGCGGACCTGCGCGAGCGGGTCTTGCGCGAGACCGAGGTCGCGCCGACGGACATCCTGCTGACCGCCATGCCGGAGATGCTCAACCGGCTGGGCATGGAGACGGAACTGAAAGAGAAGCGCATCGTCGATAACCGGCCGCGGGTGTGACGAGGCGGCGGGAGGAGGATCATACAAGGTGCTAAGCTACGCAAAACTCCGTAGGATGAGTCCGGCCGAAGTCCGGGCGATGCAGGATCGTGCCCTGGCACGTGCCATTCGGGAGCTTGTCTACCCTCATCACCGCCATTACCGCCGGGTCATGCAACAGGCGGGCCTGGGGCCGAGCGATCTGTGTCGTACCGACCATCTTGTCCGATTGCCTTTCACCGACCGTCAAACGGTGGCGCAGCTTTGCCGGCAAGAGGGTGACCCCTACCTGTTCTGCCTCGAACGGGACGCCCGCACAACTCCCTCAACGGACAAGACCCGTCCCGTTCGCGCCTTCTTCGCCGGGGGACGGACCACGCCCCTCACCCCCATCTTCTACAGCCGTCACGATCTTCAGCAGATGGCAGCAGCCGGCCATCGCCTGTTTCAGACGGCCGGGGTGGACGGCGACCGGCCTATCGTCAACGCCGTGCCCTACGGACCGCATTTGCCCTTCTGGCAAATCGCGGCGGCGACCCTTGATCAGGGCATCACCGCCGTTCAGACGGGAGGACCCAGGGTGATGGACGTGGACAAGACGCTGACCGCCCTGGCCAACACTCGGGCCGTCACCCTGGCCGGGTGCCCAAGCTTCCTCACCTACGCCATGAATGCAGGTGTCCGGCAAGGAGTCCGCCTGGAGAAACTGGAGCGGGTGTTGATCACGGGGGAGCCGGCCACGGCCGGCACGCGTCGCCGTTTGCATGAAGCCCTGGCCGGCGTGGGCGCCCCGGCGCGTCCCGAAGCCATCCATGACGTTTACCTCCTCACCGAGGCCAAGACCGGCTGGGGGGAGTGCCGCGGTGGCTCGGGCCATCATACCTATCCTGACTTCGAGTTCCTGGAGATCATCGACCCGGCCACCGGAGAACGCCGGGAGGAAGGAGAGACCGGCGAACTGGTCATCACCCATCTCGATGCGCGCGGTACTTTCTTCCTGCGCTACCGCACGGGCGACCTCGTGGAGGGCGGGATCACGACGGCTCCTTGCCCTGCCTGCCGCACGAGGATCCCCCG
>DBBB01000024.1 GCA_002291985.1 Firmicutes bacterium UBA995
AACCGTACCCGGGATAGATCGCATCCAGTTCGATCAGCAAACGATCCCGGGTGACCTTGGCCAGGATGGACGCTGCCGCGATGGAGATGGAACGGCGATCGCCTCCGGGCAGGGCCGACTGAGGCGTCTCCACTCCGGGCAGCGCAAACCCGTCGACCAGGAGAAAATCAGGGGGCGGGTGCACCTGCGCGATCGCCCGCCGCATGGCCAGAAAGGTCGCGGACACGATGCCCTGAGCTTCGATCTCCTGTACCGACGCCGACCCCACCCCGTAGGCCGGGCAATCGTGGATGAGCCGGTCGAACAGCTCTGCCCTCCGTCGCTCCGGCACTCGCTTGGAGTCGTCCAGCCCGGGAAGCCGGTACCGCCGGGGCAGCACGGCTGCCGCGGCCACCACCGGGCCGGCGAGCGGGCCCCGCCCCGCCTCGTCAACTCCCGCAAGCCATCGCGCTCCCCCTCTTCTGGCAGAGGCGTCCGGGCGGCTCAGTCGTCGCAGCCGGGACATTTCGACAAGAAAGTCCCTCCGGGCGCGCTGCAGCCCTGCCTCGCCGGCGGGCCGGTGGCGGGCGCCCGAGCAGCGGCGCACCCAACACCGTTCAACCTCGCTAAGCCGCTCCAGCCACGAGGCGAGGGGATCCGGGACCGCCCTAGCCATCAGCTTGTACCGCCCTCGGGGGCGATTCCAGCGTATGCCGGCCAAGCCGCCCGTCGCGGAAATCCTTCACCACGGCGGCCGCCGCCCGTTCGCGGTCGATCTTCCCACCTGGCGCCAGGCAGCCCCGGGCCCGACCCACCATCTCGAGGAGCGTGTGGGGAGCGGCATCGGCCAGCAGTTCGTCGCCGTAGGTCGCGCATAGCCCCTGCCGCCCCGATGGTCGCGATGCCAGCCACTCGAGCAGCCATACCGCCACGGCCCCGGGATCGTAAGTGCCTTCGGGAACGATGCCCACGGCGGCAAGCCCGTACCCGCCCTCATTCGCCAGGGATCTCGGGGGCAGCACGCCCGGCAGATCGAGCAACTCGAGGCCGGGCGCCAGGGTAATCCATTGCTTGCCCCGGGTCACCCCGGGGCGATCGCCGGTGGCGGCGCTTGCCCTGCCTGCGAGCCGATTGAGCAGCGAGGACTTGCCGACGTTGGGAGTACCGACCACCATCACCCGAAGCGAGCGTCCCGGCCGCCGTCTTCCGCCGAAGGCCCACAGGTTGCCGAGCAGTTTGGAGGGACCGGCGCCGGCCGTCGCGCTGAAAGCCATGACCCTCTCTCCCCGGGCGGTCAGCCAGGACACCCAGCGGCGGGTCATGCGAGGATCGGCGAGATCGGCCTTGTTGAGGACCGCCAGCCGAGGCTTGCCCCTCAGCAGCCCTTCCAGGCCCGGGTCCCGGCTCGAACGCGGGAGGCGCGCGTCAGCCAGCTCCACCACCACATCCACGACCGCCAGGTTCTCGCGGATCAGCCGCCTGGTCCTGGCCATGATACCCGGGTACCAGGTCGTCACCGGGTCATCACCTCCCGGCGATGGCGAGAGTCCCTTCAGCGGATGAACCCCAGGCGTTCGAGGGGCCAGAAGCGCAGGAATGCTTCACCTTTCACGTTCTCAAGGGGCACGAAACCGAAGAAACGGCTGTCCTCGCTGTTGCGGCGATTATCGCCCAGCACGAACAGCATCCTCTCCGGGACCTCGGTGAGGGGATAGTGTGCGTTGTCGGCAATGATGGGATGGGGCCAGTCAATCGGCCGGTCGTCCACCAGGACGCGCCCATCGACGATTTCCACCCTCTCCCCCCCGACGGCCACGACTCGCTTTATGAAGTCGCGGTCGAGGTTCCGGGGATAGCGAAAGACGACGATATCGCCCCGTTGGGGGGGGACGAAGCGATAGGATAGCTTATTGACGAAGAGACGCTCGGCGTTTGCCAGCGTCGGCTCCATCGAAGTCCCGAACACATAAAACGATTCGACGATGAAGTGTCTGGCCAGGAAGGCCAGCACCACGGCAATGAGGACGGTTTCAACGAGTTCCCGCAGATGGCCCCTGGACTTCGCGTTCAAGCTCGTGGTCCCCCGTCCGTGCGCCAGACGGCGCCGGGATGGTCTACTTCTTCTCCCGGATCCGTGTGCGCTTGCCGCGCATATCGCGCAGGTAGTGCAGTTTGGCCCTGCGGACGACTCCCCGGCGGACGATCTCCAGCCGCTCCACCCGGGGCGAGTGCAAGGGGAAGACCCTCTCCACTCCTACCCCATAGCTTACCCGGCGCACGGTGAAGGTTTCCCCGATTCCCCCGCCCGCCCGGGCAATGACCACACCCTCGTAGGCCTGGATGCGTTCCCGCCCGCCCTCGACGACCTTGACCTGGACACGTACTGTATCCCCCGGCTGGAAATCGGGCAAGTTCTTCCTCCGATATTCCTCTTCAAGCATACGAATCTCGTTCACTTTCGCCCCACCTCTTCCCCGGCACGCCGACCCATTATAGCATGCCGGAAGTGCCATCACAACGCGGGCGACCCTCGATCACGCCGGTCGCCTGTCAACATCCACCGCACCAACCTCGTAGCCTCGGCAAGCTCTCCCTCGCGTAGCAACTCCTCCAACAGCGTCCGGTCCTCCTGCCCGAGGCAGGCCCGCATCAGCAGGTCGGGGCGACGCCTGGCGGTACGCAAAAGCGACTGCTTGCGGCGCCAGGTCCGGATGGCGCCATGATCCCCGGACAACAGCACATCGGGCACGGACCTCCCCGCGAAAAAGCGGGGCCGGGTGTAATGGGGATACTCCAGCAGGTTCTCGTTGAACGACTCCTCGACCGTCGACCCCGGCCCGCCCAGCGTCCCCGGCAGTAGGCGCGCGATCGCATCGATCAACACCATGGCGGCCAGTTCGCCACCGGTGAGGACATAGTCGCCGATCGACAGTTCCTCGTCGACCAGTCCCTCGCGGACCCGCTCGTCGACCCCCTCATATCTTCCGCATAGCAGGCATAGTCCCCCAAGTTTCGACAGTTCGACCACCCGCGCCTGTTCAAGTCGTGCCCCCTGGGGGCTGAGCAGGATAACGCGGGGACGGAAGGCCCACTGCTCGCCGAGGGCCGTCATTGCCCTGAAGAACGGTTCGGGTTTCATTACCATGCCCGAGCCGCCGCCGAAGGGATAGTCGTCGGTGAGCCGGTGGCGGTCGGCAGCATGGGCGCGGAGGTCGTGCAAACGTACGTCGAGGATACCCTCGGCCCGTGCCCGCCCCACCACCGAGTCATCGAGAGGACCGGCAAACATGCCGGGAAAGATGCTCAGGACATCGATCCTCAACCCAGCCACTCCTCGAGGGGGCGTACCTTCATGACCTGAGCTTTCCTGTCGATATCCTGGACCACCGACTTCAAGGCGGGCACCAGCAGTTGCCCCCCCTTAGTCAGGCGGACCACCCACACATCATTGGCGCCGGTGTGCAGTACCTGTTCCACCACCCCGAGCGCGGTTCCCCCCGTATCCTCGACGCGCAACCCCACGATCTCGTGTACGTAATACCGGCCGGGGGGGAGGGGCACGGCGTCGGCCACGGCAACCGTGAGGTACGCCCCCTTCAGCCGGGCTGCCGCTTCGGGACTGCCCACCCCCGCGAACTTGAAGAGGTATACCCTTCCGTGGGGCCAGACGCCTTCGACCTTCGCGGCGCAGTCACCGGCGGCCGACCGCAACACGACGTCGGTCAACCTCTCCAGGCGGTCGGGAAAGTCGGTGAGGGGGTACACCCGTACCCGGCCGGAGGCGCCATGAGGTCCCAGCACCTGGCCGACCGCCAGGCGGTCGGGATGCGGCGGTCTCCCGGTCAGGGAGTCCCCACCTCCACCATCGCCCGACGCCCTTCGCAGCTGGCCGCGACCCGCACCAGGTTGCGGATGGCTTTCACTACCCGGCCGCCCCTTCCCACCACTTTGCCGATGTCCCGGGGGTGGACCGACACCCGGAAGATGACCACCCCCGAGCGCTCCTGCTCGACGACGCGCACGTCGTCGGGGTGGTCCACGATGCGGGTCAAAAACAGTACCAGCAACTCCCGCGCCGCACTCGGGATGGGTTCATTCATGTCCCGGTTTCGCCGGCGTCCTTGGCCGGACGGCCCGTCAGTCCCGCCCGCTTCAGCAGCGCCCGCACCGTCCCCGAGGGCTGAGCACCCTGGGCCAGCCATGCCCTGGCCCGATCCTCACGCACCGACAGGACGGGGGGGTTGGCGGTTGGATGGTAGTATCCGATCTCCTCGATGAAGCGCCCGTCACGCGGGAACCGGGAGTCCGCCACCACCAGCCGGAACATCGGTTCTTTCTTCGCACCCACCCGCTTGAGCCTGATCTTGACCGCCACCTGGCCCAACACCTCCGTATGGACTCTCATCCCCGGCGAGGCGGCCACGGCGCCGGCGATGTACGTCCGGCGCCTCGCTGCCATCTCGCTAACTGCCGAAACATCTTCCGAGCCTCTTCGTACTGCCGTAACAGGCGATTGACCTCCTGCACCTGGGTACCGCTACCCCGCGCCACGCGCCGTCTCCGGCCGGCGTCCAGGATCTCCGGACGGCGGCGTTCCTCGGGGGTCATCGAGTTGATGATCGCTTCCGCCTTCACCAGTTCGCGCTGATCGACTCCGCCCCTGGGCATCCCGCGCATTGGCATCCCGGGCAGGAGTTTCACGATGTCCTCCAGGGGACCGAGCTTTCTGACCTGGCGAAGCTGGACCAGGAAGTCCTCGAGGGTGAAAGCGTCCGCGCGCAATTTGCGCTCGAGATCGCGTACGGTCTGCTCGTCCACCGCCTGCTGGGCGCGCTCGATCAGGGCCAGCACGTCGCCCATCCCCAGCACCCGCGACGCCATCCTTTCGGGATGGAAGATATCCAGGTCCCCCAGCCCTTCGCCCGTGCCGGCGAACTTGACGGGCCGCCCGCTGACCGCCCGCAGCGACAGGGCGGCCCCACCCCGGGCGTCGCCGTCCAGCTTGGTGAGGACGAAGCCGTCTATCGGCACCCGTTCCTGGAAAGAGCGGGCCACGTTGACCGCATCCTGGCCGGTCATGGCGTCGACTACCAGCAGCGTTTCCCGCGGGCGGAGATCCCGGCTCAGCCGCTCCATCTCCGCCATGAGCGCGTCGTCCACGTGAAGGCGTCCGGCGGTGTCGACGATGACCGTGTCGCAACCAAGAGCAGGCGCCTGGCGGCAATAGTCACGCGTGACCACGACCGGGTCTGACCCGGCCGGGGCCACGCGTACCGGCAGGCCCGCGCGCTCTGCAAGGACGGCGAGTTGCTCCCCGGCCGCGGGTCGATACACGTCCGCGCCTACCAGCAAGGGGCGCCTGCCCCTGTCCTTGACGTGAACCGCCAGCCGGACGGCCGTGGTGGTCTTGCCGGCGCCGTGCAAGCCCACCAGCAAGATCACCGCCGGCAGATCTTGCCCGAGGTCGAGGCCGACGGGGGTCGAACCCAGAAGCTCAACCATGGCTTCATGGACGATCTTTATCACTTGTTGGCCGGGCGTGAGGCTTTCCATCACTTCCGCACCCAACGCCCGGGAGCGCACGCGCTCGATGAAGTCGCGGACCACCCGGAAGTTCACGTCCGCCTCGAGCAAGGCCAGCCGCACCTCGCGAAGGGCTGCGTCCACCTCGGGCACGCCAAGCCGGCCGCGCCCGCGCAGGTCGCGGAAGATCGCCTGGAGTCTCTCCGTCAGGCCGCCGAACACCCTAGTCCCACCGCTCCCGCAGGCAGTGCTCAAGCTGCTTCAAGACCGTGCGGACTTCCTGCAACTTCCCGGAACAGGCCGCCCCGCCATCCAGCTCGAGGGCGTCGATCTTGCGGATCGCCGTCGCCGTCAGTTCCATCATCCGCGCGCCATCGGCGCCCGCGGCTCGCATCGCCCGTACCAGCCCCAGCTTGTCCTCCAGGCTGTCGAGGCGGGACAGCGCCCTCCGGACCAGGTCATGCACTGCCTGGCGGCTGGTCGACCAGGACGCGGCGATCTCGCCCAGCGACAAGTCGTGGAAGTAGTGAAGTTCAAGCACCTCGCGTTGTCTTGCGGTCAGCAGCGGAGAATACGCGTCGAACAGCCGCGCCGCCTTCACTACCCTGCCCGGCGCCGACCGCTCATCTTCCACCGCATCTTTCACCGTATCTCCCGCCTGCCGTCCGTCAAGGTGTAACCCTTTACACCGACATTCTAAGGGGCAGCCGCATCGGCGTCAAGGGATGAATAGCCTCCCCTGCGGTCACGGAAGCACCTTGTCCGGGTTCAGCAGGCCCCCGGGGTCAAAAGCTTGCTTTACCCGGCGCATGAGAGCGAGGGCTTCCGGGTCAAGCGAGGCGGCCAGGGCCTTCCGTTTTAGCCAGCCGATGCCGTGCTCGCTGGCGATCACGCCTCCCAGGTCTCGGGCCGCCGCGTAAATACGGTCTGTGAGCTGACCTGCGGCCTCGAGCCATCCCGGGCACTGCTCCCGCCGGTGGATGGCCACGTGGATGTTGCCGTCGGCCGCGTGTCCCCAGTTGGCCAGGGAAAGGCCGGCGCCGGAGGCTGCCCGGTCCGCCCGGTCGAGGAACTCGGGAATGCGGCCGAGAGGCACAGCGACGTCGAGGAAGTCGGAGTGATGCGACAGTCTCTTCACCGCCTCGAGGATGGCCCGGCGGGCAGCCCACATCCGCTCCTGGGCATGACTGCCCGTGGCTACCAGTACGTCGCTCGCCCCTTCCTCAAGGCAGATCTCCCCCACCTGCTCCGACTGGGCCAGTACGGCATCGCCATCCTTGCCGTCAAGCTGGATCAAAAGGTGGGCGGCTGCGTCCAGGAAGGGGACTTCCCGCTCAAGGAAAGTCGCCGCGGCGCGGATTGACGCCTGGTCCATGAACTCCAGGGCGGCCGGCACTACCCGTTCCCCGCGGACGATGCGGCCGACGGCCCGAGCAGCAGCGGCCACCTCGGGGAAAGGCGCCAGCAGGTCGACGCGGACCGGGGGCAGCGGCACCAGGCGCAGGGTGGCCCGGGTGATGACGCCCAGCGTGCCCTCGGAGCCGATCAGGTGATGAGTCAACGAGTAGCCGGTAGTGTTCTTGATGGTCTTGCGTCCATGACGGATGGCCTGTCCGCCGGCCAGCACCGCCTCCACGCCGAGGACGTAATGGCGGGTGATGCCGTACTTGGCCGCTCTCGGTCCACCGGCGTTCACGGCGATGTTCCCTCCGATGCTGCAGCTATCCAGGCTCGCGGGATCGGGAGGGTAGAACAGTCCCCGGGACTCGACGGCCCGGTGCAGGTCCTGCACAATCACGCCCGGCTCCACCACTACCGAAAGGTTGGCTTCGTCCACCTCCACGATCCGGTCCATGCGTTCCAGGGAAAGTACCATGCCCCCCCGGACGGGCACCGCTCCTCCGGCCAGTCCCGTCCCCCGGCCGCGGGGGGTGACGGGCACGCCGGCGGAAGCCGCCTCCTTCAGGACGGACTGTACCTGCTCCAAGCTCGCCGGTTTGACCACGAGATGGGGGAGATGAAGGGGACAGCTCCCTTCGTCCTTGCCGTAGGGTTCGAGCGCGTCTCGCGAGTTGATGACGTTGCTCTCCCCGAGCATCGCTCCGAGACTCTCGGCAAGCCGAACTGCCTTGCCCCCGGGTACGATCATCGCCCGGGGCCCAGGAGAGCCTGCACGAACTCGCGGGAGTCGAAGAGGAGGAGATCGTCCATCCCTTCGCCCACGCCCACGAAACGGATCGGCAGCCCCATCCGCCAGCGAACGCTCACGACGATGCCCCCTTTGGCCGTCCCATCCAGTTTGGTGAGGATGACGCCGGTTACGCCCACCGCCTCCTTGAAGACTCGAGCCTGTTCGATGGCGTTCTGGCCCGTGGTGGCATCGAGCACCAGCAGCACCTCATGGGGGGCGCCGGGCAGCGCCTTGCCGATTACCCGGCAGATCTTGCCCAGTTCGTCCATGAGTCCGGCCCTGGTATGCAGCCGTCCGGCCGTGTCCACCAGCACCAGGTCATTGCCCTTCTTGAGCGCCGCCTGGACGGCATCGAAAGCGACGGCGGCCGGATCGCTGCCCGGCCGGTGCGCCACCACGCGTGCCCCTACCCGGTCTGCCAGTACTTGCAACTGATCGATGGCCGCCGGACGGAAGGTGTCGGCCGCGGCCAGGACAGAGGTTTTCCCTTCCTTGCCCAGGCGCGCGGCCAGCTTGGCAAGAGTGGTGGTCTTGCCCGTGCCGTTGACGCCGACCAGGACCAACACCGAGGGAGTGCCTGACAGCCGCAGGCCAGGGGCAGGAGGTTCGCCCTCCAGCATGTCTACCAGCGCCGTCGCCAGGGAGTCGCGGGCGGACTCACCCCGGGACGGGATGTGTTTCAGCCGCTCGATGAGTTTGCGGGCCGTCTCCGGTCCGACGTCGGCGAGGATGAGCGATTCCTCAAGATCTCCGAGATCGGGTGAGCCCCGCCCCGTCAAGATCTTGTCGAGCGATGCCGAGAAGGCGGCGCGCATCCTGGCTAAACCCTGCTCAAGGCGGCTCAAGGCTCGCTCCCTCCCGTGCCGGCTTCTGATGCGACCTCGGCGAGTCGGAGGGATACGAGTTGCGATATGCCGCCTTCCTCCATCATGGTCACGCCGTACAGGGCGTCGGCCGCTTCCATGGTGCTCTTGTTGTGCGTCACGACCAGAAACTGGGTGAGGGCGCAGTACTGCCGCAGCACGCGGGCGAACTTGACCGAGTTGCCGTCGTCCAGGGCGGCGTCCACCTCGTCCAGCACGCAGCAGGGCACGGGGCGGGCGTCCAGGAAGGCGAAGAGCAGGGCGATGCCGGTCAGGGCCCGCTCTCCCGCCGAGAGGAGGTTCAAGCTCTGAACGCGCTTGCCCGGGGGCTGGACACGAATGGCAATGCCGGAAGTGAGGGGTAGCGCCGGCTCCTCCAGCGCCAACTCGCCTCGCCCGCCGTCGAAGAGGTGGCTGAAAATGCGGCTGAACGCCTCGCCGATCGCCCCAAAGCCCTCCTGAAACCGACGGGCCATGGCCTGATCGATCTCCCCCAGCAGCCGGTCCAGACCCCGCCGGGCCTCCTCGAGATCGGCTTGCTCTGAAGCGAAAAACTGAATGCGCTCCTCCAGTCGCCTGCACTCCCCCACCGCCCCAAGGCTCACTTCTCCCAGCGCCTCCATCTGTGCGGTCAGCTCGCGCACCCGGGCGCGGGCATCCGCCTCCGAACGGCCTCCCAGATCGGTGGAAGGTTGCGCCGGTTGATGATCCCGGGCGAGGTTGCCGTATTCCGCCTCGAGGCGGGCGGACTTGACCTCGAGTTCGTGAGACCTGCCTTGCAGTGCCTCAAGTCCGCTCCGGAGTTCGCCGATGGCCGCCTCGGCCCCGGAGAGGGAGACGGCCAGTTCGTCGCGAGCGGCAAGAGCGGACGGCAACTTCTGTCGAAGGTCGTCGAGTTCGGGGACAAGCGCTTCCTTGCGGCCTTGCAGGGCGGCCAGTTCCTGCCCGGCCTTCTCCTGCCGGACAGCGGCCTGCTCGAGCAACGTGCGCCGAGCTTGAAGTTCGTCCCCGGCCCGGACCAGGGCAGCCCGCATGTCGTCCAGCGCCTGGCGAGCCGCCCGCTCTCTCTGCTCGGTTGCCGCCAACTCTGCCCGCAATTCCGCCCAGGCATCGGCCTCTTGCTGCAGCCCCGCCCGTTCGTCACCGAAAGCGGTTTCGAGTTCTTGAATCTCCGCCTGCAGGCGCCGTGATGCTTCCTCCAGGCGGTTCATCTCGGCGCGACGCGCTTCTTTCACCCCTACAAGTCGTTTCAGCTCGTGGGAGGAACGGTCGCGGGTGCGGGCGAGGTCGTCTGCCTCGCTCGCCTCGCGCGCGAGTTCTCTCGTCAGACGTTCCCGATCCCGGACCAGGGCGGCCAGGGCGGCTTCTTGCCGGCTGAACTCACTGCTCGCCTTCGCCACCTCCGCCGTTTCCCTGGCCAGTGCCTCTTCCCGTAACCCGAGATCCGCCGCCGCCCCTTCCGCAGCTTCCCCGGCCTCGGTCACCCGACGGCCGAGTTCCGTCAGCTCCGCGCGACGGCCCCATCGCTGGGCTTCCGTCCCCCCGCGCAGGGTAATGCCGCCCCCGGGATGGACGATGTCGCCCTCAAGGGTGACGACGGGATGACCGTAACCGACAGCCTCGGCCATGGCTATGGCCGACTCCAGGTCGGGGGCAAGCCGGACTCCCGCCAGGAGGTGCTCCAGCACCTCGGCCGCCGGCCCCTCGACGTGGACGTCCAGCGTCTTGCCGTCCATCGCGGGCTTCGGCAGAGTACAGGGGACCGGCACCGGCCAGAGCAGGGCACGTCCGGTCCCGACTCTGCGACCCAGTGCCAGTAGATCCGTCAAGCATCCCCGCTCGACCAGGAGGCAGTCGGCCCACTGCTCCACGGCTGCCTGCAACGCCCGTCGCTGTTCGGCAGGCACCTCAACGAAGTCCACCAGCGGCCCCAGTAAGCCGGAGGGGTTTCGCTCCAGCAGCGCCCGGGCGGCCGGAGATAAGCCGTCCAGAGCCTGATCGAGTTCCGAGAGCGCCTCAAGCCTGGCCCGGGACCTGGCCGCCTGCCCGTTCAGTTCCAGTACCCTGGCGCGCGCCGCCTCGACCTCGTGGGCCAGTTGGCGTGCCCGCTCGCCGGCAGCCGCGAGTCTCGAAGTGCTCGCAACCATCTGCGCCTGGGACTCGGCCTCGCTCCCCTGAACCTCGGCCAGGGCATCGGCGGTGCGGTCGCGGCGCGCGCGCAGGTCAGTTTCACGCCAGGTCGTTCGCTCGATGCTTGACTCCAGGCCGGCCAGTTCTTGCTCGGACCGATGCGCGAGACGGCGGGCATCGGCAGTCCGCTCGGCCAGGGCGGCCGACTCTCGCCTGTGCGCCGCCAGGGCCACTTCCCTGGCGCGAAGGAGGGACTCGGCGTCCGTCCGTTTCGCTTGCCGCCTCTTCCGTTCCTCGGACAGGCGCGACAGCTCCCGCTGAAGCTCGCCGAGGTCACGTTCCCCGTCGGCAACACGCGCCGTCCCCTCTGCCTGCAGGCGCTCACCCTCGAGCAGTTCACGGTTCAACCGGTCGACGGCGCCGGCGGATTGCGCCGCCCGTTCCCGGGCCACGAGCCGATCAGCTTCAACGGCCTGCAACTGAGCGGACAGGTGGATCACTGCCTGCTCCACCTGGGCCGCGCTTCGAGCGCTCGCTTCAAGCTCCCGCCGAAAGGACTGCTGTTGGCCCTGGGCCTGGGCCAGCTGGCGCCGGATGCTCTCGAGGCGCCGGTCCACCTCCGCTTTCTGCTCGCCGAGCTGGGACCAGCTACGGGTGATCCGGTCCATCCCTCTCGCACGCAAGGCGCCTGCAAGCCCGTCCCGTTCGTCGCGAAGGGCCAGGTAAGCCCGGGCGGCGGCCGCAGCCTGACGTGATGGCTCGAGTTGCCGCTCGAGTTCGGCCGTGATATCCGACACGCGCGTCATGTTGCGGTCGGTGTCTTCCAGCTTGCGCATGGCTTCCTGCTGCTGATGGCGATGGCGGGTTATCGCCACCGCCTCCTCGAACAAGGGCCGTCGCTCCTCGGGCCGGGCGCGCAGGATCTCCTCAATGCGGTTTTGCTCGAGCATCGCATATCCATCGCGTCCGAGGCCCATGTGAGCCAGCAGATCCTGGACGTCCTTCAGACGAGCGGGCGCGCGGTTGATGGTATACTCGCCCTCACCGTTGCGGTAGACGCGCCGCGTCAGCGTCACCTCCGAAAACTCCACGGGAAGCCGGCCGTCGCTGTTGTCGAAGGTCACCTCAACCTCTGCCATTCCCGCCGCCCGACGGCGATCGCTGCCGTGGAAGATCACATCCTCCATGCGCAATCCCCGAAGTTGCCGAACGCTCTGTTCCCCGAGCGCCCAGCGCAGCGCTTCGGCGAGATTGGACTTGCCCGAACCGTTGGGACCTACTACCGCGGTGACGCCTTCTTCGATCTCCAGCTCGGTTCGGGCGGCGAAGGACTTGAATCCTTGCAGTTGCAGACGCTTCAGGCGCAAGCGCATACCTCCGGGGATCATTCTACCACACACGCGCCGAGCGGCCCGCGGGTTACGGTATCGCCCGGTCCCGCCTCGGCAAACGAGGAGGCACGCC
>DBBB01000149.1:0-2557 GCA_002291985.1 Firmicutes bacterium UBA995
CTTTGCGCTCCGCCACTTGCCGGAGGGGTGGGATCGCGAGGCGGACACACGCGAGAGCTGGGGCACCTTGGTTGCGGGCGTGGCTCTGATGAGCCCCAACGCCCACCGGCCGGACCGGGGTCTGGGTAGGGCCCTGGCCGAGGCGGGCTATGCGGCGGCTCGGTTGGAGCGGCTGTTGGCTGCCGAGGGGGATACCCGCCGGAGCCTGCTCTTGCGTGCGGCCCGCTTTCTGGCCGCCAAGTCGACGTCCTGTAACTGGGTGGATGCCGCGCAGCTGCTGTTCACCCGTGATCCCGACAAGCGCGAGAGCTTACAGCGCAGGGTGGCTTGGGACTTCTATCGCTCCGCGGATCAAATCAAACAGTGAGGTGAATGCCGTGTTCCTGCAGATGCACTTCCTTACCAGCTACCATGCGAGCTTGTTGAATCGTGACGATGCCGGCCTCGCCAAGCGAATTGTCTTCGGCGGTCATCCTCGGCTGCGTGTGTCCAGCCAATGCCAGAAGCGGCACTGGCGTGAATGGATGATGGACGGGGCCGAGCTGCCCAGCGGTGTCCGTTCGCGCCACTTCTTCAGCAGAGTGGTCAAGCGGCGGCTGGTCGAGGCGGGCATGCCCGAGCTCAGCGCACACACACTAACTCTGCACTTAGCCCAGAGTATCCTCAAGGCAGCCGGCGAGAAGGAGGCTCTGGATAAGGACACCCTGGCAATGAAGCAGCCCGTCCTGTTCGGGCAGCCGGAGGCCGACTGCTTCATCAAGCTTATTCAGGAAGCCGCCGGGCAAAGCGACGAGAAGGCGGCCAAGGCCTTCCTCGACGAGCGGATCATCAAGGAAGGCAAGAAGAACTTCAAGGCACTCCTCCACCAGGCCGGCATCTCGAATCCGGCGGTCGGCTTCGAGGGCGCCATGTTCGGGCGCTTCGTCACTTCCGACGTGTTGGCCCGCACCGACGCGCCCGTTCATGTGGCCCACGCCTTCACGACCCACGCCCTGGAGACCGAGGTCGACTTCTTCACTGTGGTCGACGACCTGGCTGGCGATGAGGAGACGGGCGCCGCGCACGCCAACGACATGGAGTTGGGTGCCGGGATCTTCTACGGATACGTGGCCGTCGACGTACCGCTGTTGGTGTCGAACCTGACAGGGTGCAACCGTGCCGAGTGGCGCGGGCAGGATTGCGATGGGGCCCGTGCGCTGCTCGACTTGCTTGTCCAGGCCGTCGCCCAGGTGACGCCAGGCGCGAAGTTAGGTGCCACGGCCCCCTATGCCCGGGCCGAGTGTGTGGTGATCGAGTCGGGCACCGCCCAACCACGCAGCCTGGCCAACGCTTTCTTACGGCCGGTGCGGCTTGGCCAGCACCAAGCCCATCCCATGGTCCAGTCCGTAGAGGCGATGGCAGCGTATCTTGAGGCTCTCGAGGCCATGTACGGCGACGCCGACGTCCAGCGGCGCTATGTCGCAGCGCTCCATGCCTGGCCCCGGGACCGGGAGCCTGTCGTTTCCCTGGGCAGTGCTGTCCAGAACAGTCTGGACGAGGTCTTCGGAGGCCGGCAATGAGGGCGCTGGTCTTGAGGCTGGATGCCCCGATCATGAGCTTCGGCACCGTAATGGTGGACCAGCACGGCTTCATCGACCGCTTCCCAGGCACCGCCATGCTCACGGGCCTTATCGCCAACGCCCTGGGCTGGCACCACGGCGACTTCCAGCGGCTCGATGACCTGCAGCGGCGCGTCGAGTACGCCGCACGGTGGGACGTACGCCCGCAGCGGCTGGTCGACTACCACACGGCGGACCTGGGTCAGACGAAGATGGCCGAGCCTGGCTGGACTACTCGCGGCGCACCCGAGCACCGCGCAGGGGGGTCGGACGCGCGGTTTGGCACGCACGAGCGTCACCGCCACTACTGGGCTGACGGCCTCATGACAGTTGCCTTGGCCCTGCAGGGCGAAACCGCACCGGATCTCGATACCGTCGGCGACGCGCTTCGCCGCCCGGCGCGACCTCTGTTCCTCGGGCGCAAGACGTGTCTGCCGGCCCGTCCGCTACTGGACCCCCACATGCCTGTGGTCGAGGGTGAAAACTTGCTGGCGCTCTTGTGCCGGGTACCGGTATGGAATCGGATGGGGGTGCCCGCTAAGCCGGTCGAGGGGCTGTTAGCCTGCTGGCCTGCCGAACTCGGAGCCGCCGGTCGCGGTGAGGTCCGGCGGGTCTACGACCTGCGCGACTGGGCCAACCAGATCCCGGCCGGAAGCCGGTGGCGAGCGGAGGGCCTGATTGGAGGGGAGCATTTGTGAACCCCCTGCACATCGTTGAACTGCGGCCTGACCTGACCGCCCTGATGCTGTTTCTCCGCGATCAGGGGTTGGGTTCCCGGGACGGCGACGACGACCTTGGCTACGGAGTCCACGCCTGGCTGGCCGCGGCCTTTGGGCCTTTGGCTCCGAAGCCTTGGCGCTTGCTGCTGGACCGGCGCCGGCCCCCGCGCATCCTGGGCTATGCGCGTCACGACGCGCACCAGTTGCGGCAGCGGCTGCGCGAGTTCGCCGAACCCGGAG
>DBBB01000149.1:2957-3133 GCA_002291985.1 Firmicutes bacterium UBA995
CGGGGCGCTGCCTGGCCTTCGAGCTGCAGTGCTGCCCGGTGGGGCGAAAGGCGGACGGTGGGGTCGAGAAGGACCTGTTCCTGGTCCGTGCGGATGCCGTTGGGCAACAGCCCTTGGCGCGGGATGCCGTCTACTGCGAGTGGGTACGCGAACGGCTGGAGCGGGACCGGGCGGCC
>DBBB01000060.1:0-163 GCA_002291985.1 Firmicutes bacterium UBA995
CCTGACGGACCACACCAACCCGCGGCTGGTGTTGACCGTAACTGCCCGTGTTCTGGCCCCGGGTTGAGCGGCGGCCGGTTGCAGGAAACTCCCCGTTGCAAGGGGCATCAGCCCGGGGGCGGGCGGCAATCTGCCACAGGACCTGCATGGAGGGAACGTTGAC
>DBBB01000060.1:467-2670 GCA_002291985.1 Firmicutes bacterium UBA995
GTGGGCGAGCTGCATGGAGGGAACGTTGACAGGTTCCCTGGGGAAGATCCATAATTATTATGCAAGTTGACCGCAAGGACCCGGTGGCCCGTCAACGCCTCACGTGATGCCCCGGGTGATCGCTGGAGGAGGTGACCTGGAGGAAAAACAAGGAGGTGCGTGTACCGGCCCGGAAGGCCCGATCGGTTGAGACAGGGAGGCATGTAGTCATGGGCAAGGTCCTGCGCGTGAACATGAGCGACCTGACGACCAGGTTCGAGCGGCTCCCTGACAGGTATGCGAACATGGCGGGACGCTGGCTGACATCCCGCATAGTCCACGATGAAGTCCCGCCCGCCTGTCACCCTCTGGGTCCGAACAACAAGATTGTCTACGCTGCGGGGGTCGTCACCGGCACCGCTGCCCCAACTTCGGGACGCATATCCATCGGCGGGAAATCACCCCTGACGGGGACCATCAAGGAAACCAACTCCGGTGGCCTGGCCGGTCAGAAACTATCCCGTCTGGGCATCAGGGCCATCGTCGTTGAGGGGCAGCCCAAGGAAAAGGGCAAGTACTGGGTGCTCAAGGTGAACAAGGACGGGGCCGAACTCTTGCCGGCTGCCGACGCCTGGCTGGGGAAGGGACTGTACGCTGCCTATCCCCTTCTCCTGGACAGATTCGGCGATAAAGTGGCCGTCCTGGGCATCGGCACGGCCGGAGAGAGGCTGATGGCCAATGCGGGCGTCTGCGTCAATGACCCGCAGAACCGGCCTTCCCGCTACGCCGGGCGGGGAGGGATGGGTGCGGTCATGGGCTCGAAGGGGCTCAAAGCCATCGTCCTCGACGACAAGGACGGTCCCGGCGTCCCCATCGCCAACAAGGAACTCTTCGACACGGGTCGCAGGAAGCTGGTGGAAGCCTTGCAGACCCACGCCGTCACCAAGCCGGGCGGCGGACTCAATACCTACGGCACGGCGGTGCTGGTCAACATCATCAACGAGGCCGGCGGCTTCCCCACCAGGAATTTCCGCGAAGGGCGCTTCGAGGGAGCGGCCAAGATCAGTGGCGAGACCATCCACGAGGTCTGCAAGAAGCGGGGCGGAGTGGGCATGACCGGCCACGGCTGCAGCCCCGGATGCATCATCAAGTGCTCCAACGTCTATCCCAAGGCTGACGGCAGCGAACTGGTGTCCGTCCAGGAGTACGAGTCGGTCTGGTCGTTTGGCGCCCAGTGCGGCATAGACGATCTGGACGTCACGGGCGAGTTGATTCACCTGTGCAACGACTACGGCCTCGACACCATTGAGGCCGGGGTGACCATCGGCGTGGCCATGGAAGCAGGGCTGGCGAAATTCGGCGACGGTAAGAGAGCCATCGAACTCATGCGCGAGATCGGCAAGGGTTCCCCTCTGGGCCACATTCTCGGCAATGGTGCGGAGAGCACGGCCCGCGTCTTCGGCGTCGTGCGCTGTCCCACGGTCAAGGGCCAGGCCATACCCGCCTATGATCCGCGAGCCATCAAGGGAATCGGCATCACCTATGCCATCTCCACGATGGGCGCCGACCACACCTCCGGCTACACCATCGCGCCCGAGATGCTGGGCGTGAGCGGCAAGGTAGACCAGTTCAGCGTCGACAAAGCGGATATGGCGCGCAATTTCCAGTACGCCACCGCTTTCATCGATGCGACGGGGCACTGCCTGTTCATCGCCTTCGCCATCCTGGACATACCCGCGGGGTTGGAAGGACTGGTGGAGGAGTGCAACGGCGTGTTGGGCACCAACTGGACCCTCAACGACATCGGCAGGATCGGCGGAGAGATCATCGGCATAGAGCGGTCTTTCAACGAGAGAGCCGGGTTTACCAGGGTCCACGACCGCCTGCCGGAGTTCATGAAGCACGAGAAGCTCCCCCCTCATAACGTGGTATTCGATGTGCCCGACGAAACGTTGGATAAGGTTCATGCCGTCTGAGACCGAGAACTCAGGTGGTCGCGCCCCGGCAACGATCGAGGTGCGCCTTTTCGGCAAGCTGCGGCGGTTCACCGACAACCTGAGTTCGACCCGGGATTCGATCGTGCACGTGCCCGTTGAGGAGGGCGATACTATCGCCGACATCATCGAGCGCATCGGGATCCCCGACGCGGAAGTCGGCAGTAACGTCTTCCTCGACGGCGCATACTCGCCCGTGACGCGGCGGGTCAAAGCCGGGAGCCGGCTGG
>DBBB01000060.1:3081-11668 GCA_002291985.1 Firmicutes bacterium UBA995
GACGTTGAGGTGAGGCCCTTGATGGCAATCGAGGTCAGGCTCTTTGCCACCTTGAGGAGGTTTCGCCCCGGGCTTGAGGTGGGGGAACCCGTGCGTCTCGAGGTAGACGAGGGAATGACGGTACGACGGGCACTCGAAGAAGTCCTGGGCATCCCTCCCGGTGTGGTCAAGGCCGTCTTCGTCAACGACACCTACAGCGAACTTGACCGTATCCTGGCCGATGGCGATCGGGTCGGGGTCTTCCCGCCGGTCGGCGGGGGATGAGGGCGTAGCCGGCGAGCCGCCCGGGGAGAGCATGGTGCCCCGGAAGTCTCCATGGCCAAGGCCAGGGGGTCTCAGGGTAACAAGCGGACTCAATCGCGCAGCAGGCGGAACCCAAACTGGACGAAGTGGAAGTCGAACGCGAACGCGGTGCAGATATTCAGGCGTTCCATCAAGGCAAACGTAGTGGCGTCGGTATAGGAGAAAGACTTGTCTTCGTACGTGAGTATAATTTCCCGGGCGCGGTGCTCATCCCCTTCCGTGACCCGCTCTACCGGCCAGACCAAGCCCCTCAGCCATGCCCGGCCGAGGCCCGGTCCCAGCCTTCCGGCAATCAAGGCATGACATTCAGCAACCAGAAAGTTGGTGAGCAGGATCGGCGTCGAACTCCCCCGGAGACGGTCTAAGAGATGTTTGGCTTCCCCGTACCTCTTGTCCGACTGGTCCAGCAGGGCGTAAACGGCACTGGTATCCACCATCACCCTTTCCACCGTTCACGCTCTCCCTCCGCCAAGTGACGGTCGTGACTCTCGGCAACGTCACCGAGGCCGCTGGCTCCGGACCCGACCAGCCGCCAAATGGGATCGTCCTCAGCAAGGGGGCGGATGGTTTCCACTTTCTTCAAGCGGATGCCGTCACCCTCCAGGTACACCGCCAGGTAGTCGCCCTCCCGGAGGCCCAAAGAGCGTCTCATTGAAACGGGAACGGTCAGTTGACCTTTGGCCGTCACCCGCACGACCGGCACGGGCATGCACCGCCGCCTCCTTACCGTACGTAGGATATTCCTGCTCCCAGTATACCGCCGGCCGACCTTTCGTGCAACAACTTATCGATCGGTGAGGCGGATGCGCGCGTCGAAGTGGGGTCAGCTGGTCTATTTTGCGGTGCTATCCGGCCGGGCGCAGTCGGTCACTTCGCCCGCGAGTACCTCCACGGCATGGGGCAGCACTTCCAGGATCGCTCCCAGGTTCTCGTGCACGCCGCGCGGGCTCCCGGGAAGATTGACGATCAGCGTCCTCCCGCGGATGCCGGCAATCGCCCGGGAGAGGGTTGCCCGGGGAGTAAACTGGCGTCCTGCCTGACGCATGAGTTCGCCCAGCCCGGGCACCGGCCGGTCGATGACGTCCGCCGTGGCTTCCGGGGTCACATCGCGCGGCCCGAGTCCCGTACCCCCGCTGGTCAAGATCAGGGCCAGGCCGGAGGCGGCCATCTCCCGCAAGGCGTCAGCGATCCGTTCGCGCTCGTCGGGCACAACCCGATACTCCTCGACGGTCCAGCCCACCGCCGCCAACACCTCGCCCACCACCTCCCCCGAGCGATCAGGCCTGACCCCGGCAGCGGAGCGATCGCTTGCCGTCAGGACGCCGACTCTCATTCCCTCACGCTCCTCCATATGCTATCACCTGGTCGGACGGCGCCGCCCCGCAGCACCCGGGCGAAGATCCCCTCCCGGGGCATGACGCAGTCCCCTGCCTGATAGTAGATGGCACAGCGATCGTGACACTCCTTGCCGATCTGAGTCACTTCCAGCAAAGCCCCGCCCCCGAGTTCGAGGCGTGAGCCAGGCTCGAGCCCCAGGAGGTCAAGGTCTTCGGTAGTCAGGTTTTCCGCGAAGTCGCCGGGATTTACCTCCAGGCCCTTTGCCCGCATCTTGTCGATGCTTTCCCGAGCCAGAAGACTGACCTGGCGCACGGGATCGCCGGCATGGGCGTCCCCCTCCAACCCGTGGTCGACACGCAGGGCGCCTTGCAGGCAAGGTTGCTTGCGTTGCCCCTTGACTTCTGACAGGCACACGGCCACGACCCGGCCGGCCCGGTAGTCTCCCCTCTTGCCCCCGCTCTTCGCCACCAGGCGCACATCCTCGATCACCGTATGCGGCCCCAGCGACTTGACCATGTCATAGAGGGTAAGGGCGGCGACCGCAGCGGCGGTCAGCGCCTCCATCTCCGCCCCCGTCCGGCCGGTGGTGCGGGCGATGGCCTCGACGGTCACGCACCGGGAGGCCGGGTCGGGCGCCAGCCGCACCTCCACCCCGTCCAAGGGGATGGGGTGGCACAGGGGGATGAGGTCGGGTACCCGCTTGGCCCCCATGATTCCCGCAAGCTGCGCCACGGCCAGCGCGTCGCCTTTCGGCATGGCTCTCCCGGTAACGGCATCGAACACCTCGCGTGTCATCCGGACCCGGGCGCGGGCAGTCGCCGACCGTCGCGTGGTCTCCTTCTCGCCGACGTCCACCATGCGCGCCCGGCCCTCGGCATCGAGGTGCGTCATCTCCATGGCGACCTCATCCTCCAAGCCTAGACATGTGCCGCAGCGCCCCGCAGCCACCGTCCATGTCGTGAACGAGCGGTTTGTGGGCGATGGCCATGGCGACCAGCTTGCCGAGTTCCTCGGGTCCCGCCCCGCCGCGCAAGGGCTCGCGCAGGTCGACTCCGTCCTCCTTTGCCAGGCAACCATGCAGCTTGCCTTCAGCCGTCAGGCGCAAGCGGTTGCACGTATGGCAGAAAGGCCGGCTCAAGGCGGAGATCAGGCCGAGGGTGGCCGTGCCATCTCCGGCCGGGCTCACTCCCGGGAGTTCAGGGCCGGCGACCGGCCGCCGCGGCGTCCAGCGGTAGTAGGCGGCGGGGCCGTTGCCGGGGATGCCGGCCATCGGCGTCAAGCGACCCCGGCGCGCGAGGCGCGCCAAGACCACGGGCTCGGGCACCTGCCGGACGCCCGCCCAGGAATGACTCTCGCCCAGCGGCATCAGCTCGATGAAGCGTACTAGCAGCGCGTAAGTCGCCGCCAGGGCGGCAAAATCTTCCACCTCGCCGTCGTTCATGCCCTTTAGCAGCACCACGTTCAGCTTGACCGGCGACATGCCCGTCTTCAGGGCGGCTGCCAGTCCGGCCAGGGCAGCCGCGAGCGAACCGCCCCGGGTCAATGTCCGGTACACGTCGGCTCGCAGCGAGTCGAGGCTGAGGTTCACGCGAGACAACCCCGCCGCGCGCAAGGGGACGGCCAGGTCGGGGAGGAGCAAGCCGTTGCTGGTCATGGTCACTTCCCGGACACCCTCAAGGGCGACGAGGCGCTCTACCAGGCCCACCACTCCGCGGCGGACCAGCGGTTCTCCGCCGGTCACCCGGAAACGATCGATGCCCATGGGGACGGCAGCGGCGGCTACCTGGAGGATCTCCTCGTAGGTCAGGATGTCCTCGTGCCGGCGCGGAGGAACGCCGTCCGGTCCCATGCAGTAACGGCACCGCAAGTTGCAGCGGTCGGTCACGGACAGCCGGAGATAGCTCACTCGCCGCTCAACCACCGCTGCTCACCTGCCATTCAACCCAGCGCTGCTCGCCCGTGCGGGAAGTGTCGTAACCGCCGAGCGCCTCCACGGCTTCCCGGAATCGCGGCTGCTCAAGCTGCTCCAACACCCGGCACACGCCGGGATGGGTCAGGTTCGATGCGGGGATGGCCAGCTCATAGCGTTCGGCGGTCACGGGAATGAAGTCGAGCCCCAGCGCCCTGGCTGCCGCCAGGATGCCCAGCCCTGTGTCGGCCACGCCGGACGCGACTGCCGCCCCGACCGCCAGATGGCCGTATTCCTCCCGATCGTAACCCTTGATCGCCTGCGGGTCAATCCGCAATCGCTCCAGCTCGTAATCCAGCAGCACCCGGGTGCCGGCGCCCCGCTGCCGGTTGACGAAAGCCACGTCGGGGCGGCCAAGATCCGCCAGCCCGCTGATGCCGAGGGGATTCCCGGGTGCGACCATCAGTCCTTGTTGCCGCCATGCCAGCGTCACCAGCAGGGTACGGCCGGGAGGGCCCCATCGCAGCACGTAAGACAAGTTGTATTCCCCGGTCGCGGGATCGAGCAGGTGCACCCCCGCCAGGTGGGCCTCGCCCCGCCGCAGTGCCGCCAGGCCCGCCAGGCTGCCCACGTTGGCGGAAGCGAGCGTGAACTCCGGCGAGCAGGCCCGCAGGTGAGCGGCGAGGAGATCGAGGGCCAGGTCGTGACTGCCGGCCGCCAGGACGGTGCCGTCAAGCTGTGCCCGGTCCACCAGCAACTCGACGGGGAGGGTGGCGCCCGCCTCCAGTCCCTCGCAATCGGGTGGGAGGATGAGGAGCCCTTCCGCCCGGGTCAGGGAGGTCAGGACGCCGGCCCCGCGGGGCTGAGGCACGGCTACCGTCCGGTCGCCGACCCTGCCCATGCGGACGCGGACGAACTCGGTGAAACCCGGCAGGCCGGGAAGGCGGCGGGTGAGGACTGCCGGCTCGGTAGGCGGCCGAGGGACAGCCCTGCCCTGCCACTTCAGGAGCAGCGGCATCGCAAACAGCCGGAAGCTGAGCCAGGCGGACACGGGGTAGCCAGGCAGGCCCAGTAGAGGCAAGCGGCCGCGCGCCGTACGGACCAGCGCGAGTAAAACGGGCTTGCCCGGCCGCATCGCCACCCCATGCACCAGCACTTCACCCATTTGCCGGGCGACTTGCGCCGTGAAATCGCGGGCGCCTGCCGACGACCCCGCATTCACCACGATCAGGTCTGCCCCGCCGGCGATGGCCCGCTCGATGGCCTCCGCGAGCGACCGGGGATCATCGGCCACCGGCTGCCGCACGTCGGGCACGCCGCCGAATTCTCGCACCAGGCCGGCCAACATGAACGAGTTGGACTCGAGGATCTTCCCTGCCGGCACGGGAAGGGAATCCGGGCTGCCCAGGGCGATCAGTTCGTCTCCTGATGGGATGACGGCCACCCGGGGACGCCGCCAGGCGGCGACTTCTGCCACGCCCGCCGACGCGAGGACGGCCAGGTCGGCGGGACCCAGCAGGTGGTTGCCGGGGTAAAGGAGCTGTCCGGCAACGACATCCTCGCCGGCGGCCCGCACGTGCTGCCATCGCGGCGCCGCCGCCGTGATGACGACGGCGGCGCCTTCAGGCACGGCGTCCTCCAGCATGATCACGGCGTCGCAGTCGGAGGGAAGGGGCGCCCCGGTATCCACGGGCAGCGCGGTCTGCCCGAGGACCAGGCGCAGCGGCGTCGTTTCGCCCGCACCCCGCGTCGAGCCCGCCTGGACAGCATAGCCGTCCATGGCCGCTGCATAATAGGCAGGAGACGATGCGCGGGCGAATACGGGGTCGGCCAGCACCCGGCTGCCCGCGTCCGCCAGCGCCAGCAATTCCTTGCCCAACGGCCGGTGGAGATCGGCGGCGACCAGCGCACGGTGGAAGGTCGCCATGGCCTCGGGCAGCGGCACGTTGTCGAGGTAGACCGATCTCTTCAACCAGGCGCCTCCTCTACCGCCGGAGCAGACGTACTTCCACCTCATCCCCCTCATTCAGTCCCCGCCGGCTGGCGGGCACCCTGACCAGGCCGTCCGCTCGAGCCAGGGAACTGATCGCGCCCGACTTTCCGGGAAGCGGTTCCGCTGCCCAGCCGGATTCACCCTCGATCAGCCTGACCCGAACATGTTCCTCCACTCCGCCCCGGACCGGCAGGTTGCGCGTAAGCCGGGCCCGCAGCCCGGGGACAGGGTATACTTCCCGTTCGCCGGCCAGCAGTCGCACCAATGGTCCTACCAGGACATCGTACACCACCAGCGCGGAGACGGGATGGCCGGGCAGGCCGATCACGGGGATGTCGCCGCACACCGCCACCACCGTGGGCTTGCCGGGCTTCACCGCCAACCCGTGGGCCAGCACCTGTCCGAGCCTGGCCAGTACGGCCGGCACCAGATCGGCCTTGCCCACCGAACTCCCCCCGGAGAGGAGCACCAGACCGGCCTGGCGGCAGGCGCCGATGACGGCTTCCGCCAGTTCGCTCTCCCGGTCGGGTACGATCCCCAGGAGCAGGGGATCGCCCCCGTCCCCGATGATCGCCGCGGCAAGCGAAACGGAGTTGACCTCCCGGACCTGGCCGGGTCCCGGCTCTTCGTCCACCGCCACCAGTTCATCCCCGGTCGACAGGATGGCCACCCGCGGACGGGGCTGAACGACGATGGTGCGTAGCCCCGCCGCCGCCAGCGCCCCCAGGTCGGCGGGCTGCAGCCGGCGTCCCGCGGGGACGACCACCGCCCCGCGCGCGAAGTCCTCGCCGGCGGCCATCACGTTTTCGCCGGGAGCGACCGGCCGCACCACTTCCAGCATATCGCCGCCGAGTTCGGCGGCGTATTCGAGCATCACCACGGCATCGCCGCCTGGTGGAAGCATGCCCCCCGTGGGCACCTGGATCGCCGTGCCCGGCGAGACTTCCCCCTCGGCCCGCCGTCCCATGATCACCTGGCCCTTCAGTTCGAGATAGGCCGGTTGTTCGGGGCCGGCGCCAAAAGTATCGCGCGCCCGCACCGCATATCCGTCGACCGTGGAGCGGGCGAAACCGGGCACGGCATCGGCCGCGAGCACGTCAAATGCCGTCACCCGGCCAAGGGCCGGGAGCAGCTCCAACTCCTCCCCGCGGGAAGGGCGGCCGGGGAGGGCGGACCGCAGCCTTTGCATGGCGTCCGCCGGGCTGATTACCTTCAGGAAGTCCACGGCGCGGCTCCGTTCAACGGAAGCAACCCAGTTGACAGAAGGCGATCTTGATGCCAAGCCGGTCACAAACCCGTCCGACCACCGCCGGGGGCACTCCGAGCCTACCGGCCAGGTCCAGCGCGCAAGCGCAGTTCATGCGCCCATCGACCGCCGCCTGACGGACCGCTTCCGTCACCCTTCGTTCCCGGCCATCATCGACCGGGTCGCCTGTATACAAGGTCCTTCCCCCCGGAGCGCCGCCTGGCGGCAAGCTTCCGTTATGCTTGCCTGAGCATAATTCTATCCCCACCGCTCGTTTCCTGCGCTCATCCGCTCCCCGCAAGGTGGTGTCATTATGCCTGGGCAACCGTTGGTTTTCACTATAACCCACGAGGGTTGACCGGTCTACCGTCAGATAGACGGCTCACAGACCGCTGGTGGGCATCCAGTGCACCTGAAGCGCCGCCCCGATTGCCCTGACCCGCTCAACCCACAGCTGGGGAACCCAGGTGCCCGTGCCACGGTAGCGGAAGCGCCACGGAATGTACACGAGATAGGCCGCGTGCGGGCGCCCATAGGCGCTCTTGCCAAGAGCGGGTGTCGTGCGAACGGCGGGGTCCAGTTCACTGTACATCTCCAGGTAGCAGCCGCTCCGGGGCTCAAACAGCCCCAGGTCGGCCGGCGCGGGCCCATCGTCCGGCCGGACGCCAAACAGCCGAATCGTGGAGCGCAGGGTGGCGGTGTGGCAGCGGCAGGCGGCGGGCTACGAGGTCACGGAACGCCAAACAGCCGAATCGTGGAGCGCAGGGTGGCGGCCCGGTTAAGATCCTCCAAGCCCCAGTTCGGTTGGCCGGCCTTCGTCCAGAAGAAGGCCTCATTCTCGTACGCGGCGATCGCCTCGTCCCTGCGGCCGCGTTCGTCCAGCGCGCGGCCGAGCTTCTTCCACTAGATAGCGGCATTGGTCCAGTTCCCCTGGCGGGCGTAGCCTTCCGCCAACTGGAACCAGAGCGGGATCGCCTCATCGATGTTGCTGCGGGCCTCTAGGGCCTTGGCACGCTGGTGTAAAGTCCAGAGTGTGCTGCCCTCGACAGCCAGTCCTAGGGCAAGGACCAGGAACAGACTGACCAGTCCCGAGCAAGTAGCGCGGCGCAATCCAGTTCACCTCCACGAAGTCCGAGCCACGCCGACAGGTGCGCCGGGCGTCATTTCATGGTCGCTTATCGGGGGCGGCCGAGAGCCGTTCGCTCACCGTTCCGGACACTGTTCCATGCTGTGGGACCAACGCCAACCGGACGGATGAAACCGAGTCCGCCGCGACGGAGACACCGTCCAGCGAGGACGCCACGTATCCGGGAGAGGTGGCTGTCACCCCATACGCCTGTCCGGCGTCAAGGCCCGCAGCCCGGAACAATCCGCTGGCGTCCGCAATAACTTCTCTGAGCACCGTTCCGTGATGCTTCACGGTAACATGCGCCCCGGAGATTGCGGCACCGGTCATGGCATCTACCACGCGCCCCGAAAGGCTGCCCTGCCTGCCGCCGCCGGCCTGGGATGTGATCGCGGCAGTGGCGGATAGCTTGCTGGGCACCGTGGTGGTCCGGCCACCGGCGACCATGATGCCGGTCACGCTGGCCCACTGGTAACCGGAAGCACCAACCGAGACCCGATGCGGCCATTCCGCTGAGGTGGCCGGGACACCGGTAATCACAAACACACCGTCCGACCCGGTGTGGATGGTACCAATTCCTAAACCGCCGCCTCCCCAAGAAGAAATCGTAACCCCTGCATCCTTGATCGGGGCACCCGTAACCGCGTCGGTTACCACACCTGTCACGGTGCC
>DBBB01000105.1 GCA_002291985.1 Firmicutes bacterium UBA995
GCTGTGGTAGCCCCAGACGGCAGCGCTCGCTCCCGTGACCAGCACATCGCCCGGCCGTAGCCGGAGGTTACGGGTGATGGCGTGAGGCAGGGCGGAGTTAGGGCCGATCTGACCCCGGAATCCGGCGAAGGCGCCCTCGCCGCCTCGTGGCTCGAAACTCGGGCCGAGCGTGCGGATCATCGCCTGGGTAGCTTCCAGCGACGCCCGCATGGCGATCTCGTTCTCGCTGAGCCCAGGCCGCGAGTACTCCTGAAGCAGGGCATGGGCGAGATTGCCCCAGCGGGCGCTCTCCCGGATCAGCCGGACCTCCTGGGGCGATTTGATCATCCGCAGCCGCTCGACCAGTTTGGGGAAGAGGCGAAACTTCACCGAGGGTAGCACTTCTTCCAGCCGAGGCCCCTCGTAGCCCATCCCCGAACCATAGCCCGGGGCATCCGCCGCCAGGAAGTCGGAGGCCAGTCCGCGTTCGCGCAAGAAGTCGGCCAGTCCTTGCATGGGGTGTTGCTCGCCGGGGTACTCGGGATAAGTGCGTATGAGGTCAACCATGGCCGTCGTCTCCGCGTGCTCCTGGTCGAGCCTCGGCAGATATAGACTGGCCCGGCCTCGTTCGAGCACGAGAGCGGCGGGCCGCTCGGTGGGGATGAAGGCGAAGGCCGTGAGGTAAGCAATGGAGGTGCTGTTGAACAGCACCATGGCCCCAAGGCCTTCGCGCTCGAGAGCGGCGGTAACACGGGCGCGCCGGTCAAGGTACTCCTCCCGGGCGATGGACAGGTCGACCATGGCCGTCAAACCTCCTGGAAACCAGATGTTGGTGGTCTATTCGTCTCGCCGGCGGCGACCACCTGCCCCCGGATCACCGCGCGTCCAGTCCGGCATCCGGCACGTGAACGTAAGCGACCCCGTGGGCGATGAAGCCCGTGGCCGTAAACCATGCCATGCTCATGCGGAGCACCGCCGCTCGACTACCTGAGCAGGACCTGTATTCCGGCAATCACTTCGGCGATGATGTCAGGAGAGACTGCCGAGATGTACTCGGCCCGTCGCGCCCTCCAGTCGAGGCTTTTGACCTGGTCCGCAAGCACCGCACCCGAAATGTTCGCCTTTGCCGGCAGGGGAATTTCGAATGGGTATCCTTTCGCCTTGGAGGTGATCGGACAGAGCAGCGCCAGTCCCACTCTCCCGTTGTAAGACCTTGGTGACACTACGAGCGCTGGTCTTCTGCCCGACTGCTCATGGCCGACCCCCGGCGCAAACTGAAGCCACACGACATCGCCACGGTCAGGAACATAGCCCTGCGTCCCGTCTACCATGCTTCGCGCCCAACGGGCTGTCCGGTGTTCACTTCTCCATGAAGGTTCTCAGGCGTCACCTTGTCCAAGAGCGACTCGAGAGCATAACGCTTTGGGCTGATGATTACCGCCCCGCCGTCCACCCGACAATCGACCTCCACGCCCTCGCTGAGGCCGGCTTGTTGGGCTACCGTTTTGGGAATACGTATCCCCAGGCTGTTCCCCCACCTTCGTACCCGTAAGGCCATCGCCGACCACCCCTTCGCGCTTCTACACTATACATAGTATATACCGCTTGGGGCAATCCTCAAACCCGGGCTTGCGGCGGGCTCTACTCGGTCAGCGGTGCAGTTCGACCACGTCGCCGTCGTGGAGCACGTGATCCCGCTGCACCATCTGGCCGTCAAAGGTCCCCTTTCCCCATACCCGGGCGAACTTGAGGTTGGTGACGAAGTCCTTGTGGACGGCCGCCGCCGCCTCGACCAGGGTCGTCCCCCGGGGGAGAACGAAGGGTGCGGTGAGATCGGGCCGCTTGCCGGGAGCGCGGGTGTAAATGCGAATCACCCCCAGCCCATCGAACAACCGTTGCTGGAGGACGGGAAGGTTGTCCCCCCGGGTCGCGGAAATCGCCACGGCGGGGATGTCCCGTCCGAAGATCTCGCGGACCAACGACAGATTGTCGGCCGCACCCGGCAAGTCCGCACGCGTCCCGGCGATGACGGCGCGGGACAAGCTCACCTTGCCCTCGGCCAGTAACACCTTCAGGCCCTCCGCCTGCTCCAGGAGGTCCGGGTCGCTCAGGTCGAGAACCAGCAAGATCACGTCCGCCCCCCGGAGCAGGCTGAACATCCACGGGGGAGCGAAACCGGGGGCCAGCGGCGGCGTGTCCACGAGCTGGACCTGGAGGTTCTCGTAGGGCATCATCCCCGACAGCGGCTCGCGGGTGGAGAAGGGGTAGTCTGCCACCACCGGCCGGGCATTGGTCACGGCCGCGACCAGCGAGGACTTGCCGCTGTTGGGGGGGCCCACCAGCACCACCTGGCCCGCCCCTTCCCGCGGGACGTGGTGCCCTGTCCGCTGCCGGGCGGTGGCGGGACGCCGGGCCGCTTCTGCCTTGAGCTTGGCCATGCGGCGCTTGATGTCGGCCTGCATCTTCTCCGTGCCCTTGTGCTTGGGGATGGACCGCAGCATCGCCTCGAGGGCGGTGAGTTTCTCCTCTCCGGTCAGGGCAGCCCGGAAACGCTCTTCTGCCTCACGAAATTCGGGAGTGAGGTTCGCCGGCACTTGTCGCCCCCACCTCGATCGGCGTTCTCCTGGCGCAGCACCACCGGATATGGCCCGCACTGCCGGGCCGGCAAAGCTGCGTAACCGGGGATTCGTCGATTCGCCTGCGAGTTCCTCCCCCGGCTTCATGGGCGCGGCAAGCATGCGGTTGTCGGATACTGCCGAATCTCCCAAAGCAGGGAACCGCGGACAGCCGCCGAAACAAGCTTTCCCGGACCAGTCTTCCCGGAGGAGTTGACCCCTTGCGGGACATCCGCATCCTGCACACGGCCGATGTGCATCTCGATTGCCTGTTCTCCGAGCTGCCTTACGACCGCCGGGTCGTACGCCGCCAAGAAGTCTTCGGCGGCCTGCGTCGCGTCACCGGGTTGGCCCGCGAGCACAGGGTGGATGCCCTGCTGATCGTCGGCGACCTGTTTGATCCCCAGCAGCTTTCCCGGGAAACGCTGGCCCAGACGGTCGCCTTGTTCCGGGCGCTGGCGGACAACGGCATCCTCACCTTGATCGTGCCCGGCAATCACGATGCGGCGGATAGTGCAGGCAGCCCGTACGCCGACGGCATTTTCCCCCCGCGCGTCCACGTCTTTCGGGGACAGGACTTCACCGCCTGCCGGGTGGGCGAGGGACTGACCGTCTGGGGCATGCCCTTCACGGCCGCGGCCCGGCGCCAGCGGTCGCTACGCGGCTTTGCCGAGCGCTTCCCCCCGGACCCGAAAGAGGGTTTCCGGGTAGTGGCACATCACGGCGCTTTCACCGGCTTCTCCGTGCCCGAAGGCGATTACGCCCCGGTGACTCCCGAAGATCTCCTCGATACGCGCGCTCATTACGTGGCCCTTGGCCACCACCACAACCCTCGGGACTGCTCCGCGCCCGCCGGCATTCCCGCCTGGTACCCGGGAACGCTCACCCGCCTGGACTGGACCAACCTGCCGGATCGCCAGGCGCTTCTGGTGCGGTTCCGGCCGGGTGCCGGCGTGGTCGAGGTGCAGCCCCTCCCGGTGGACGATCGGCCGATGTTACTCGTGGAGTTCAGCCCCGGCGAACGGCCGCTCGATGAGCTGTTCTCTTACCTTGAGACGGTAGCCGATCCCCGCGCGCTGGCGCGGGTGGTACTCGAGGGCCCGGTCGATGGCGCTAACCTGGTCAACTCCCGTCGCCTGGAGGAGGCCATGCGCGAGCGGTTCTTCCACTTGCGGGTGGTAGACCGCACCCGCGTCGCCGATTCCCCCCGGGCCATGTCTACCATCGCTTCGCTGTTCCTGGCCCGATTGCAGCAACACCTGGACGGCCTGCCGGAAGAGGCGCACGACCGCGAGCTGGCGGACCTGGCCCGAAAACACGGCCTGGCAGCCCTGCGAGGGGAGGACCTGCGCTGAAGTGAAAATCCTCCGGCTGGAAACGCATGGTTTCGGCAGGCTCGTGAACCTGGCGATGAATTTCCAGCCGGGATTGAATGTCGTGTTCGGCCCCAACGAGGCGGGGAAATCCACGCTGGTCGACGCCATCCTTGCCGGGTTGTACGGGCTGAAGGGGCGGTCCGGGGTCCTGCGAGAGCTGCGAGATCTCAAGGCGCCATGGAACGGTGGCGCCCCTTACGCCGTGGCCTTGACCCTGATCGACGAACAGGATCGGGAACTACTGGTCCACCGCAACTTCCGGGACGGTGCGGTCCAGGTCTGGCGACGGACGGCCGCCGGCATCCTGCCGGCCGGCGAAGGCGAGATCGCCTCCCTCCTGGGAACAATAGGGGCCGCCTCCCTGCCCCTCTTCACCTCCGCCTTCCTGGTGCGCCAGGCGGAGGTGGTGGAACTCGACCGCAAGTCGCTGGGTCAGGCGCTGGTCGAGAAGCTCACGGACGGCGAGTCCGACGTCAGCGCGCGC
The DNA here is from genome assembly GCA_002291985.1 of Firmicutes bacterium UBA995. GTDB lineage: Bacteria > Bacillota > Sulfobacillia > UBA995 > UBA995 > UBA995. Next base: position 4,455 of record DBBB01000105.1, read on the forward strand.
GAGGCTATCCGCAGCCTGGAGCGTCGTCGCGAGGAACTGGTGCGGGGGGGCGACCGCCAGCCGGGGCTGCTCGCCCAGGCGGGCGAACGCTTGCGGCGCTACCGGGATATCCGGGAGAAGACTCGGCACAAGGCCGACCAGTATTACGAGGCCCGGGCGGAAATGCGCTCGGCCCAGGACCGCAAAGAGGCAACGCTGGCCGAAAGGGATAGGTTGCGCCCCATCGTCGAGGGCTACCAGCGGCTGGTCGAAGCGGACCAGGAACTCGAAAGGAAAAGAGTGGAACTCGGCAAAGCCGTTTCCCGCCGGGAAGAGGGCGAAGCCCTCGAGCGACGTCTCGAAGAAGTCGATATGGAACTTGCGGGGATGATGGCGGCCAACCGGTATGAAGCATGGCGGGAGCGAACGGGGGACACCCTGGAAGGACTGGAGCAGGCGGTAGAAGGGCTGACCCGGCAATGCCAGGCGGCCCGCCAGGCGGAATTGCGGAAACAGGAGGAGTTGCGGCAACTCGCGGCCGAACTTGAGACCCTGCGCAACCAGGCCGGCCGGCTTGACCCGTCCGGGCTGGGAAGGGCCGGCCTGGAACGGGCCGAAGAACTGGCCCGGGAGCGCGAGGAGCAAAGTGCGAAGGCGGAGGAGCGGCAGGATCAGGCAGACCGGCTTGCCCCGCGCGCTCGCCTGTCCCAGTGGTACTTCGGGGGGTTCCTGGCCGCCCTCGCCGCCACTGCCGGTTTCCTCGCCGCCTGGCTGAGCGAATGGAGCCCGGGGCTCTGGGCGGCCGCCGGGGCGGCGGGCCTGTGCGGCCTGTTACTCGGCGCATACCTCCGCACCATGGGGGAAATTCGCCACCGCGACCTGCTCGCCGCCGAGGCCGCGCAATTGCGGACTCACGCCGGGGATCTCGAACGCCGGCTGGTCGTGATCGCGGGCGACGGTAGAGCAGGGGAGTTACGAGAACGAGTCCGCCAACTGGCCTCGCTCGAGGAACGACTGGCCGTACAGGAGCGCTCCCGCGAGGCGATCGGGCTGGCCATGGAGATGTCGGGGAGGGCAGCGCTGGAGGAGGCGGCGGGCGACCGCCGGCGCCAACTTGGTGAACTCCTTGCCGAGCTGGGGGTGGAGGGCCCCGAACAAGGCCGGTCGCTACTCGAACGCTATCGCAAGCTCCTTGATTCACGCAAGCTCTTGCAGGCCGAGTTGGCCGGCCACCTCGGTTCCGAACGCCCGGAGGACCTTCGAGGCCGGGTGGACCACCTGGCAGCAGAACTGGCCGCCGTCCAGGCTCGCCGGGACCTGGTCGACCGCGACCTCCGGGTCGCCCTGAAACCTCACGAGTATCTCGATTACCGGGACCGGCTCGAGTGCCTGGAACGCGACCTGTCACAGGGCGAGGCGGACTTGACCAGGCTCGATGAACGGATCAGGGTGTTGCAGGCCGACCTCGCGGAGGGTGACCCCTGGGAGTTGGCCGCTCGCATTGATGGGGAAGAGCAGTTGATCGCAAAGCTGGAGCGGGAGGCCCTGGCCCTTCAGCTGGCGAGAACGTGTCTTGGGGAGGCGGCAGAAGAGGTGCAGCGCATGGTCGCGCCGGCCCTTCAGGAGCGCGCGGGCGAGTTGTTGGCAGGCTTCACCGGTGGACGCTACCACCACCTGGTCATCGAGGTCGAGGAGGGGGAACTCAAGGTGCAAGTCCGTTCGCCGGACGCCCGCGAACCGGTGCCCGACCGGGTACTGAGCGTCGGCACCCGCGACCAGCTTTACCTGGCCTTGCGGGTCGCTCTGGCCGAGCATCTTGCGGGCGCCTCCGGCTTCCCCTTGATCCTCGACGACCCCACCGCCCACTATGACCCGGAGCGACTCGACGCGACAGTTTCGGCCATCATCGAACTGGCCCGCCTGCATCAGGTCCTCTGGGTGACCCGGGACTTCTCGCTCCGGGGACGCTTGCCGCCGGCCAGCGTGACTTACCTCAAGGAAGGGGCGATCCAGGCATGGCCGTGAAGATCAGGTGGCTCGGACATGCCATGTTCGGGGTGGAATCACCGCGAGGAATCCGGGTGGTGACCGATCCCTATCCCCGGGGCATGGGGTACGGGCCGGCGGGGGCAGAGGCGGAAGCTGTCACCATCAGTCACGCACACTTCGACCATAGCGCGGCCGACGAGGTCGGGGGAGATCCCATCGTACTGCACGGCCTCGGCCCGGCCGGGGAATGGGCCCGGCACCACCGCACCGTGACCGACCTGCGCCTCACGGCCATTGGCGGGACGTATCACGATGATCGGCAAGGGACGGTCCGCGGGCTCAACTGCCTGTGGCGGCTGGAGACGGGGGGAATTCGCATCCTGCACCTGGGCGACCTCGGGCATCTCCCGTCGCCCGCGGTCATCGCGGCCGCCGGTCGGGTGGATGTGTTGCTCGTCCCCGTGGGCGGCGTCTACACCATCGACGCTCCCGCGGCCAATGGGGTGGTGGACGCCTTCAAGCCGCGCGTGGTCATCCCCATGCACTACCGGACGGAGGCGCTGAAAGATTGGCCGATTGCCCCGGTGGATGAGTTCATCAAGGGCAAGGTCGGCTTGCGGCAACTCCCCGGCCGCGAGACGTCCATCGATCGCGGGCGCATGCCGGTCAGCCGCGAGGTGTGGGTCTTCTCGTCAGGCTGAACCGGTCAGAACAGGGTCTCCTCCTCGATCAGCCGCCCGGCGGCAAAGCGCTCGAAAGCGTAAGGGCTTGCATCGAGTTCCCGATAGCCGCCGTACTGGATGAGGTCGGCAAGCGCCTTGCCGGCGGCAGGGGCCTGCATCATGCCGTGGCCGGAGAAGGCGCCGATCAAGTAGAATCCCTTGCGGTCGGGATGCTCGCCGATGATCGCATTGTGATCATGGTGGTTGATCTCGTAGAGGCCCGCCCACAGCCGGTCGAGGGACAGCCGGTCAAACAGCGGCATGCGTTCGGCCAGCACGGGCCACACCTGGTCGAGGAAGTAGTCGCGGTCGGTGCGGAAGTCGAAACCGGGAGGGGCGGACTTGTCGGACTTGCCTACCAGGATGCGGTTGCCCGTCTCACTGCGGAAGTACAGCCCGCTCGGGTCGACGATCATGGGCAGCGGGTAGTCGAGTTCCACGGGGACAATACAGCTGAAAAGCTGCCTGCGGAAGGGCTGTACCGGCACCTCCACTCCCGCCATCGCCCCCACCTCGCCCGCCCAGGGACCCGCGGCATTGACGATCACCGGCGCGTGGACCTCGCGGGAACCGGCGGTCCGGACCCCGATCGCCCGGCCGCCCGACCGCAGTACCTCCACGACCTCCTCGTGCAGGTACTGGACTCCCCGCGACTTGGCCTTCGCCTCGTAGGCAGCCATCACCGCATAGGGATCGAGGTAGCCGTCGCGCGGGCAAAAGCCCGCGCCGACAATTCCCTGCAGATCGAGGTGAGGCACCCGCTCGAGGATGGCGCCGGGGGACAGAAAGGAGACTTCCACGCCGAGCGATTGCTGTCGTTGCATGCGCTCGCGCAGGCGGGGCAGGTCGTGCTCGGTGACGAGCATGAGGTAGCCGCGTTGCCGGAACTCGATGTCCGGCCGGCGTCCGTCGACTTCCATGAGTTCGCCGAATTGTTCGTACTGGCGGATGCTGTATGAACTGAAGCGGATGTTCGTCTCGTACCCGAACTGGTGGCGCACCCCTCCCGCGCTCAGGCCGGTCGAGCCGTACTGGTGCACGGGGTCGCGCTCGAACACCACGATCTGGCCGGAAAAGCCGGAAGCAACGAGGCTACAGGCGGTGGCCGACCCCATCACCCCGCCACCGATGATCACCACATCGCGAATCAGGGCCATCCCCGCTTCCCCCTCCCCCAAAAAGAACAATCCCTGCCGGCGCGGCTCAAAGCGGGCGAGGCAACAGCCCCGCTTCTTCCACGATCCGCGGGACCATCTCCTCCCACATGATGGCCATGATGTGCACCCCGGCGACGCCGGGAATCCGGCGCAACTCCTGAACCGCTTCCACGGCGATCTTCACGCCTTCTTCCGCCTGTTTCTTCCTTTCGACCCCTTTCATCCGCGCCAGCAACGCTTCGGGCACGACCATGCCCGGCACGGTGCTCATGTGACGGAGGGCGCCGAAGGACTTGGCAGGGCAGATGCCTCCCAGGATGTAGGTGTTGCGGTCAAGTCCCGCATCTCGAACCATCTCCATCCACCGGGCGAAGCGCGGCAGGTCGAAGATGGCCTGGGTCTGGATGAAGCGGGCGCCCGCCGCCACTTTCTTGGCCAGGCGGCGTACGCGGAAGGCGAAGGGTTCGGCGAACGGGTTCTCCGCCGCCCCCACGAAGAAGCGGGGGCGGTGCTCGGCGGCGATGGGATCGCCGTTCTGGAAGATGCCGGGGTCGGCCAGCTCTCTGGCCATCTTCACGAGCTGTACCGAGTCGAGGTCGAAGACATTGCGGGCGGTGGCGTGATTGCCGAAAGACTGGTGGTCGCCGGTGAGGCAGAGCAGGTTGCGGGCGCCCAGGCTATATGCTCCGAGGAGGTCGCTCTGCATGGCAATGCGGTTGCGGTCGCGACAGGTCATCTGGATGATCGGTTCGCCCCCGGCCGCCAAAACGTGGACGGCGGCGGCAATGCTGGACAGGCGGACGATGGCCGTCTGGTTGTCCGTGAGGTTCTGCCCGTCGGTCACGCCCTTGAGCAAGGCGGTGTGGTGGCGGATGCCTTCGGCGCCCGCCCCCTGGGGAGGCCCCACTTCCCCCGTCACCGCGAAGTGCCCTTGTTCCAGCAGGCATTCAAGTCTGCTCCGGCCGGCGCTCATAGGGCGACGTCCTCTCTGACCAGCTTGCGCGGCCCTCCGTCCCTGGCCCGGGACCAGTCCTTGGCGGGCAATACCACGTCTAGCAGGTCGAGGCGCCCCAGCGCCTCCAGTCGATCGTGGATCTTCTGCCAGGCGCACTCGATCGCCTCGTCGATCTCGCACTTGCCCTGCTGCGACCCACCGCAAGGCCCGTTCAGCAGGCTCTTGGAACAGCGGATGATGGGGCAGATGCCCCCGGTCAGGTGCAGCACGCAGTCGCCGCAAAAACCGCACCGTTCCTCCCACACGCCGGGCCGGCGGGCGCCGCCGCCGAACCTGGTGTCCACTGCCGGGAACACCCAGGTGCACGGGTAGCGTTCGGCCAGGAACTGCGCTCCCACCCCGCAGGCCATCGATATGAGACAGTCCGCTTCGCCGGCCAGAGCGTCGAGAGCCTCGAGGAACTCCCCGTCACACTGGCGGGTGAGCACGATGGTGTCGACTTCCAGGTCGGGCCGGGCCAGGAGGAGGAGGTCCCGCAGCAAGGCCACTTCCTTCTCGCCGCCCGCATGGCAGACGGTGACGCATTCGGAACACCCGGCGACAACCGCCCGGCGGCGCCCCGCCAGGTTCTCCAGGATGGCGGGCAGGGGTTTGCGCTCGCAGACGATCAACGCTGTCCCTCCTCCGGGCTTCAGTATTCGGCCGGCATCTTTTGGAGTTGCTCGTAAGTGAAGACCGGGCCGTCCTGACAAACGTAGCGGGCGCCGATGTTGCATCGCCCGCACTTGCCGATACCGCACTTCATGCGCATCTCCAGGGTGGTGATGACCTGGTCGGGGGTGAAGCCCAGTTTCTCGAGATCTTGCAGCACGAACTTGATCATCACCGGCGGCCCGCAAGTCACCGTGACGGTGTTATCCGGCCGGGGCGCCAGTTCCCTGAGCACCTGGGGCACGAAGCCGACGCGTCCCTGCCAGGCAGCATCGCCCCGGTCCACGGTCACCTCGAGGTCCAAGTCGTCCCTCTGGCCCCACCGCTCGAGTTCCCACTTGAACACCAGGTCGCCCGGGCTGCGCGCCCCGTAGATGATGCTGACGGCGCCGTAGCGCTCCCGGTTGGCCGGCGCCAACACGAAGGTGACGAGCGATCGTAGGGGGGCCAGGCCGATGCCGCCCGCGATGAACACCACATTTTTGCCTTCCATCTCGCGGTAGGGGAAATGGTTGCCGTACGGGCCGCGAATTCCGAGGTAATCGCCGGGCCGAGCGTGGTGCATGGCCGTGGTCATCACTCCCGCCCGCTTCACGGCGAATTCCAGGTAGCCCTCCTGCGTCGGCGAGGAGGTAATGGATATAGGGGCTTCGCCGGCGCCGATCACGGAAACCTCGGCAAACTGCCCCGGCTCGTACCTGAACCCGGCCCGTACCTCGGGCTCAGCGAAGGCGACCCGGAAAGTCTTGACGTCGTGAGAAGCGGTCTCGGGGATGACGTCCTCGATTATGGCCAGATGGGGCAGGTACGGGTTCAAGCTTGCACCCCCTCGAGCTGGGCCAGGACCGAGCGGAGGTCCAGGTTGGCCGGACAGATCTCCACGCAACGGCCACAGCCGACGCAGGCCGGACGGCCCCGGCGTTCGGGGTAATAGCAGAACTTGTGCATCAGCCGCTGGCGCATGCGCTCCTTGCCGCCGGTGCGAGGGTTATGCCCCGAAGCGTGGAGGGTGAAAGTCGGAAACATGCACGAGTCCCAGCGACGCCAGCGCCGGCCGTCCTCGTCGCCCACGTCGAAGCAGTGGCAGGTGGGGCAGAGGTACGTGCACGCGGCACAGCCGAGGCAGCGCTCGTGCAGCCGATCCCATAGCGGGTGCTCAAAATGCCGACCCAGGGCTGCCTGGAGGTCGACGGCCGGCGGTGCGCCCAGTCGCTCACGGGCACGGGCGGCGGTCGCCTCCGCCGCCGCTTCCTGATCGGGCCGCGCGGCCGGTAGCTCCAGCGGTTCCGTCCAGGCCCTGCCTCGCTCCGTCAGGGGACGCACCACGTAACCACCCTCCACGGGTACCATCAGCACGTCCAGACCTTCCTCACCCAGGGGGTCACCGCCCACTGCCGGGCAAAAACAGGCCGGGCCCGGGCGTTCGCACCCCATGCCCACCAGCGTAATCGCCTGCCGCCGGCCGCCCCAGAGTCCATCGACATGAGGAGGTTCCTCGAACACCGGATCGAGCAGGACCAGCGCCCGGGCGTCGCACGGCCTCGCCCCGAAAACCACTGCGGGCCGGTCGGGGGAACAGGCCGGATGCAGCCGGGGCACGCCGTCGACTATCTCGTAGCCGAACAGCACTTCGGCACGAGGGAAGAACAGGGCCTTGAGGGTGTGGCGGGTGGGTCCGGCCTCGCGGGCCAGGCACAGCCCGGGACGGTAGGGGACGAAGCCCGACTCCTCGCCTCGACCCGCCGCCACCCAGGTGGAGCCGCGCCCGGCCGACGCGGCCAACACTCGCGGCACCTGGTCGCAGGTCAGGAACACGGCCAGGGCAGGACTGTCCTTCATAGGATGAACTCCTCCCGATCGTCCGGTCGGAAGCCGCCGACCAGGGGACGCGATGCCGGATCGAGGCCCGGACAGTGGTCAAAGCGTTCGCTCCCCTCCCGCTCCAGTGCCAGGTGGAGATGGCGCAGATCGACGCCCACCGGGCACGCGCGGGCACAGGCGCCGCAGTCAACGCAACGACCGGCCAGGTGCATGGCCCGGACGAGGTGGAACAACATCGTGTCCGACGGGTCGGCGGCCGGCCCCAGCCAGGCGGGAGCGGTACGGTCGGTGATGCACTCCGCGCAGCTACACATGGGACACGCCTGGCGACAGGCATAGCAGGCAAGGCAACGCTCGGCCGCCTGACGGAACTCGTCCCGGCGCTGCTCGGGCGAAAGGGAACGCCGCCGGTCAAACTCGGCGAACCGGTCACCTTCGGGAGGGACCGCCCCTTCCGGCGCCGCCCAGTATATTCCCGGATCGGGCAACCGGCATCCCCGGCACACCGGGTCCAGCACCTCCGTCCAGGGAAACTCCTCCCGCCAGTCATCGCCTGCCACCACCAGGCGGTCGGCAGCAAGGCGTCCCTCGCGGATCACGCGGCCGGTGAGGCGGGAGGCCAGGGCGGACCGCGATATCCTCCCCGAACAGGGCAGGCCGATGGCGAGCACCCGGTCGCGGTCGATGCGGTTTTCGCGCACCTGTTCGACCAGTGCCCGGGCCTCGCAGGGCCGGGCGATCAGCGCCACCCGCTCCTCCTTGACTCGCCCGAGATAGCCGGCGAGGTTCTGGTCGCAAGTGGGGTCGTACACCAGCCGCCCGGCCTCTCCGGGTTCCCGGGCAAACAGGGGCGTGGTGCGCAGGGGCAAGGTCCCCCGCTCCCAGCCAAGCACGAGTTGAACCGTGCCTTCCGCCAGCAATCGCGCGGCCGTTTCGCGCAGGTTCGTCGTCAAGGACAGGATGTTCGCCCCGCTTTCAAGAGGAATCCGGCCGGCCCCAGCGCCTTCACGTCGCCGACGACCTTGGCGATGACATCGGCGAATTTCTGGCCTTCGGCCGCCGACACCCAGGAGAACTGCACCCTTTGCTCCTCGATCCCCACCTGTTCCAGGAGCTTTCGGAGTAAGGCGAATTTGCGCCGCGCCACCAGGTTGCCGGCCAGGTAATGGCAGTCCCCGGGATGACATCCCGAGACCAGCACGCCATCCGCCCCGCGCTGCAGGGCCTTCAGGATGTAGAAAGGGTTGACCGCGCCGGAACAGGGCACGCGCAAGACCCGTACGTTGGGTGGATACTGCAGGCGGGATATGCCCGCCAGGTCTGCTCCGGCGTAACTGCACCAGTGGCACAGGAAGGCGACGATCTTCGGTTCCCAGGCAGCATTGGCTGAAGTCATAGCAGCGCCGCCACCTCCGCCAGGATCTGTTCCTCGGTGAAGCCGCGCAGCACGATCGCGCCGCACCAGCAAGTCGCGGCGCAGGCCCCACAGCCTTTGCACAGCGCCTTCTCCACCGCCGCCTTGCCCCGGGTCGGATCGAGCTTGATGGCCGAGTACTGGCACACGCTCTCGCAGGTCCGACAGCCCCCGCAGCGGCCCTCCCGCACCTCGGCCACGGCGCCTCCCGCCTCGATCGAGTCGCGGGCGATGACGGTGGACGCCCGGCCCACCGCCGCCAGCGCCTGGGCCATGCTCTCGGACAGGGTCTTCGGGGCGTGGGCCAGGCCGGCGACGAAGACGCCGTCGGTGGCGAAGTCGACCGGGCGCAGCTTCGCGTGGGCCTCGAGGAAGAAACCGTCGGCGTTGAGCGGCACCTTGAGCGCTTGGGCGAGTTCGCGGGCGTCAGGCCGGGGGGCGATGCCTGCGGCCAGCACCACCAGCCCCGCCGGGATGCGCACGGGCATGCCCAGAAATTCGTCGGTGACCGTCACCTCCAGTTGCCCGTCTTCCCCGGTGGCCATGCGGGGAGGATCTTCCTCCCCGTAACGGAAGAAGACGACCCCGGCCTCCCGGGCCTCGCGATATTGCTCTTCTTTCAACCCATAGGTGCGGATGTCGCGGTGTATGACGTATACCTCGCGTTCGGGCCGGGAGGACTTCAACGCCAGGGCGTTCTTCACCATGTGCGAACAACACACCCGGCTGCAGTACGGCCGTTCCGCGGTACGCGATCCCGCGCAGCCGATCATCACCACGTCGCCGTCCGGCACGCGTTCCCCGGCCAGCGCTTCCTCCAACTCGAGCTGGGTGATCACCCGCGGGTCGGCGCCATAGCCCGCCTCGGAAGGTACGGCGGGGAGGGCGCCGGTGGCGACCACCACCACCCCGTGACGTATGGTGACCTCGCCGGCCGGCGTGGCGAGCACCGTCTCGAAGTTGCCAACAAAACCTTCGATGCTGTGCAGCCGAGAGCCCGGGTACAGGGTCACGAGGGGGTGATTCCTGGCCTCGTCGATGGTACGGGCCAGCAAGGCCGGCACATCGTCACCCTCGAGCGTCCGGGTCAGCCTCCGGGCCTGTCCCCCCAGCTCTGCCTCTCGCTCCACGAGGCATACGGGGTAACCTTGCCGGGCAAAAGTGAGAGCCGCGGTCAGCCCGGCCATGCCGCCGCCGATCACCAGCGCGGCGCGGGTAACGGGAACGGGTACCCGGTACAGCGGTTCCAGATGCCGGGCCTTGGCCACCGCCATCGCCAGCAGGTCCCGGGACTTGGCCGTGGCCGCGTCGGGGTCATGCATGTGCACCCAGGAGCACTGGTCGCGGATGTTGGCCATCTCGAACAGGTAAGGGTTCAAACCGCCCTCGCGGATGCTTTGCTGAAACAGCGGTTCGTGCGTTCGCGGCGAGCAGGAGGCCACGACCACCCGGTTGAGGTCGTGTTCTTCAATGAGCTGCTTGATGCGGTCCTGCGTGTCCTGCGAGCAGGTGTACAGGTTATCCTCCACGTGAACTACGTGGGGGAGCGTCCGGGCGAACTCGGCCACTTCCTTGACCCGGACGACGCCGCCGATGTTTATGCCGCAGTGGCACACGAACACGCCGATGCGGGGGGCCCGGTTGAGCACCGGTCGCTCCGGAGGATACTCCTTGTGCCGGACCAGCTCCCCGCGTCGGGAAGCGAGCACCGTCCCCGCCTCCGCGGCGGCGGCGCTGGCCTCCACCACCGTCTCGGGTATGTCCTTGGGGGCAGCGAAGGGTCCGGCCACCAGGATGCCGGGGCGGGAAGTACAGGTGGGCTTCCCCGAGGGGGAGCGGGCAAACCCATGCCCGTCGGTGCTGATCCCCAGGCGCTGCGCCAGTTCGACCATCGCCGGTTCCGGCCGCATGCCTACCGACAGTACCACCAGGTCGAAGTCCTCCCGGGTCGGCCGGCCATCCTCGCCCGTGAAGCGCAGGGCGAGGTCCCCCGGGGCGGCGCCGGCCTCGACCGCCTCTACCCGGCTGCGCACCAGTCGCACCCCGTACTCACCCTGGGCTCGATTCAGGTAGTGCTCGAAATCCTTGCCGTAGGCCCGCATATCCATGTAGAAGATGCTGATCGCCAGTTCCTCGGCGGAGTGTTCCTTGGCGATGACCGCCTCTTTCAGGGCGTACATGCAGCACACCGAGGAGCAGTAGCCCTCGCCCTGCCGGAGGTCGCGCGAGCCGATACATTGCAGAAAGGCTATGCGCCGCGGGACCTTGCGGTCCGAGGGCCGCACCACGTGCCCGTCGTAGGGCCCCGACGCCGACAAGATCCGCTCGAATTCCATGCTGGTGACGACGTTGGGGTGGCGGCCATAGCCGAGGTGTACGAGTTCCTCCCGGGCGGTGGTGGCGAAGCCCGGACACAGGATGACGGCCCCCACCTTGAGTTCGACATCCTCGGACGGCATCTCGTGGACGATGGCGCGGGCCCCGCAAACCCGCTCGCACTCGCGGCACTCGGCGCAGACGCCGCAATCCAGGCATCGCCTGGCCTCGGCCATCGCCGCCTCCCGGCTGAACCCCCGTTCCACTTCTTGAAAGTCGGCTCGGCGAGAAGCGGGGTCGAGTTCGGGCATGACGGCCCGCGCTGCCCGTTCCTTACCCCAGGGCACCGGCCCCACGGCGGGGGGCGGGAGGGGACGAGGGGCGGTCAGGACCCCGCCGTCCAGGTGACGGCGGATGGAGGCGGCGGCCCTGCGGCCTGCGGCAATGGCCTCGATGGCGGTAGCCGGACCGGTCACGGCGTCGCCGCCGGCGAATACTCCCGGGCGGCTGGTGGCCAGCGTGTCGGCGTCGGCCGCCAGGTTGCCCCACCGGTCGGTCATCCCCGGGGGGGCAAAGGTGGTGTCCGGCGTCTGGCCGATGGCGACGATCACCTGGTCGGCCTCGAGGGTGAAATCGGACCCGGGCACGGGCACCGGCCGGCGCCTGCCCGAAGCATCGGCCTCGCCGAGCTGCATGCGCAGGCACCGCAAGCCCTGAACCTGACCATCACCCGCTACGGCGGCAGGCGCCGTGAGGAACAGGAACTCGATGCCTTCTTCCTCGGCGGCGATCACCTCGTGCGCCGCGGCCGGCATCTCCCCCCGGGACCGCCGGTACACCACGGTGACCCGGCGGGCGCCGAGGCGTAGGCTGCTACGCGCGGCGTCAATGGCCACGTTGCCGCCCCCGATCACCAGCACCTGCCGGCCCACCGTCACCGGCTCGCCCAGGTTGACCCGGCGCAGGAACTCCACCCCGGACACCACGCCCGGCACATCCTCGCCGGGCACGCCCAGCTTCTGATCGCGGTGCGCCCCTACGGCCAGGAATACCGCCTGGTAGCCCTCGGCGGCCAGGTCGTCCAGGGAAAAATCGCGACCCAGGGCCGTCCCCGTGCGAATGTCCACGCCCAGCCGGGCGACCTGGTCGATCTCCGCGCGCAGGACGTCCCGCGGCAGGCGATACTCGGGGATGCCCACCGTCAACATGCCCCCGGCCACGGGCAGAGCCTCGAACACGGTGACGGGAAAACCATCCAGGGCAAGGTAGTGGGCACAGGTAAGCCCCGCGGGGCCCGCACCCACCACCGCCACCCGCTCCGGGCGAGGCGGGGAGCGTTCGGGCAAGGGGATTTCGGCCACGTGCTCCAGTTCATAGTCGGCGATCATGCGCTTGAGGGGGCGGATGGCCACCGGCTCGTCCAGCAATCCCCGGCGACACGCCGCCTCGCAGGGGTGATGGCACACCCGGCCGCACACGGCGGGGAAGGGGTTGTCGCGTTTGACCAGGGTCACGGCCTCCGAGAACTTCCCCTCGGCGATCAGGGCGACGTAACCCTGGGCGTGCACCCCGGCCGGACAAGATACCTGGCACAGGGGCCGGTCAGCCTTGTCGATGGCGAAAGCATTCGGGTAGGCCTGGGGAAAGGGCCGGAAAACGGCCTTGCGCAGGCTGAGCCCGCCCTCGTATTCGTTGGGCAGCCGGACGGGGCACTCCTTCTCGCAATCGCCGCAGCCGGTGCAACGCGCCAGATCGATGTACCGGGGATGGCGCCGCACGCGAACGGTGAAGTTGCCCGGCTCGCCGGCGATGTCCAGCACTTCCGAGCAAGTGAGCGTCTCGATGTTCAGGTGACGGCCGCATTCCACCAGCTTCGGCGACAGGATGCACATGGCGCAGTCGTTGGTCGGAAAGGTCTTGTCCAGCCGGGCCATGGTCCCGCCGATGGACGGCGACTTCTCGACAAGGTAGACGTAAAAACCGGACTCGGCCAGATCGAGCGCGGCCTGCATCCCCGCGATGCCGCCCCCCACCACCAGGGCCGCGCCGGTCACCTCGCCGGTCATGTCGTCTCCCCTGCCTCGATGAGCAGCCGCTTGAGGCTGCCCGGTTCGGGGTGACCGCCGCTGTTCTTGGCCCGCGCCAGGGAACGCGCCGCTCCCAGCCTGAGTAGCTGCGCCAGATCGTCCAGGGCTTTCAGCCGGGCAGGGAAAGACGGATGCACGTAACCGCGCTCGACGGCCAGGTCGCGGAGCACGCCCATGACGTCCGTGAACCTCACATCCTGGGGGCACCGGGCGTAGCAGGTGAAGCACACCGTGCACAGCCAGATAAGGTCGGAGGTCAGCACGTCCTCTTCCAGTCCCAGGAGCACCATGCGGATGATGCGCCGGGGATTGTAGGCGACATCCACCTCAGCCACGGGGCAGCCGGCGGTGCACACCCCGCAGCCGAAACAGGCCTTGATGGCCTGGCCCCCGGGCCGGTCCGCCACCTCGTACTTGAACCTCGGGTTGACCACCCGGCCGGGACTCGCGTTCGCCGCCGCCTTCATGACCCCTCCCCCTTCCCCGTGGCGTCCACCTGCCGGCGCATCGCCCGCGCCGCCCGGGCCAGGCGCACCGCGCCCGCGGGCGAGGCGAACTCCAGCCGCACCCGTTCCGGGTCCACCCCCGCTTCCTTGAGCAGTCCACGGAGGTAGTCGATGCGGCGGCCGGCCACCAGGTTTCCCTGCAGGAACTCACATGCTTCCTCGAAACACCCCACCACCATCACGCCGGCATAGCCCCGCGTGAGGGCGCCGGTCACATGCAGGATGTCGACCCTGCCCGAACAGGGCACGGGCGCGAGTTCCCAGCCCTCGGGCCAAAAGCCGCCGGCTTGCGCCTCCTCGACCGCCCGCAAGGCTGAGTGCTCACACACCATCGCCAGGAGCTTCATGCCGTCACCCCCAGCCGGCCGTAGATCGCCTCATCGGTGGACGAAGGGATGGTGATGGCCAGCGCCGGGCAGGCGGCGGCGCACACCCCGCATCCGCGGCACGCGCCGGGATCGGGGACGGCCACCAGCCGGACCCCCGCCGGGTCGGGCTGGATGGAGATCGCCTGGTGGGGGCAAAGCCGCACGCAGGTCAGACAGCGGGCACAACGCTGTCCGTCCACTCGTGCCCGGGGTTCCTCCGCGGGCTGCCCCAGGAACGCGGCGACGGCAGCGGCAGCGGCACGACCGTCTCTCAGGCAACCCTCGAGGTCGAGGTCGGCCCGGAGACTGCCGGCCAGGAAGATGCCGGGGCAGTGGCTCCGACTGCCCAGGCGCACGTTGGGCAGGACGGACTCGAGATCGATGCCCTCTTTCCGCGGCGTCTCCCGCTCGTCGATGACCGCCAGGTCGGCCACGATGCTCACCGGTAGTTCATCGACCCACGCCTCGACCTCGAACCGATCGCCGCCATCTTTGAGCCGCCACGCCCGCGCCCCTTGCTTGAAGAAAGTCACACCCAACTCGCGCGCTTCCCGGTACCGGGCGTCCAGGCCATCGCCGGCCACCCGCAGGTCTCGCCCGAACCAGCTGACCTCCGCCGCGAAGTCGCGGCGCGCGACGATCCCGAGGTTGAGCGCGGCCGCATGCTGGCGGCGGCTGTCGCCGGCCGAACCGTCAAGGAACAGGGCGATACGGCGGCCTCGCAAGCGGGCGACCGCGCTCTCCGGCCGGCCCAGCAATGCCGCCAGGTCGGAGAGGCCCAGCACGCGGGGGCCTGGCGCCAGCCCGTGCTCCTGGGGCACGGAGACCCGCTCCACCCCTGTCGCCACGACCAGCG
>DBBB01000014.1 GCA_002291985.1 Firmicutes bacterium UBA995
GCCAGGTGGTCCTGCCGTCGGAGGTCGCGGCCATGATCGTGGAACCCATCCAGGGCGAGGGCGGCTATGTCGTGCCACCCCGGGAATTCCTGGCGGGCTTGCGGGAGATATGCGACGAACACGGCATCCTGCTGATATTCGACGAGATCCAGACCGGGTTCGGGCGCACCGGCGACTGGTTCGCGGCCCAAACGTTCGGCGTGATCCCCGACATCCTGGCGGTGGCCAAGAGCATCGCCTCCGGCTTTCCCCTGTCGGCGGTGTGCGCTTCGCGAGAACTCATGGACCGGTGGACACCCGGCGCCCATGGGACGACTTTCGGCGGCAATGCGGTCGCCGCCGCGGCGGCGGTGGCCACGCTCGAGGTCATGCGGCGAGAGAACTTGCCCGGGCGGGCCCGGGAACTGGGCGAGCAGGTGCTCCAGCGCCTGCGGGCGCTGGCAAGTCGATCGGAATTCATCGGCGAGGTCCGGGGTGAAGGGCTGATGGTCGGCCTGGAGTTCGTCGAGCCCGGCGGAGAACGACCGCCCAGTGGCGCCACGAGCTGGCAGGTCCGGCAACGCTGTCTTGAGCAAGGGTTGCTGCTATATGGCTGCGGTCTGGAGGAACACGTCATCCGTTTCATCCCCCCGTTGACCGCGAGCGAAGCGGAACTCGACCGGGGTCTCGGCATCCTCGAACAGGCGGTACTGGCCATATGAAAGCACGGGCAGCGTCACGTCAGGCGTATAGACGCTGCAAGAGCCGGTGCACCAGCCTGTCGGGCAGGAATTTGCTGATGAAGCACACCAGTTTGTACTGGGTGCCCACCACTACCCGCACGGGGGACCCACCCATCTGAAGCAGCCGCTCGATCTCCCGGATGACGACTCCTGGACCGGGCGCCTGCTGTTCTGAACGGGCCATGGCGGCCACGGCTCGCCGGGACCGCTCCTGGTATGCCGACCCGCCCTGCGCCGCGACCGCCCACTTCCGGGCGGCGGTGAACCCGGTGCGAATGTCGCCTGGGTCGACGATGGTGACCTCGATGCCGAACGGTGCGACCTCCATCCGGGTGGCCTCGGTCAGGGCCTCCAGGGCATACTTGCTGGCGCTGTACATCGACTGGAAAGGAAGGGGGAACAGGCCGGCCAGCGACCCGATGGCGATGATCCGCCCGTATCCCTGACAGCGCATTGCCGGCAGTACCGCCCGGTACAGGCGATGGGCGCCGAAGAAGTTGGCCTGGAACTGCGCTACCCCTTCCTCGGGGGTGATGTCTTCCACCGCGCCCGCCAGGGCATACCCGGCCGCATGGATCAGCGTGCCGATTCCCCCCTCGGCATCGATTACCCGGCTCACGAACTCGTTGACCGACGCCGATTGGGTAACGTCCAGCGGGAAGGTCTTGAAAAAGCCCTCCCCGGACGGCGCCTTGACGACCGCGCCGCCGGCAGGGATACGGCGCGCACCCCCGTACACCCGGTACCCTTTCCCGGCCAGATGCTCGGCACAGGCCTTGCCTATCCCCGATGAAGCGCCGGTGATGATGATAACCGGGGAACAGTCCTTCAACTCCGCCCGATTTGCGAGCGCCGCCGGCGCTCGCTGACTGCCTGCCTCACCGCCCAACGATCCCACCTCCCGACCGCCCTGGCCTGCCTTTTGCAGGCTGGCTGCTTAGCTAAAAGTCTGCATGATGCGTACCAGCAAGGCGGAGCGCCACGGAAGCTGTTCCACCAGGACTCGCTCGTCGAGAGCGTGTCCCCCGTGACCCATTGCCCCCAGCCCGTCCAGCACCGGGGTGCCCAGGGCGGCCACGAAATTCCCATCGCTCGCTCCTCCCGTACCTCCCTCGCCCACCGCGAAACCCATCTCCGCCGCCAGGACCGCAGCCCGTTCATACAGGGCGACGATGGCGGGCGTCCGTTCCATGGGCGGCCGGTTCAGTCCGCCTTCCAGGCTGACCTGGACGCCCGGGGTTATGGGGCCGAGGGTCTTCATCTGCCCCAGGACCGCGTCCGCCAGGGCAAGGCTCGGAACTCGAAAGTCCACGTCGGCTTCCGCGACCTCCGCCACCACGTTAGACCGACTGCCTCCTCGGACGACCCCCACGTTGACGGTTACCCCGGCCGCATAGTCGGTGAGGGCGTGCAAGCGGAGTACCTGGTGGGCGAGTTCCTGAATGGCGCTCAGGCCCTGGGCGTGGTCGGCGCCGGCGTGCGCCGGCCTGCCCGTCACCCGCAGACGAAAGCCTCCCACCCCCTTGCGAAAGGTCTTCAGGTTCCCCTCGCCGGTCGGGGGCTCGAGCACCAGGCAGAAGCGGCTGCGACGTCCTTCCTCCTCGATCAACTCCCGGGACTCGGGGCTGCCCACTTCTTCTTCGGAGTTGAAGATGGCAACAAGCGGCAGCGCCGGGTCAATTGCCAGCTCGCGCATGACCCCAAGGGCCGCCAGGAGTTGAGCGATGCCGCCCTTCATGTCATGGGTGCCGGGTCCCCAGGCCCAGCCATCGCTCACCCGGAAGGATCGCCGGCGCACCTCCCCCACCGGCCAGACGGTGTCGGTATGGCATAGCAGTAGCCCCTGGCCGGGGCCGGACGGACCCCACCGGGCGCGCAAGTGGTTGCCGTAGTGCCGGGAAGGAACCAGTTCGACGCGCGCTCCCAGGTCGCTCATCCGGTTGCCGAGGTACTCGGCCAGGCGGTCCACGGCTCGCTTGTCCAGGGAAGGCGATTCCTGCTCTACCAGTACGCGCAGGTCATCCAGAATGACGGGCAGGCGCGCTTGAAGGTGGCCCAGTAACATCCCGGACTCCGTCACTTGCCTCAGCCTCCTCCAATGGGTGCAAATATGAGTATTTCGTCACCGTCGGCCAGCGGCCGTTCCGGTAACGCACGGGCGCCGTTCACGGCTACCAGCCAGACTTCGTCTTCCGGCATTCCTGCCCGGGTGAGGGCCTCGCGCACGCTGGCCCCGGACGGCAGAGTGAGGGCAAGCTCTCCTGCACGATCGGGCAGGTGCCGGGCCAGGGTGGAGCAGGCATGCAGCTTCACCTGGATGGCGTCCGCGGAAGGACGACCGGGGCCGTGGTCATGGGCCTCTCCTGATGGCCCTCCCCTCGCCAGGATCCACGCCAGCAATTCCTGGAGCGTACCCGACGGGCTCCATCGCGAAGGACCGGGGGAAGGGACGACGTGGAAGGTCTGCATTCCGACCGCCCGCGCTCCTTCGAGGTCGACCACCACATCGTTTCCCACCATGAGGCAGTCCTCCATGCGGCAATCGAGCCGGCGAGCGACTTCCCGGAAGTACTCGCGATGGGGCTTGCAGGCATGCATCACCTCGTAGGAGGTGATCAGGTCAAAGGGCAGGTCGGCCAGGCCCGCCCAGCGAATTCTCTCTTCTATCGCCATGCGGGGAAAGACGGGATTGGTGGCCACAGCGGTCCTGAGCCCCATTTCCTGGACGGCGACCACCAACATCCGGGCTTCGGGCAAGGCACGCGCATGTGGCCGCAGATCGGGAAAGCGAGCACGATAGAAGTCCTCGAACATGGGGAGCAGTTCCGCCTCGGTCGAGCCCACGCGAGCGAAGAATGCGTCCCGGAACACCTGCTGGTTGGTGCGGCCGGAGTCGCGGTTGGCCAACATCTCGTCGGTGCCAAGCAGGAGCGCTTGCAGGAACCGGTCCGGGGCAACCACGCCCGCCACATGGGCGGTGATTGCCCGGAAGTACTCGGAAAGGAAAGAGCGCATGTCCAGATCGAGCAGGGTGCCGTCAAGGTCAAACAAAATCGCGGCGAGCAGTCAGCCCACCTCCTCGGACGTAGGGCAGGGGCCCCCGGGTCGGTCTCTGCTGGCCGTCGTCGCCCATCCGGATGACGAGGCCTACGGTCCGGGAGGCACGCTGGCCTACTATGCCGACCGGGGCGTGGACGTTTATCTGGCGTGTGCCACCCGGGGAGAAGCCGGCCGGCGGCGTGGGTCCCCGCCCTTTGTGAGTCAAGGCGAACTGGGCGGAGTCCGGGCAAGGGAACTCCACTGCTCTGCCCGGATTCTGGGCGTGAAGTCCGTGTTCCTGCTAGACCTGCCGGACGGAGGGGTCGCGGGCTTTGACCCGACGGAAGCCGCCTTGAGGTTAGCCCGGGTCATTCGGCAGACCGCCCCCCAGGTGCTGATCGCCTTTGGGCCCGGGGGCAGCCTGTCCCCCCATCCCGATCATGTCGCCGTGTCCCAGCTTGCCGACGCCGCCCTGCGGACGCTGGCGCCGTCCGAGCGCCCGCGCCGCATCTTCCATTACCTCTCACCCTGGCAGTACAGCCCTGCCGACCATCCGGGCATCGAGCCCGTCGTGGTGGACATCGGCGCGTATCGGCTTCGGCGACTGCAGGCCCTGAAGTGCCACTTGACCCAGGTACAGCAAGTCCCGTGGTTGTTTGGACCGGAAGATCAAGTAGCTGCAACCTTCCCCGCGGTGGACCGCTTCCAGCTTGTCCAGCCCCCTGCTGACGGCCCGCTGGCCGACTTGTTCGACGGCCTTTGAACCATCGCCCACAGGGGCCCGACCTGTGGCCGGTCGCGCTCCGTCACGCAGCGCCGGAGACGGTCGGGGCGGTCGGGGGCGGCACATGGGGCGATCGGGAGGCCGCGCGTACCCATGCCGCGACTTGTTTCGAGCCCATCACACATCCTGCCGCCACGCCAAAATAGAAGTGCTGCCACGAGCTGAGGTAGGTCCCGAGCACCACGGGGATAGCCCCGCAGGTGAGGACGGAACTGAGATACTTGTGACGGGTAATCCGGTAGCTCAGGGCCCACAAGGGTACCAGGTAGAGCAAGGTCCCCCAGGCGATCGCCAGCATGCCGCCGAAGAAGGTCGCGGCGCCCCCTCCCCCTTCGAAGCGCAGCCAGATCGACCAGTTGTGCCCGACCATGGCGGCTATGAGAGCGAGCAACGAGCCCATGGAAACTTCCCCAAGGTAGGCCCCTGCCCACCACACCGCCACCGCTCCCTTGCCCACATCGCCAATCCCCGTGAGGAGCGCGGGCACGAAGCCGACTTGCCGGAGCACATTGGTGGCGCCGGCATTACAACTGCCTACGCGGCGGATGTCGATCTTCCGGAAGAACCTGGCGACAAGGTAGGCAAAAGGCGTCGCCCCCAGGAGATAGCTGCCCAGCAACAGGCGGATATACTCCATGCTTCGTTCCTCCCCCTCGGCATCCATTCCGATGGTGACGCTTCCGCGGGCGCCTTCAGCATGAGACTTTGACCCGCGACTCGAATATTCCTGCGAATACCTGAGCCAGTACTGGCGGCGATGCGGCGGAGGTCTGTCGGGATGGCGAACGAAGCGGTCATGGCGGTACGTCATCGCCGATGATGCGAATCTCGGGCTCGAGCTGGACGCCGCTGCGCTCCTGTACCGCTTGCCATACCCGTTCCATCAGCGCCAGCACATCGGCGGCGGTCGCCCTGCCCCGATTGATGATGAACCCCGCGTGTTGCGTCGATACCTCAGCGTCGCCCACGCGCGTCCCCTTCATGCCCGCCGCTTCTATCAGCGTCCCCGCGTACTGCCCCGGGGGGCGCCGGAAGGCGCTGCCCGCACTCTTCTCCCCCAGCGGTTGTGACCGCTCGCGCTGCAGGCGATAGTCGCGCATGCGGCGCCTGATCTCCTCCGGACAGGCCGGAGTCAGCCGGAGTAACGCTTCCACCACGATCTGGCCTTCGCCGATGGCACTCGACCGGTAAGCGAAGCCTAGGGCGGGGCCCGCCAGGCGCCGGGATGACCCGTCGCCCTCCACCACCAGGCACTCCTCGACCACCTGGGCGATTTCCCCGCCGTACGCCCCGGCATTCATCACCACGGCGCCTCCCAGGCTGCCGGGGATGCCGCCGGCGAACTCGATGCCGGTCAGCCCCAGTTCGGCGGCACGCTCGGCGATGGCGGAAAGCGCCACCCCGGCGCCGACCCGCAGCCTGTCCCCTCCCTCCCTCGGTCGACAGACGATCAACGCCCGGAACCCCGTCATCTTGATCACCAGACCCCGGAATCCCCCGTCCCGAACCAGGAGGTTGGTGCCCATCCCTATGGCTACATGGGGCATTGATCGCTCCCGGGAGAACTGGAGCAACGCGCCGAGTTCCTTGGCCGTGACCGGTTCGGCCAGGAGATCGGCCGGCCCGCCGATGCCGAAGGACGTGTGGGCCGCCAGGGGCTCGTTCACCCGGATCCGGCCGGCACCAAGGCGCCTGGCCAGTTCGGGACCCAGCCGGTCGTAGCCCTTCATGGTAGCCTGCTCGCCCCCCTTGATCGCCCTCCGCGTTTTCGAGTATTACCCGGCCAGACCGTCGCCTTCCTGTTGGCGGCGGTCCCCGCATGACATGGGCAGCCCGTAAGGGTGGCCACCGCCTCCACGTGGGCGGTCTGCGGGAACATGTCCAGGGGGACCACCTCGTGCGTCCGATAGCCACGACCGGCGAGGATGGCCAGGTCCCGGGCAAGGGTGGCGGGGTCGCAGGAAACGTATACCACCCGCCGGGGACCCAAATGCGCCAGCGCTTCAAGCACTTGAGGGGAACACCCCTTGCGGGGCGGGTCGAGGACCACTGCGCCGGGACGCAGACCGGAGCGAGCCAACTCGGGAAGGACCCGCTCTGCCGCTCCGGCCAGGAAATAGGCGTTCTCCACGCGGTTCCTCCTGACATTCCCGCGGGCATCCTGGACGGCTGATGGGCTTGACTCCACGCCCACGACCATCTCCGCCCGTTCGGCCAGGAACAAGCTTATCGTCCCGATCCCCGCGTACAGCTCGAGCACCGTGTCGCCGGGATCGGGGGCGGCCCTTTCCGCCACCAATCGGCACATCGCCTCGGCCTGAGGGGTGTTCACCTGGAAGAAGGAGGTCGGCGACAGGGAGAAGCGGAACCGACCCAGGAATTCGCTTATCGCCGGCCTTCCCGCCAGCACCCGTGTGCGTTCGCCGAGAATTACGTTGGTGCGACGGGGGTTGACGTTCTGGGCGATACAGGTGAGTTCCGGCACGCGGCGGCCGAGTTCCTGGACGAGCGCCTGCGACCGGGGCAGTTCCCCTTCCCTGGTGACCAGCACCAGCATGGCTTCGCCCGTCCTCACCCCCACGCGGGTCAGTATATGGCGCAACATGCCCGTCCCCGCATCCTCATCATAGGGGGTCACCCCGAGTTCGTTGGCCACGGCTACCGTTTCGCGCAGGAGACGGTTGTTGACCGGATGCTGGATGGGGCAATCGCTCACTTCCACCAGGGAGTGCGTGCCCGGGGCATAGATCCCCACCCCTAGCCGTCGGTGGGGGCCGGCCCGTACCATAGCCGTCGGGAACTGGGCCTTGTTGCGATAGCCCCAGTCATCGGGGGAGGGCAGGCAATCGCCTACCGGAACATCCCCGAGACCGCCGATGCGAGCCAGCGCGTCGATCACTACCTGGCGCTTGAACGCGAGCTGGGCGGCGGGGGAAAGGTGCTGGATCTGACAGCCTCCACACTTGCCGAACAGGGGACAGCACGCTTCGACCCGGTCGCGGCCCGGCTCCAGCACGTCGAGCAAGGCGGCCCTGGCCCAGTTTCGAGCCACGCGGATGAGCCGGACGCGCACCCGATCTCCGGGCGCGCCGCCGGGCACCAACACCACCATCCCCCCGTGGCGGCCGACCCCCTCGCCGCCGGCCGCCAGCCCGGTGATATGCAGTTCCCTGGATTCACCAATGGACATGGACAATCGCTCGTCAAGCCTCCTGACCGGCATTTCGACCCGGGAGCGGCCCCTCTCCTGCCGGCGCAACCTTCCTGATGGATGTCCCCCAGGACTGCCAAACAAGATGATAGTGCCGCCCGCCACCCACCGGATCTGTGACACAACGTGACAGTATTGCTGTCCGTCCACACAAGATCCGCGACACTACTTGACATTTCCTGATCACCTGGTTATGATTGTCTCAAAGTTGACCTCGCGGGCCAGGTGAAGCGCCCTGTGCGAAGGGCAATGGCTTCTAACAGGCACGCAGGTTGGCAGAATGGCTTATGATTCCTCCCTTTGGAAAGGAAGGGACGTCCAGTGCGCAAGAGATTGAAGGCCATGGGGATCCTGCTGGCGGGTCTTTTGCTGGCGATGCAGGCGGTTGCCGGGGTCGCCGGAGCCGCTCCCTCGGCTACGGGGACGACGGCCGTGACTTTCACAATCGTCCCCCGGATCATGCTCATTCTGAGCACCGGTACGATCGCGGTCGGCAATGTTGAGCCGGGCGCTACGGCAGAATTGCTAGATCCGCTGACGACCACGGTACGCAGCAACACTCCCTGGAGCTTGACGGCCTCCGCGCCCGATTTCACCGGTGTGGGAACGCCGCCACCGACCATCCCCATCACCCGGCTCAGCACTCGTCCGGGGACGGCTCCTTACGTGCCAATGGTCGCTTCGCCCGGCACCGCAACGTTGCTCGCGGCCGGTCAGCCCCGAGGCGGCAACATCCAGCACGTCTGGGACTATCGCCTGGCCATCGAATGGACGGACGTCCCCGGCAGCTACTCGACCACTATCACCTACACCGCGACTGGCTCCTGAACGGCTCTGAACGGCTGAACCTGCCCACCTGCGGGCATACGGCATACGAGGAATTACGGCGTCTGGGGGGAGGGGCGCAAGATGGACTCTGGCCCCCTGAATGAAGGGTGAACCTGAGGCGCGCCGCCGGGATGATGACTGCGGTGGTCCTACTGGTTTTGCTCACCGCGACAGGGGAGGGGTCCACGGTGGTAGGCGTGGCGCCCTCCCGTCTGGCTTTTGATCTTCGGGCAGGCGATGTTCGAGTGTTCACCATCGCCTACGATAACCAGGGCGATGCCGAGTTGTCGGTCAGCGTCTATGCCTTGGATCTGCTCCGCCGGGTCGGCGGCGTCGTGCTACATGTCGAGCCCGAAGGGCCGCTGTCCGGCGGCAGCTGGGTTCGAGTTGAACCTGCCGCTTTTGTCGCCCCGCCCCAGTCGCGTACGACGGTCACGGTCACGGTGGAGGTACCCGCGGACATCCCCGACGGTGAGTATCACGCGGTGGTCTTCTTCGAGGCAGCACCCCCGGAAGGAGAGGCCACCTTGCGCCTCGGCGCCCGGGTAGGGTCGGTGCTCTACATGGCAGTGGGAGAAGACCTGCTTCGTCTCGCGGCCCTCGTGCCTTACGGCCGGGTACAGACACCGCAGGCAGCCGGCGCACCCTTCGTCTCCCGCCTCGTGTCCACGACCCGGGAACGTTTCCGAGCGGTAGTCATCGGTAACCGTCACGTGGCGCCGCTGGCTACCGGCCGGCCGCTCCGCATCTTCGTGCCCGCAGCCAATCTGGGCGCCATCCACATCCGCCCCGAAGGCCGGGTGAGGGTTACGGCAGCCGGTCACCAGCGCGAGTTCCGTCATCTCGGCGAGGTGATCCTGGCAGGCGATGCGCGGGTCATGGAGTTCTTGTGGGACGATCCGCCTTTCATGGGAATGGCCCGGGTGGAGATCGAAGTGGACTACGGTGGCGAGGGCATCCTGACGGCGGCTTCGCGCACCCTCATCCTGCCCCTTGACCTGGTGGCGGGCCTGACCCTGATCGTGTTTGGACTGCGGCTCTTCGGCATCCGGGGCATCACCATCCACCGCGTGCCCAGAGGAGGCGGTACCCGTGCCCCCTCGGGCTGACCGGCGAAGCATGAGGTTCCTCGCGGTCCTCCTGCTGATCGCCGGGTTAGGTATCATGGGGTCTAGCCCGGGAGCGGGCCAGCTTTTGCCACCCATCGCCGAACTCGGGCTGGTCCTCGTCGCCCCGACGGTCGACTTTGGGCCTGTCGAGCCGGGCGTTCACCAGCGCCCGCTTGGGATGCAGGTGCTTGCCGGGCTGCCCTGGCGGTTGCTGGCGAGTTGTCCGCCGCTTGAAGGGGTGGCGGTCGCGGTCTCCGCCGACGGATCGCCCTGGACACCTCCCCTGTCGCTCATCCCCCATCCGGTGCTTGATGACCAGCCGGCGACAACCGGCCTGTGGCGGCAGCTTGGGGTGACGCTTCAGCTCAGCCTCGACTGGTCCCTCCCGCCCGGGAACTGGTCCTTGCCCGTCAACTGGCGGGCCGAGTTCACCGACCGCACGCCTCCCATCGTCACGTCCTTCACCGTCAACGGTGGGGCCCTCTTTACCCGCTTCCGGGACGTAACGCTGGCCATGGTGGTCGAAGACCCGTCGGGCGTGGGGTCGATGCGCTTCGCCGAGGGCGCCCTGCCTTTCGGCGACTGGGCGAACTTCGCCAGCCCCACGCCTTACACGCTGAGCGCGGGCGATGGCCTGAAACGGGTGACCGCCCAGTTCCGCGACCGCGCGGGCAACGTAACCGACGGCCACTGGGCGGAGATCACCCTGGACACGGCGCCCCCCGTCATATCCGGCGTGGCGGCAGGCGACTTCGGCGCCACCTCTGCGACGGTGACCTGGACGACGAACGAGCCGTCTTCGAGCCAGGTGGAGTACGGGCTCACGATGGCGTACGGCCTCCTGTCTCCCTTGTTCCCTGGACCGGTGACCGCGCACAGCGTGACCCTCACCGGGCTCACGTCCGGGACAGTCTATAACTACCGGGCCAGATCCGTCGATCGGGCGGGCAACGAGGCCATGTCCGGCAACTTCCTGTTCCGGAC
Organism: Firmicutes bacterium UBA995; assembly: GCA_002291985.1. Lineage (GTDB taxonomy): Bacteria > Bacillota > Sulfobacillia > UBA995 > UBA995 > UBA995. Next base: position 10,678 of record DBBB01000014.1, read on the forward strand.
GGCGCTTGCACCCCCGGTGAATCTGACGGCGGCTATCATTGGACGTCATGTCGACCTCGACTGGGATCCGAGCCCCTCCCCGGGCGCCATCACCTACCGGGTATGGCGGCGGAACGTCCAGGCGGGCGAGACGGCGTTTACCATTATCGCCACGCGCGGACCTACCAGGTACCGTGATAGGAGGGTGTTGCCTCTGAGTGGTCCTTACCATCTCGAATACCGCATCACCGCCTACCGCACCGGCTACCCGGAGAGCGTGCCCTCCAACACCGTGACCGTCCAGGGCGTCAGGTGACACTCTCGGGCGCCGAGGTCGCCGATCCGCCGCAGGAGCCCGGCCAGTGCGACGAGAATTACTGGCTGGAGATGGGAAGCCAGGGGGGCGGCGATCGACACCTTGCTGGAACTGGACGGTCACGGGCTGACGCTGGATGACCTGCAACAGGTCGTGTTGGGGCAGAAGGGGGCGCGGCTGGCGCCTCGGGCTCGCGAGCGGGTAACGGCCACCCGCAACCTGGTTGAGCAGTTCGTCGCCCAGGGTCGCGTCATTTACGGGGTCACCACCGGCTTCGGCAGCTTCAGCGAGGTGAGCATACCCCCGGACCTGCTACGGAAGCTTCAACGCAACCTCCTCCTGAGCCACGCCGCCGGGGTGGGCGATCCCCTGCCCGAACCGGCGGTCCGGGCGATGCTCCTGCTTCGAGCGAACTCTCTGGCCGGCGGTCACTCGGGCGTGCGCCCGGAAGTGATCGACGCCCTGCTCGCTTTGCTTGAACACCACCTGCACCCCGTCATACCCGCCCAGGGCTCGCTGGGGGCGAGCGGTGATCTGGCGCCCCTCGCCCATCTCGCTCTACCCCTGATCGGGAAGGGGGAAGTTTGGGACCGCGGGCGCCGCGTTCCCGCGGCCCAGGCCCTGGCGCAAGCCGGTCTTGAGCCGCTTACCCTCGAAGCCAAAGAAGGGCTGGCCCTGATCAACGGCACCCAGCTCATCACCGCCCTGGGCGCACTGGCCATACTGGGGGCCGACCGGATCAGCCGGACCGCGGACGTGGCCGCGGCGCTCACCACCGAGGCCTTGCGGGGAACCGATGCCTGCTTTGCCGATCGCTTCGCGGCCGTGCGCCCCCATCCCGGACACCGCCGGGCGGCTGCTAACCTGCGCCGGCTCGTGGCGGGCAGCGAACTCATCGCCCGGCCGGGCGAAGTTCGGGTGCAAGATCCCTACTCCCTGCGATGTGCCCCCCAGGTGCATGGCGCCGGCAAGGATGGGCTGACCCATGTCCGGCAAGTGCTGGAAGTAGAGATCAATGCCGTCACCGACAACCCGCTGCTCTTCCCCGAGGATGGCCTGGTGGTATCCGGAGGCAACTTCCACGGTCAACCGCTGGCCTTGACCCTGGACTACCTGGCCATGGTCCTGGCCGAGTGGTCGAGCATCGCCGAGCGGCGAATCGAGCGCTTGCTCAACCCCCAGTTGAGCGGCTTGCCGGCCTTCCTGGTGGAAGAGGGCGGACTGAATTCCGGCTTCATGCTGGCGCACTACACGGCGGCTGCCCTGGTTTCGGAGAACAAGGTGCTGTGCCACCCGGCCGGCGTGGACTCCATCCCCGTCTCCGCCAACCAGGAGGACCATGTGAGCATGGGCGCCTTCGCCGCGCGCAAGGCAAACGAAGTACTGGCAAATACGGAACGGGTGGTGGCCATCGAGCTGCTGTGCGCCGCCCAGGCGCTGGAATTCCGGGGCGTGGCTCGGGCAGGACCGGCCGGGCGCGCTGCCCATGCCGCCATTCGCCGGGTGGTGGCGTGGCGGGAGGCCGACCGCTTGCTCAGCCCGGAGATCGAAGCCGTGGCGGGCCTTGTCCGTTGCGGCTGCCTGCTCGACGCCGTAGAGGGCGTTACCGGCAGGCTCGAGGCTTGAACGGCCGTGAGGGCCGATGAGGGAGGCGGACAGGTGATCGCCAAAGAGGTGCGGGCGCCGCGGGGGAAGACGCTGAGCTGCAAGGGCTGGCCGCAAGAGGCCGCCATGCGCATGTTGATGAATAACCTGGACCCGGACGTCGCCGAGAAACCCGAAGAACTCATCGTATACGGTGGCTCCGGCAAGGCCGCCCGCAACTGGGACTGCTACGCGGCCCTGGTGCGCACGCTCCGGGAACTCGAGGACGATGAGACGCTGCTGGTACAATCGGGCAAGCCGGTCGGCGTGTTTCGCACCCATCGTCTTTCCCCCCGGGTGTTGATCGCCAATTCGCTGCTGGTGCCCCGATGGGCTACCTGGAAACACTTCTGGGAACTCGAGGACCGGGGGCTAATGATGTACGGGCAAATGACCGCGGGCTCGTGGATTTACATCGGCACCCAGGGCATCATCCAGGGAACGTATGAGACGCTCGCCGAGGTCGCCCGCCGCCATTTCGGCGGGACGCTGAAGGGCAAGATCCTCCTCACCGCCGGTCTCGGAGGGATGGGGGGCGCCCAGCCCCTGGCCGTCACCATGAACGAGGGCGTGGCCATCGTGGTCGAGGTGGACGAGCGGCGCGCCCTCCGCAGAGTACAGAACGGTTTCTGCGACGAGATCACCGCCGACCTCGACGACGCCCTGCATCGCGCGGACCTGGCCCGCAAACGAGGGGAGGCGGTGTCAATAGCCCTCATTGGCAACGCCGCCCTGACCCACCGGGAGTTTGCCCGCCGGGGTTTCGTCCCCGACATCGTCACCGACCAGACCTCGGCCCACGACCCCCTGCGCGGCTATGTGCCGCCTGGCCTTTCGGTTGCCCAATCGGCGGAACTGGCCCAAAAGGACCCCGAGGAACACGTGCGCCAGGCGATGGTCGGCATGGCCATGCACTGCCAGGCGATTGTGGACTTCCAGCGGGATGGGGCGGTAGCTTTCGACTACGGCAACAACCTCCGGGCAAACGCCCTGCAGGCGGGCGTCAAGGAGGCCTTCTCCTATCCCGGGTTCGTGCCCGCCTATATCCGCCCCCTGTTCTGCAGGGGCAAGGGGCCATTCCGCTGGGTGGCCCTGTCGGGCGAACCCGCCGACATCCACCGTACCGACCAGACGGTGCTCGAAACCTTCCCCGAAGATGAGAGCCTGGCGCGCTGGATTCGCATGGCCCAGCAGAGGATACCCCTTCAGGGCCTGCCTGCCCGCATCTGTTGGCTTGGCTACGGCGAGCGCGATCTCCTCGGCGTCCGTTTCAACGAACTGGTCCGCAAGGGCGAGGTCAGTGCCCCGCTGGTAATCGGCCGTGACCACCTGGATGCCGGTTCGGTTGCCTCGCCTTACCGGGAAACCGAAGGCATGCGCGACGGCAGCGACGCCGTCGCCGACTGGCCCATACTCAATGCCCTTTTGAACACGGCGGCCGGCGCAACCTGGGTATCGGTACACCATGGCGGGGGCGTGGGCATCGGTTACTCGCTGCACGCAGGCATGGTGGTAGTGGCGGACGGAACCCGGGAAGCGATGGGACGCCTTGAGCGGGTGCTGACCACCGACCCGGGCACGGGAGTCATGCGTCACGCCGATGCCGGCTATCCCGAAGCGCAGGAGGTAGCCAGGCAACAAGGCATTAAATTGCCCATGGTCGAGGAGCAGTAAACCCATGCGCCGGGTGTTCAAACACATCGGCCGCCTGGTGACGCTGGGCGAGTTCGGAGAAGGCCCGGCTCGAGGCCCCATCCCTCAACTGGTAACGGTAGCCGACGGTTTCCTGGTGGCGGAAGATGGGCGAATCCGACGGGCGGGCTCGATGCGTGACTACGAGCCTGGCTGGGAGGAAGGGGCCGCCGAAGTACGGTCCTTGCCCGGCCTGCTGGTCACCCCCGGCCTCATCGACCCACACACCCACACGGTGTTTGCCGGATGGCGGGCGGACGAGTTCGCCCGCCGGTTGCAAGGTGTGAGCTACCAGGAGATCATGGCTTCAGGCGGCGGCATCCTGCGCACCGTCGCCGCGACCCGGGCGGCATCAGAAGAGGAACTCTTTGAGCTGGGCATGAACCGGCTGGACCAGATGCTGCGCCGGGGCGTGACCACGGTGGAGATCAAGAGCGGGTACGGACTGGATCTGGACACCGAACTCCGGCAACTCCGGGTGAACCGCCGGCTCGACCGGTCCCACCCCGTCGATGTGGTTTCGACTTACATGGGCGCTCACCTGGTTCCGCCCGAGTACCGCGCCAGCCCCGAGGCCTACGTCGATTTCGTGGTCGGAGAGGTGCTGCCGGCCGTTCGCGCCGGAGGATTGGCGGAGTTCTGCGATGTGTTCTGCGATGCGGGTGCTTTCGACCTCGACCAGGCTCGCCGTATCCTGCGAAGAGCGGCGGAACTCGGCATGGGCGCCAAACTGCATGCCGATGAACTGGAGGGGTCAGGCGGGGCCGAACTCGCAGCGGAACTCGGCGCCATCAGCGGCGACCACCTCTTACGCGTGTCAGAAGCGGGGGTAGAGGCGCTGGCCGCGGGTGTGACGGTGGCGGTGCTTTTGCCGGGCACGTCCTTCTTCCTGCGGGTGGCGCCCGCGCCCGCCCGGCGGCTGATCGACCGGGCAATTCCCGTGGCCCTCGCCACCGATTTCAACCCCGGAAGTTGCCCCCTGATCGACTTGCGCATGGCGATGACCCTTGGCTGCGTCAGCCTCAACCTGACTCCAGCAGAAGCGCTGGTAGCCGTCACCCTCAACGCCGCCCACGCCGTCGGCCAAGGGGCAGCCATCGGTAGCCTGCGCGAGGGTAAGTACGCGGACTTCGTGGCGTGGAGTTGCCCCGACTACACCCATCTCCCCTATTTCCTGGGCTCTGACCTGGTCGAGGCGGTATACAAGCGCGGGCAAGCGGTGTTCAGACGCCCTCAGCCCTGCAGTTCGCTGCGGACGTAGTCCCGGAACACGCACCCGGTCGTCCCATCACCCAGGCGTACGTGGGCCCAGAAGCGGCCCGACAGGCGCCGGCGATACCGGGCCGGCCTGCGTGAATCACCCTTGCGGCATGCGGCGCAGCGCCACCCGGAGCCGAAGGCCGTCCACTTCAAGTTCCTGCCGATATTCGGCGTCCGGATCATCGCCTTCCGCCAGTTCAAAGGCCAGGACCTCGCGGCGGATGTACTCCCCATGCTCGCCGATCGCCCGTTCCAGGTCCCCTTCCGCCCGGTAAGCGACGCTTATATGGTCCTCCACGGCGAATCCCGCCTCCTTGCGCAGGCGCTGGATGCGGTTGACCAGTTCCCGCGCCAGTCCCTCGAGCAGGAGATCTTCCGTGACTTCGAGGTTCAGGGCCACTGTGCGGCCGGGCCCCCCCTCCACGCAGTAGCCTGCGCGCTCTTGCCGGAGGATGTCGAGATCGCCGGGTTCGAGGGTCACCCGCTCGTCGCCGAGTTCCAGGTCTACTTTCCCCCCGGATTCCAGCTGGGCCGCGACCGCCGAGGCATCCATGCGTCCGAGAGCAGCGGGAACGCGCAGCACCATCGAGCCCAGGCGCGGCCCCAGCCGGTCGAAGCGGGGCCTCAATTGTACGTCGAGGTAATCTCCGAGGCTCGCACTCCAGGTAACCCGACGCACGTTCAGTTCGTCCTGGAGCACGCCGAGCAAGGGGCGGATCTGTTCCCCTTCCTGGGCCGGGCCGAGCAGGACCAGTTCGCCCAGCGGCTGGCGGGTGCGGATATTCGCCCGGTTACGGGCGGCACGCCCCAGCGCCACGTAATCCCTGAGCACGGTCATGGCCGCCTCCCCTTCCCCATCCACCAGGTCGGCCTGGACCTCCGGATAAGCCAGCAGATGGACGCTGGGGGGACCGTCGGGGCGGGCCGGTCGCTCCAGCAACCGGTGTAGTTCCTCGGCCAGGAAAGGCAGGTAAGGAGCGAACAAGCGGGCCAGCGTCGTGAGGGTCTCCCACAGCGTCTGGTAGGCACACTGCTTGTCGTGGTCCGCCTCGGTCTTCCAGTAGCGCTTCCGCCCCCGCCGCACGTACCAGTTGGAAAGGTCGTCCACGAACTCGTCCAGCAGCCGCGCTCCGCCGGTGATCTCGAACTGGTCGAGGCTTCGCCGGACTCCCGCCACCACTGCCTGCAAGCGGGAAAGCAGCCAGCGGTCCAGGGGAGGCAACTCGGCCGATGCGACCTTCCTCTCAGGCGCGAACCCGTCAAGTTCAGCGTAGGTGGTGAAGAAGCTCACCACATTCCACAAGGTGTCGATCGTCTTGCCCCGGTGTTCGGCGATGACCCGGGCAGAGAACCGTTTCGGGTACCAGGGGGGGCTCGAGACGCACAGGAACCACCGCAGGGCGTCGGCCCCCTGCTCCTTGATGACGGTCCAGGGATCGAGCACGTTGCCCTTGTGTTTGGACATCTTCTGACCCTGGTCGTCCAGGCCGAACTCCGTGCATAGCACGTTGCGATAGCAGGACTCGCCAAAGAGCAGGGTGGAGATGGCCAGGAGGCTGTAGAACCATCCCCGGGTCTGGTCGATGGCCTCGCAGATGTAGTCCGCGGGGAACTGCCGCGTGAAGGTCTCGCGGCCGTTGAAAGGATAGTGCCACTGGGCGAAGAACATCGAGCCGGCATCGAACCAGCAGTCGATGACTTCCGGTACCCTGGTCATCGTCCCCCCGCACGCGGGGCAGGTCAGCTCGACGCGATCGATGTGGGGTCGGTGGAGGTCGAGCGGCTCGGGCAAGGGGACACGGGCCATCCGCGCCAGTTCGTCCACGCTGCCGACCGCCTGTTCCGCCCGGCAGCCTTCCTGCCGGCAGAGCCAGATATTGAGGGGCGTGCCCCAGTAACGCTCCCGGGAGAGGCACCAGTCGACGACGTTCTCCAGGAAGTTGCCGAAACGGCCTCGCTTGAGGTGCTCGGGCACCCAGTTGATCGTCTCGTTATTGGCCAGCAGTTCATCCCGGACCGCCGTCATGCGGATGAACCATGCCTGGCGGGCGTAATACAGCAGCGGGCTGTCGCACCGCCAGCAAAAAGGGTAAGTGTGCCGGTGCAGGCCCTCGCTGTACAGTAGGCCCGATCCGGCCAGGTCGCGGATGATCCGGGGGTCGGCTTCCTTTACGAAGTCTCCCTGGTAAGGGACAGCCTCGGCCGTAAAGCGGCCGCGGGCGTCCACCGGCTGGAACACGGGCAGTCCGTACTCGACGCCGAGCCGCATGTCATCTTCGCCGAAGGCGGGCGCCATGTGGACGATGCCCGTGCCCTCGTCGAGGTTGACGAAGTCGCCGGGGAGCACGGTGAAGGCGCTCCCGCCCACCTCGCCCCCGTCCGCGAAGAAAGGAAACGGCGGCCGGTAGCGAGTACCTACGAGGTCGCGTCCGCGCGCGACGGCCACGACGCGATAGCCGGGCCGCAATACCCGCTCGGCCAGGGGGGCGGCCAGCACCAGGTACTCTCCGTCCGCCTCCACCAGCGCGTACTCTGCCTCCGTACTCACGGCCAGGCCGGCATTGCTCGGCAAGGTCCAGGGGGTGGTCGTCCATACCAGGAAGGACGCGGGGCGGTCCGGCGGCCAGGTCCCGGGAAAGACCGCCGGCACTCCCGCCGCGATCGGGAACCTGACTACCACCGACGGGTCGTCGACCTCGGCGTAGCCCTGGGCGACTTCATGACTGGACACGGCCGTACCGCAGCGCGGGCAGTAGGGAACGATGCGATGTCCCTGGTACAATAGACCTCGTTTGTGGATCTCCTTCAGCGCCCACCACACCGACTCCATGTAGTCCTGGTGGTAGGTGACATAGGCGTTGTCGAGGTCAAGCCAGAACCCTATGCGCTCGGTCAGCCGCACCCATTCCCGCTCATAGGTGAATACGCTTTTCTTGCACTCCTCGACGAAGCGCTCGACCCCGAAGCGCTCGATATCTTCCTTGCCACTGAGGCCAAGCGCCTTCTCCACTTCCAGTTCCACCGGCAAGCCATGGGTGTCCCATCCCGCCTTCCGGACGACCTGCCGTCCCCGCATCGTCTGGTACCGGGGGATGAGGTCTTTCAGGGTGCGGGGGATGATGTGGCCGATGTGGGGGAGGCCGTTGGCGGTCGGCGGGCCTTCATAGAAGACGAAGGGGGCAGAGCCCGCCCGCTCGGCAACGCTGCGCTCGAATATCCGGTGCTCTCGCCAAAAAGCCAGTATCCGCTCTTCCATCTCCGGGTAGTCGATCCTGGCCGGCACTCTTGTGAACATATGGAGCTACCTCCCCGATAAAGGGACCCTCGTCCAGGGGACGAGGGTCCACTCGCCTGACCACCCTTACCGCCGGCCTAAAAGGCCGGCCACGCTTGCGGGTACGGCCCGGTGGGGCGATACCCTGCCCGAATAACGGCGGGCTTCCGGCAAAGCCTACTGGCACGCGACGCGCGTTCGGTTTGCGGCTCCGGGGCGATGTCCCGGCGGGGAGCGGCGCCCGCCTTGCACCGGCGCGGGCTCGCTGGGGCCGTCGTGGCCGCCGGAAGTCCCCATCCTCGCCTTGGCTGCTATGCCCAGGATCATACCACGGTCTTCGAACAACGGTCAATGGCCATGGGTCAAAACGCCGCTCGCGGGCCGATGCGCACGGTGTGCTCCCGGCGGGCGCCGGCGGGCCAATACCGCAACAACTGGGCGTCACGGTCGGACTCCCAGGCGCCATCGGTCACCTCGACCCGATAGCCCTCGGGATACTGCAGGTTCGGCACGAAAATCTCCGTGGGCGCGGCCACTTCGGGGTCGGAGACGAAAGCGAACTCGAAGCGGCGATTGCCAGGGTTAAAGCGCAGGCGTTGCGGCTTGCCCGCTGTGGCCCGAGGATAGGGACGGACTGCCGCCGCAAGTCCCCGCCCGCCCGAGTACGGGTCGGCGGGGTGCGCCTGCTGGTCTCGGCTGAAGATCGACAGGTCCTCCCCGTTCCACTGGTCGCCGCGCTCGTTGGTGTTGTCGGGCGTGTAGTTCCACAGCGACGAGTCAAGCAGGTTGGCCTCGATCGCCTGGAAACTGCGGTCCAGGGCCCGCTCCGGCACGCGGAGGTCTCCCGTGCGGTACACCCGCTTGTCCGGGAGATCGAAGGGCACGCCGAACTCACCCAGCACCACGGGGACGTCGCCGAGGCGTTCTCTGGCCCCCTGCCGGAAGAAGGCAAGCTGCTCTGCAAAGGACCGTCGGATCTTCGCCGGCAGTCCGGCGACCACCCGTCCCCTGTGGATATCTACCGCCAGAAAGGGGCTGTATCGTCTGGCCACCAGCACGCTCACGTCATACCAGTGGGGCGCGAAGGCCACGTTTCCGGCATCGCCGGGGCCCCACCGGGGCGGAAGCGCTCCCGGTTCCGTCTCCAGGAAGATGACGGCACGGGGATGAACGGCCTCGATGGCGGCGGCGAAGCGGTTGGCGAACGGGCGGTAGTAGTCCTGTCCGAACTCCACCTCTCTTCCCTCTACCCGGCGGAAGTGGTGCGGGCGCAGAAGCCGCGGCGCTCCTGCGGCGTCGAGATCCCATACGCCATGCTGGCGCCAGACACACTCCGATCCCGCCCGCCAGGCCCGCTGCCGTTCCTCGTTTAGCCGGACGGTCCCCTCCCTCCGAAAGCCCAGCCTGCCCAGCCGCCATGAAGCGATCGCCTGCGGTGTGCCGTCCCCGAGCGCCATCGCCTGCAGTGGCGTGGGGCACGGGCCCAGGGTAAGCCGGCCGGGAGGCGCCGTCAGGTCGGTGCAGCCGATGTAGCCCGCTAACGGTTCATTCATGGTATCGTAGCCCAGGACGTGTCTTGAGCCGCGCAGGCGTGAGGCAACCTGCTGGATGGAAGCGATGTAATGGCGCTGCAGGAATTCCTGGACCGGTTCGCCGTCTACCATCGTCCTGGGCGCGAGATCGTTCCCGGCAAAAAACAGCGTGAACATCGTAGCCGCTGCCAGCTTGGTGCCGTTGGTGGGCCAGATCATGGCGGGCAGCCGGTCGCCGTAGGTGGCATGCACGATGGCCGCGCCCGTCACGGCAAAACGCGTGGGGTCGAGTCCCACGGCCTCGAGGGTCCAGCCGGGAGCGCCGTCGCCGCCGGTGAAGCGGCTCCATACATCCTGATGCGGATCAATGAGCAGGTAGAAGCCGTGCTCACCGGCCTTCTCCGCTACGCGGCGCAGGTAGTCGAGATATGCCTCATCATAGCGGCCCGGCCCCTCATGCTCGATGGCTTCCCAGGTCACCAGCAGGCGCAAGAAGTTGAAACCCCATGCCCGCAGCCTGCCCAGGTGTTCGTCGGCTTCCTCCAGGGGGAAGGGGCGGCCGACGAAAGAGCATTGCCGATGGTCGAAAAATCCTTCGCGAAGGTGGGTGGCGCCGTTGGGCCGAAGAGGGACCTTGCTGCTGCCGCCGAGATTGACCCCGCGGAGCATGAGCGCCCGTCCCTCTGCGTCCTTGAAGCCAGATCCGCCCGCGTCCACTGCCGGTCACCCCCGTGGCTGGTTCTCGATGGGTTCCCGCCGGACCTGCAATCCGGGCTTCAGGGCAAGGCCGGCTTCAGGGGGCAAGCGCAGCTTCTTCCGGCAAGACGTGAACGTCGTCGGGGTCGACCCGGGCATGGACGAGGTCGCCGACTCGCAGGTTCAGCGACCTGGCCGAGGGAGCATCGAGCCAGGCGGCCAGCATGCCTCCACAACGAATGGTCAGGCGCACCCCGTTGGCCTGGGGTTCGATGTGTTCCACCGGCCCGCTGAAAGCGGGTGCCGCCGTATCCCCCGGGCCGGTGGCGATGCGCACGTGCTCGGGCCTGATGCATAGCCGCACGGCCATGCCGGGCGCTACGGGAAACGCGGGCAGACGGACGGTCAACGAACGGCCGTCGGCTTGCACCCGGGCCAGGCCCGCGTCCGTGCCCAGCAATATGCCGGGGATGGGCGCCTCCAGTCCGACGAGGCGGGCCACTTCCGCCGTGGCCGGCCGGTTCCATATCACAAGGGGCCCGGCATCCTGGACGATGCGCCCGCCGGCGATGACTGCCAGTCGGTTGCACATGGCAATGGCCTCCGCCGGGTCATGCGTGACATAGACGGCGGTAAGGCGGAGTGCGCGCAAAGCCCCCATCAGATCGCGGCGAAAGGACTGCCGGGCGGGAACGTCAAGGTTGGTGGTGGGTTCGTCGAGGAACAGCACTTCCGGATCGGTGGCCAGGGCGCGGGCCAGGCTGACCCGCTGGGCTTCCCCTCCCGACAGGGTGGCCGCGTCTCGTTCGGCCAGGTGCTCGATCTCCAGTACCGCGAGCATGTGGTCCGACCGGGACCGTATCTCCTGCCTCCCCCGTCCCCTGACTTTCAGCCCGTAGGCCACGTTAGACCGGACCGACCCCGCGAAGAGGAGCGGGTCCTGGAAGACCATGGCCATCCGCCGCCGCTGGGCCCACCGGGATCGCTCATCTTCAAGGCTGCGACCATGATAGAACACCTGCCCCCGCACCGGCTTCTCCAGCAGGCCCAGCAGGCGCAGTAGCGTGCTCTTGCCCGAACCGTTGCGGCCCAGGACTCCCAGTACATCGCCCCGGGAAATCTCGAGGTCCGGCAGGTCCAGGACCGTCCGGGCACCGTACCGATGAACGACTCCCCGCAGCTCGATCAACCGCCCGTCCACCTCCTGGCCCCGCGCTGTTGCACGCTGGTAAGGATGGCGTTTACGGTGAAGGACATCGCGAGCAGGAGGATGCCCAGGGCCAGGGCCATCTCAAAACGGCCCATGCGCGTCTCCAGCACCATGGCCGTAGTCAGTACCCGGGTGTGCCCCTTGATGTTGCCCCCCACCATCATTACCGAGCCCACTTCCGAGATCACGCCTCCGAAGCCGGCCATGATCGCCGCCAGCATCGGCAATCTCGCCTCGCGTACCAGCAGAAAGACCGTCTGCAGCCGGCTCGCCCCGAGGGACAGCGCCTGCAGGCGCAACCCGGGAGAGAGTTGCTGAATGGCCGCGAGGGAAAGCCCGGCGACGATGGGCAGGGCGATCAGCACCTGGGCCAGGACCATGACCGCCGGCGTGTACATGATTCCCAGGAACCCCATCGGCCCGGCCCGCCAGAACAGAAGGGACACGGTCAGCCCGACGACCACGGGGGGAAGCCCCATGCCCGTGTTGACCAGGCCGATGATGAAGGCCTTACCGGGGAATCTCGCCAGCGCCAGGAACACGCCCGCCGGCATGCCCAGCAACACGGAGATGACGGTGGCCGTTCCCGATACGCGAAGGGAAAGCCAGGCTATCTCAAGGATCTCGCGGTCGACCGCCAGGAGCAAGCGAAAGGCTTCCCGCAGGGAATTGACGATCAGCATGCGCTCGCCGCTCCTTGCTTCCCCTCCCCGGGGCGGACGAACGCGTCCGCCCCGGGGAGGGGACATGATGCGTTCTACCTGTGTACCAGGGGGAAGAACAAGGGTTGTCCGAATCGATCCTTGCCGAACTCCGCGATGATCCGCTGTCCCTCGGGCGAGGTGATGAAGTCGGCGAAGGCCTGGGCGCCCTCGACATTCTTCGCGCCCTGAACTTCAATCACCCCGTAAGGGTTGAGCAGACCGGGGTCCCCCTGCACCATGATCTCCAGTTCCAGCCGGTCTTTCTGGGCGAGATAGGTGCTGCGGTCGGTCAGTGTATAGGCCTGCTTCTCACTCGAAATCCGCAGGGTGTCCCCCATGCCCTGCCCGGTGGAGATGTACCATGCGCCGGCGGGGGTGACGCCCGCGGCCTGCCACAGCGAGTTCTCCCGCACATGGGTTCCCGAGTTGTCTCCCCGGCTGGCGAACAGCGCCTGCCTCTCGGCCACCCGTGCCAGCGCAGGGCCGGGCGCGGTCATGCCCCGAATGCCCGCCGGATCGCCGGGAGGCCCCACGATAACGAAGTCATTGTACATCACATCCAGGCGACGGGCGCCATGGCCTGCCGCCATGAACTGATCCTCGAGCCGGCGGGCATGCACGAGCAGCACGTCGGCCTCTTTCTGCTCGCCCAAGCGCAAGGCTTCGCCTGTACCGACGGCGATGGTCTTCACCGTGAAAGGATGGCGTTCTTCAAAGGCGGGGTTGAGCACGTCCAGCAGGCCGCTATCGGCGGTGCTGGTGGTGGTGGCCAGGATGAGTTCGGTTCGCTCGACCTCCCGGCGCGGACAGCCGGCGGTTGCCAGCATCATGAAGGCCAGGATGATCCCGATCGCAGGCATGACTTTCCGGAGCTTCATTTTCGTCCTCCCCTTCTTCACTTGAATCGGACTTCCTTTCCGAGCACGGGAGGCACCGCCGTTTCCAGCGGCACCCTGTCGGTCGCGCCCCATGGCATCACCCTGGCAGACAGATGATGGTGCGGTAGGGGCTTTGACTCGGAACGTCCCGGGGCTCGCGCGTCGATGCTCCGACGACATTCTACCCGGAGGATCTTCCCAAGTCAACGGCCGTTATGCTCAATATTTCATATCGCCGTCCGCTTACAGCATGACAATATCGCTGTCCGTCCACACACGGCCGCCGCCGACCGCCGCCGACCCTTGATCTGATCGCCCCGGGCTGTTATCGTGGGTCACAGGAAAGCCGCTATTTTTTGTTTGGCGTGACAGGGGGAACACGGGATGACGGTCGGCGACACCTTGCTCAACCCGGACCAGGTGGAACGCTACAGCCGGCACCTCGCCCTTCCCGAAGTGGGCCCGGCCGGCCAGCGGCGCCTGATCGACGCCCGGGTGCTGATCGTGGGCGCCGGTGGTCTTGGCAGTCCCGCTGCCATCTACCTGGTGGCGGCGGGGGTAGGCGCCATCGGCATCGTCGATGGCGATCGGGTAGAGCGGTCGAACCTCCAGCGGCAGATCCTGCACTTTGACCGCGACGTGGGACGGCCCAAGACCCGATCGGCCCGTGACCACCTCCAGCAACTGAACCCGGAGGTGACCGTCATCGAACACCCCCTCTACCTCAAGGCGGCCAACACTCTGCCCATCGTGGGCGACTATGACCTGGTAGTCAACGGTTGCGACAACTTCCCTACCCGGTACCTCCTGAACGACGCGTGCGTGATGCTGGGCAAACCGCTCGTAGATGCAGCCGTCCTCCGGTTTGATGGTCAAGCGTCGGTGTTCTTGCCCGGGCGCGGTTGTTACCGTTGCCTGTTCCCTCAGCCGCCGCCACCCGGCGCCGTTCCCACCTGCGCCGAGGCAGGGGTGATGGGGGCACTGCCAGGACACATGGGCACCTTACAGGCCATGGAAGCCATCAAGCTGCTGCTGGGCATCGGCAAGCCCCTGTCATCGCGCCTCCTGCTGTATGATGGACTGGCCGGCGAGTACCGGGTGATCGACTGGCCGCGCCATCCGGGGTGTGCGGTGTGCGGCGATGCCCCCACGCTCACCACCCTCATCGATTACGAGGCCTTCTGCGGAGGGATGACCGTGCCCGGCGAGCCCACGGTCGTCGTCTCTCCTCGCGAGTTGTCTCCCGCCGAGGTGCGAGATCGTCTGGACCGGGGAGAGCTGGCCGTGATCGATCTCCGGCAGCCCTGGGAAGTGGCCGCGCTAGGGGCGATTCCCGGATCTCGCAACCTCCCGGCGGCGGAGGTCGAGGCTCTCTCAAAACAAATGGACCCGGGCCGCGACACGGTGATCGTGTGCAGCCTGGGCCGGCAGTCG
>DBBB01000098.1:0-3099 GCA_002291985.1 Firmicutes bacterium UBA995
CAGGACCGTCCGGCCGACGATCTTACCGCCATGTTGCTCTTGCTGCGCCGGCCCCGGGTGCTACAGGTGCTGACCGGCCCTCCTGCTCGGCGCGAGGACACGGCGCGCGTGATTGCGGAGTTTTTGGCGGCCGAGGGGACGAGGGTAGTGTGCGGGGGCACCACGTCCATGCTCGTGGCCAAGCACCTGGGGGTTCAGCCCGAGGTCCACCCAGGCCGCCCCGGGGCGCCTGCTCACTACCAGATCGAGGGGATCGACCTGGCCTGCGAGGGCACCCTCACGCTCAACCGGGCCAACAATGTGTACGACCAGCCCGAGTTGGCGGGCGAGGCGGGATTCGGCGCCGAACGGCTGCTCGAGCTGTTCGCGCACGCCGACGAGGTGCACTTTCACGTGGGCCAGGCCAAGAACCCCGCTCACCTCATCACCCTGAAGCCGGCGGGCATGCTGAGCCGCGATGCGGTCGTCGCCGCCTTGGCCGACAAACTGCGCCGGGCGGGCAAGCTGGTCACCATCCGCGAACTCTGAGCGATGTCGCCCTTTCATCGGCGTCAGCGCGCGCCTTCCGCTCTCGCGATTGGACCGGGGAGGATTCCGACCATCCATGTGGAAGCGCACTCCCTGACCTCCGGCCTCGGCCAGTGCGCCGACGCCGGTGTTGTCCCTGGCGAGGATCACCTTTACGGCATGAGCGCAGGGGAACGTGTGCCAGACATTCAGGGGGAATCTGCGGGATGACGGGCCGATGAGCGGTAGTCGGGAGGGGATGGCCCTCGGTGCCATCCGGCAGGATACCGGGCAGGCGGCGCGGCAACTGCTGGCGGCAGCCCGGCTGAGGCCGGGTGAGATCCTGGTCGTGGGCTGCAGCACCAGCGAGATTCGGGGCGAACGCATCGGCAGCGCTTCCAGCCGCGAGGTGGCCGAGGCGGTATATGCCGGGCTCGAGCCGGTGGTCAAGGAGCACGGCGTGTTCCTCGCAGTCCAGTGTTGCGAGCACCTCAACCGCGCGCTGGTCGTCGAGCGCGCTTGCGCCGAGCGCTATGGACTGGAGATCGTGTGGGTGCTGCCCCAGCTGAAGGCGGGAGGGGCGCTGGCCGCCCTGGCCATGGAACGGATGGGCGATCCGGTGGTGGTTGAGACCATCGCCGCCCACGCCGGCATGGACATGGGCGACACTTTCATCGGCATGCATCTGCGCCGGGTAGCGGTGCCCGTGCGCGGCGACATCGGATGCATCGGTCAAGCCCATCTGACCATGGCCCGGACGCGCCCCCGGTATATCGGCGGTGAACGCGCCCGGCACGGCCCCGATCAGGGCAAGTAGGAAAGGGTACCAGGCGGAGGTCATCGCCGGTGGCGCCGGGCCGGCCGGGGGCGAGCGCTAGCGGCACTACGGTAGAAGTAGCAGCGTGGCTTCCCGTCTCAGCGGCTGCGGATTACGGTTTGCCCGAGTTCGCGCGCTTGCTGCAGGATGTCGGCATGGCGGCGGATGGCCCCCCGGGCGTCGACCCCTCGAACCAGCAGTTCTTCCCGGTACTCCACATCCAGGGTATCGAACCAGATCCGCATGGTCTGCCGGCAACCCAGGAACAGCCGGTCTCCCCGGGTGGCCCCCACGGCGATGAAGGCGCCCCGGCGGAGGGGACGGGCCGGCGCGGCCGCCGGCGCCTGCTGCTTTTTGTTCCAGAAGAGCTGGCAGCGGTCGATCACGGCCTTGAGTTGTGAACTGAGGCCCAGGAAAAACACGGGAGATGCCACCAGCAGGACCTCGGCCGTCTCGAGCTTGGGATATAGCGCCTGCATATCGTCGCCCAGGGGGCATGGGCCGTGCCGGCAAGCGTCGCAAGCGCGGCAGCCTCGAATCTCGAGATCCGCCAGCACGATCTTGTCGGTCGCTGTCGCTGGTGCCGTAGCCATCGCTTCATCCAGTAGGATCTCCGTGTTGCCATGCCGGCGCGGGCTACCGGCCAGGGCCAGTATCCGCGGGTGGCAGGGTACGGTCGCTTCCCCCATGGGCGACACCTCCGGGCAAGCCCTCGCTCAGCTGAACCGGTCAGTCCCTCACGGGATTCCCCGGCGACGCCGAGCTTCCCTTCTGCCCCCTTCCCGCCCGGCCGCCGGCAACCCCTGCCCGATTTTGGGCGGTCGCACGAGGCGCAAGGGATAGACGGCCCCGGCGGTGAAACGGATCGCAGGCGGGGGAAAAGGCCGTGCGATCGCTCGAAGCGCCGGGGCCGTCCTGAACGCCGTCCTACCAGCGAGGGAGGCTAGGAGAGTGTTCCAGTGGCTGTGGCTGATCCTGATCCTGTTCACCTTGATGCCCGTACTGGGCAGGCGAATGCTCCAGGCCGAGCGCATGCGGTTGATGCGCCGGCTCGAGCGGAAGCGGGGATCGCGTTTCATCAGCATGATCCATCGCCAGGAGGCGCTGGCCTTTTTCGGCGTGCCCCTGTCCCGGTACATCGACATCGAGGACTCGGAACAGGTCCTCCGGGCCATCCGGTTGACGCCGCCCGAGATGCCGATAGACATCCTCCTGCACACCCCGGGAGGCCTGGTACTGGCGGCCGAACAGATCGCGCGCGCCTTGAACCGCCACCCCGCCAAGGTGACCGTGTTCATACCCCACTATGCCATGTCCGGAGGAACGCTCATTGCCCTGGCGGCCGACGAGATCGTGATGGATGCCAACGCGGTGATGGGTCCCCTCGATCCCCAGATCGGCAAGTACCCGGCAGTCTCCATCCTCAAAGCGGTCCGCCGCAAGCCCCCTCAGGACGTCGATGACGAGACCATGATCCTGGCGGACATAGCCGAAAAAGCCGTGCGCCAGGTAAAGCGAACTGTCCTGGAGATCGCCACCGACCCGCTGGAGGCAGCACAGGCCGAAGCGCTGGCCGACTACCTGACCGAGGGCTACTGGACCCACGACTACCCCATTACCTGCGAGGAGCTGACCCGCCTGGGGCTGCCGGTGTGCGATGAGTTGCCCGCCGAGATCTACACCCTGATGGACTACTATCCGCAACCTGCCGGGCGGCGTCCTTCCATCCAGTACATCCCGCTGCCCTACACCCCGGAGGGGCCGATGGGGCCGCG
>DBBB01000098.1:3489-4480 GCA_002291985.1 Firmicutes bacterium UBA995
TCAGCCGGTCGCATCGGGGAGCGCCGGGCGGTCTCCCGGCAGGGTCCCGGGATGGAGGAGGTAGGTGGACTTGACGAGAGCAGGAAAGGTGTGCCCTTACGGCAGCCATCGCAGCATTGAGCCCCAGGGGTCCTTGCCCCAGCCGGCATGGCGCATCGACAATACTCCCATCATCGGCGACGGTGAACTGCTGATCCGCGTGGATACGCTCAATGTGGACGCGGCCAGCTTCACGCAACTGGAAAAGGCGGCGGAAGATGAGGTGGCCCGGTCCGGCGGGACCGTACCCGGGCGAATGGCCGAGGCCATCCTGGACATAGTCGGCCGCCGGGGCAAGCTCCACAACCCGGTCACGGGCTCGGGAGGCATGCTGCTCGGCACGGTGGAGGAGATCGGGCCCGGACACCCGGCCGCCCCTATCTTACGGCCGGGCACCCGCATCGCCACCCTGGTCTCGCTGTCCCTCACCCCTCTGAAGCTCGAACGGATCAAGAGCGTCAATCTCGATCGCGACCAGGTGGAGGTGGAGGGCAAGGCGGTGCTGTTCGCCTCGGGCATCTTCGCTCCCATCCCCCCCGATCTACCGGAAACGCTCGTCCTGGCCGTGCTCGACGTGGCGGGCGCCCCCGCCCAGACCGCCCACCTGGTGCGCCCGGGTCACCGGGTGCTGGTCATCGGCGCGGGAGGCAAGTCGGGCCTGCTATGCCTGCACGAGGCCAGGAAGCGGGCGGGAGTCACGGGCAAGGTATACGCCATGGCCCATTCGGCCGCATCGGGGGAGCGAGCCGCGTCGCTGGGTCTGGCCGACGCCGTGTTCGCCGCCGATGCGGGCCGGCCGCTCGAGGCGCTGGCCGCCTTCCAGGGAGTTGCCGGCGGGCAGGGGGCGGACGTCACCATCAACTGCGTCAACGTCGCCGGCACGGAGATGACCTCCATCATGTGCACCCGCGACGGGGGTACGGTGTACTTCTTCAGCATGGCGACCAGTTTC
>DBBB01000098.1:4799-5269 GCA_002291985.1 Firmicutes bacterium UBA995
GGCGACCAGTTTCACCGCGGCGGCGCTGGGAGCGGAAGGCATCGGCCGCGATGTCCAGATGATCATCGGCAACGGCTATACCCGGGGACACGACCGGGTCGCCCTGGCTTGCCTGGAGGAGAATCCCCGGTTGCGGGCAATCTTCGAGGGCTGGTTCGTATGACCGGCCCGGGGTAGGGAGGCCGGCCGGCGTGGCCGCCAGGCAGGCAGGGGATGACCTCTACCGGGCGGCGGCCGGGGATGGCGCCCGGAGCCTGGCGGTCGTCGGCACCGCCCGGGGTGTCGGCAAGACCCTCACCTTCAACTGCCTCGTGTCGCAAGCGTCCGCACGCGGCACCCGGGTGGGCCTGGTGGCGAGCGGCCGGGAGGGCGAGGAACTGGACGGCGCCGATGGCGGGGACCGGCCCGCGGTTCACGCTCCCCGGGGCAGCCTGGTGGCGACCGCGGCTGTTGCGCTGCGGCAGAGCGAG
>DBBB01000108.1:0-171 GCA_002291985.1 Firmicutes bacterium UBA995
CTCTCCCCGGCTCCCGGGAGAAGCATCCGGGGGCAGGGCAGGAGAGGAGACGCGATCTGGTTCGGGTTCGGACACGGGTTCGGCAGGCGACGGCGGGGGCCCGGCCACCAATCCCGGGGATGTCGCCCCGGGTTGCCAGCTTACCTCGTAGGTGAAGGCCAGGGAGCGACC
>DBBB01000108.1:511-5191 GCA_002291985.1 Firmicutes bacterium UBA995
CCCGCCGCCAGCAAGCTGGCCGCCCAGGGGTCGCGAGCGGGCGCCGCCACGCCGTTTCCGCTCTCCCGAGGTGATCCGCCCGCCCCGGGCGGGACAACCGGCACGAGCCGCACCCCTACCAGCAGGCGGTGAGGGCCCGGCGCCGGCAACTCCAGCCGTGCCTCGGGCACCGGCCCCGCCCGCTCGAAGGCCGCCGACCACGTGTTCTGCACCAGGTCGTCCGGGCAAACGGCGTGCGCCCATAGTTTCCAGGTGAGACCGCCCCGGGCCGCCTCCCAGTCCCCATCCGCCCGGACCGTCACCTCCAGCAGGCCGCCCGGGGCATCCGTTGCCGTCACCTGAAGATAGGTGGGACGCCAGGCGTCCGCCCGGGATCGGATTCGCCGCTGCCATCCCGCGGGCCGCGACGGCAACTCCTGCCAGTGGGAAGCCCGGTAGGGCAGGGTCAAGGCGTCGGCCACCGCCTGGTGCAACCGGGAGTCATGGAGGAGGGCCAGGTGAGTGCCCCTCCACAGTCCGGGAATGACCAGCAGGTGGTCGTCCTTGCCCAGGGGCACGAGCGTCGACTCGACCTCCACAACCAGGTCGTTGTCGGTGACTCCTTGCCACAGCCCGCCGGCGAGGTTCAGGGTGCGCCCGGCGATGATCACCTGGCGTATGTCCCCGGGAGGATGGGACGCCGCCTGGTTCCACCGCCACAGGAGGTAGTTGGCCGCCAGCCAGTGCTGGATCGGTCGGCCCGCGCCATCCCGGCCCGCCACAAACCGCACCCGGTCGGGGATCAGCCGCTCGGCTGCCACCCCTGCCGTGGGCAGGGGCAAGATCCGGCTCAGCACCCGGAAGGCAAGTGAGGTCCGATTTTGCTCGAGGTAAGCCCTCCCACGCTGGTATAAATAGTCCGCGGCGGCCGTCCGGAGGTACTCCAGCACGCCGGCCGCCGGGTCGGGCGAGGTGAGGATGGATTCGGGCGGAGGCTTCAGGGTGACGGTGCGCCGGGTGGCCGCCCGCAGGTAATGATGCCGTCCCGTCTCGAGAGCCAGGAGTTCATAGTAGGCGCGGGTGAGGGCTTCGCCCTCCCGGGGCGGGGTTTTCGGGCAAGCGGGTGGGGCCAGCGGCGGAGACTCCCCATCGAGGAACCAGGCCTGGTAGAGCTGGGGGCGCCGGGTCGCAAACCAGACGGTGAAGGAATCGCCATCCCCCCTGCCCTGCTCCCCGCCCGTCGGGCCCATCAGGACCTCGCCCTCGCCGAGGAATTCGTGGTACAGGCCGCCGTAGACGACGGCACGTTCTGCGACGTAGGCGGAAGCGTCCAGGAAGGGTGGCAGGCTCGGACCTGGGGACGCAGCACCCCGGGGCAAAGCCGGCCACCGGTCCTGGCTTGCCTGTTCGGCGGCCACTCGCAGGAGGTGGGCACTGAAAGCGCCGCGCGCGGGGGTGGCGATCAGCACCAGGGTGCGCACCCTGCCCCCCGCCCCGGGCAAGCGCAGGTAGTAACGGCAAATCAGTCCTCCGTAACCGTAGCCGACCAGGTCCACCTCGGCTGCGCCCGTGCGCGCGATCACCCACTCGACTTTCCCTGCCAGCTCGCGGGCGGCCAAGCGCACGAAATCCCGGTCTTCAACTTCCGAGTAGTCGAAGGGGAACACGTCCCGGCCCGGCCAGTAGTTGCGCTCGACCAGCTCCCGTAGCAGCCCACTACCGCGCCGGCCTGGTCCCGGCGCCTGCCCCCAGGTCCGCCCGGACTGTCCTTCGAGGCCCGGTACCAGGATCACGGGAATGCGCTCGATGCCAGGGTCGCGGGCGCGGATCGTCACCGCCCCTGCGGCGGCCTGCAAGGGATGAAAAAGGAGCAATACGAGGAGGACCGCCGCGCTAGCGCGGCCCCACCCGGACCTGCCGGCGCTCCCACCACCCATGGTTAAACACCTCCAGTCGGGTCACCGGTTCTCCCCGGTCGAAGGCGGCGCGCGCCGCCGCCCAATCTTCTTCCCAGCGCAGGAGGCGGACGGCACCCCCCTCCCGGACGAATGCTACCAACCAGCCGTCCCCCGGACGCAATGTTATTTGTTCGTCGCCGGCGCGGATGCTGACCGCACCCCCCTCGTCGACGCCGACGAACTCAAGGTCAAAAGGTATGAGCCGCTGCTGGTTGTCGATCACATTTCGCCTGCCCAGCAGGGTTCCGTGGAGGTCGCGTACTTCTCCCTCGAGGCGCAAGGGGTCGGTGAGGTGAAGCGTCCAGGGAAGGCGGTCAGCCCGCCGCACCTGCTGAACCAGGGTGACCCCCCGCCCCCGCGCATAATAGGCGATCAGCATCCGGGTGCGCGGGCCGGGCAGCATGGCCCGATCGGCCACCTCCAGCGAACCCCCGGCCAGATCCAGGTGGTAGCCGGGCGCGCGGAGGTCTTCGGCGGGCGCGGCCTCCAAACCGTGACTGTTGGCCTCATCCACCTGGATGAGCACGAAGGGGCCTGCCCGGCCGCAAGCGCCTGCCGCCGGTGCTGCCAGCAGCAGGACTACGATGAGGGACCAGCGAGGGAGAGAGCGGCGCAAGCCCTTCACCTCCACCTCCGGCCGGTGCCGGTCGCCACGGCTGTTCTTTCATGGATGGCGTGCCTCCTCCCGCGAAAGTTGGCAAGTCCTCGACAGGTGAAGGCGGCGAACGGCCGGAGAGGAGGGTCTACGGCGCGGTCCAGTTGCGCAGGCGAATGCGGGTGTCGAGCGCGATCTCCTGCTCCGCGCCGGCCTGGACGCCGAGCAGGACGCTGACCGTCATGGCCTGGCCCGGGCTGCTACCGGGCAAGGTGATGGGCACGGACGACGATGACGACTCGAAACGGACGACCCCTTCCAGCACCAAGGTCCCCCCGGCATTCTTCACGGTGAGCGGGCCGACCGCCCGCGGTTCCACCAGGCGAAACAATCGGGTGCCCTCGCGATAGTAGGTGACGATGTGCGTGCGCGTGCGGAAAGCCAGTCCATGGGGTGCGACGGCTACAGCGTCGGCATAGCGCAACCCCCGGACCTTGGCGTCCTGCCAGGTACGGCCGTATCCCTCGACGATGTCGTCCATCACCCGCTGGGCGGCCGTCTGGACGTCATACTGCCCCCGGCCGATCCATTCGAGGCGGCCCTGGGCGGCGAACAGCACCATCACCCCGCCCAGCACCAGCGTCAGCAGTCCGCCCGCGATCAGCAATTCCAGGGTGGAGAACCCGCGCCGGTCGCCCGCCACGTCAGATGCCCCCCCGGTATAGCAGGAAGGTCCAGGTGGCTACCGGCACTGGGTGCTCGGCCCGGGGCAGGCGCCAGGCGCGCAGCACTACCTGAATGAGTTCTCGCTGGTTCGGCGGCTGGGGGTTGCTCTCCAGCACCTGCACGGTACGCTCGACGTCGAAACCGCTCATCCGGTAATCGGCCCACACGTGATTGAGGATAGTGTCAAATGGCTCCAGTCTGGTCTCTTCCGCCGCCCGGCGCAAGAGATTGGTCGCTTCGGCGGCGTCCTCGCCGAGGCGAATCCCCGCCAGCGTGGCGTTCATGCCGTATACCACCGCCACCAGGGCCACGCCCAGGATCAGCACGGCAACCATCAGTTCGGTGAGCGTGAACCCCCGTTCGCCGACAAGCCCCCGCTTCATTGATAGTCGAGCGCCTTGCGGTCGACGGGGGTGGCGACCGGCCAGGGGATGTCGCCCATCCCGCCCACATAGTGAAAGACGTCCTCGATCGTGCCCTGACCGGATATGATGATGTCTTCCACCACTACCGCCCCGATCAGGTCGGCGGTGCCGCTGATGCGGAGGGTGGAGTACGGGGCCCAGATCCCTCCGACCAGCTTGCATGTGCCCGACATGTTGATGCTTATCTCCGTCGTCCCCGGTACCCAGATCAGGAACTCGGTCGGGTCTCCGCCCTTGTTGATGTCCGCGGTTCCGGAGATCTGGATGTTACCCATCACCCACATGTTCGTGGGCGCCTGGATGATGATGTCGGTGTTTCCCGAAATCTGGATGGTGCCCAGTACCCATATGTGGACCGGTCCTTGGACGATGATCTTCGCTTTCCCGGAAATCTGAATCCCCGTGTAACAATAGTACATGGGGGTGACCCCGTCGGGATGGCCCAGCGTCAGCACATCGCGCCCGCTCAGGCGCAAAAAGCCGCTGCATGAAAGGCCTGGAGGGCGCGGGGGAGCGGAAACCACGGGCACGGCCGCCTGTTCCGGGAGTGTAAGCTCCGGCCCGCCCACCTCCGGAGAGAAGGGGGTCGGCTCCGCGACTACTGCCCGTACCCGCACCATTCGCCGCACGTTGCCCATGGTACCGACGGCCACCATGTGTTTGGTGGACGGGTCGCCGGCATCTGGCCAGATCCACAGTTCATAGCTGCCGCCCGGGCCCACACGGTCGGGGCCGCCGCTGATAGAGGGCGGATCCTGCGGATACTGCCGGAAAGTCAGCAGATGCAGCTGGAACCTCAGGCGATAGAGCCCGTCGTTGACTCCCGACTCGGCGACGTAAAGGGCCGAGCCCTCATCGCGTACCCGGTCGGCCTCGCGGGCACCCGCCCCGGCCAGCGCCCCCGCCGCCCCCAGGGAGATGACCCCGACCACGGCCACCAGCAACGCCATCAGGAGGGCCGACCCGCGGTCATCCTCCAGCCTGCGCCGCCGCCGAA
>DBBB01000094.1:0-7156 GCA_002291985.1 Firmicutes bacterium UBA995
CTACGAAGATCGTACACGCCCTCCATGCAGCTCGCCCACGGCAACTCGCCTTCGGGGGTTGACGGCGCCGAGCGTTGCCCTTTATGATGGGATTAGCACTCATCCCCATTGAGTGCTAAGAGATTACCAGCTCTACAGGAGGCGGTTGTTCATGGCGCTGAAGCTCAAGCCCCTCGAGGATCGGGTGGTCGTGGAACCCCTCGAGCAAGAGGAAAAGACCAGGGGCGGGATCGTGCTGCCGGACACGGCCAAGGAAAAGCCGCAGAAGGGCAAGATTGTGGCCGTGGGGTCGGGCAGATACGATGAAGAGGGCAAACGAATCCCGATGGAGGTCAAGCCGGGGGACGTCGTGGCTTATTCCCGCTATGCCGGCACGGAGGTCAAGATCGAGGGGAAAGAGTACCTCATCTTGCGTGAAAGTGATGTGCTGGCCGTCTTCCCTTGAGCCGCATGGCAAGCGGCAGCTTTACCTGAGCCCGTATCGAGAGGAGGCCACGGCATGGCCAAAATGCTGATTTTCAGCGAGAGTGCCCGGCAGGCCCTGGAGCGGGGCGCCAACTCCCTGGCCGATGTGGTCCGCGTCACCCTTGGGCCCCGGGGCCGGACGGTGGTGCTGGACAAGAAGTGGGGCGCGCCTAACATCACCAGTGATGGCGTGACCATCGCCCGGGACATCGAACTCCCCGATCCGTTCGAGAATGCCGGCGCCCAGATGCTCAAAGAGGTTGCGACCAAGACCCAGGATGACGCGGGCGACGGCACCACCACCGCTACCGTGCTGGCCCAGGCGATGCTCAGGGAAGGCCTCCGGAACGTCGCTGCGGGCGGCAACCCCATGTTCATCAAGCGGGGGATAGAGGTCGCGGTCAGTCGCTCGGTGGAGGAGATCCGCTCCTTCAGCCGCCCCGTCGAGACCCGGGAAGACACGGCTCGAGTGGCTTCCATCGCCGCCAACGACCGGGCGGTCGGAGAACTCATCGCCGATGCCATGGAGAAAGTCGGTCGCGAGGGCGTCATCACCATAGAGGAAGCCAAGACCACGGCCACCTCGCTCGAGGTCGTGGAGGGGATGCAGTTCGACCGCGGTTACCTGTCACCCTACATGGTGACCGATGCCGAGAAGATGGAAGCGATATTCGATGAGCCCTACCTCCTGTTCACCGATCGCAAACTCAGCAGCGCGGCCGACATTGTCCCCATCCTCGAGAAGGTGATCAGGGCCGGTCGCCCCCTGGTCGTCGTCGCCGAGGACGTGGATGGCGAGGCGCTGGCCGTCCTGGTCGTCAACAAACTGCGCGGCATCATCCAGACGGCGGCGGTGAAGGCGCCCGGGTTCGGCGATCGCCGCAAGGCGATGCTGGAGGACATGGCGACCCTCACCGGCGGGACGCTCGTCTCCCAGGACCTCGGCATCAAGTGGGAGAACGTGCGCGAGGACATGCTGGGGCGCGCGCGGCAGGTCGTCATCAAGAAGGAAGAGACCACCATCGTCGAGGGCCGGGGAATTGCCCAGGATATCAAGCGGCGCGTGGAGATCATCAGGAAGCAGATAGAGGACACCGATTCGGACTGGGACCGCGAGAAGCTGCAAGAGAGATTGGCCAAGCTCTCGGGGGGCGTCGCCGTCATCAAGGTCGGGGCGGCAACGGAAGTAGAACTCAAGGAACGCAAGGCGAGGTTCGAGGACGCGCTTTCCGCGACCCGGGCGGCGGTCGAGGAAGGCATCGTGCCCGGCGGCGGCGTTGTCTACCTGCAAGCGGCCAGGGCGCTTGCGGCGGTGGAGGCGCCCGCGACCGGCGACGAAGCCATCGGGATCCGCATCGTCCGGCGAGCCCTCGAGGAGCCCATGCGGCAGATCGCCAACAACGCGGGCTTCGAGGGGTCGGTGGTGGTGGAGCGGGTCAAGCAGATGGAAAAGGGCATGGGATTCGACGCCCTGGCGCTCGACTACGTCGACATGGTGAAGGCGGGGATCATCGACCCGGCCAAGGTCGCCCGCTGCGCCGTCGAGAATGCCGGCAGCATAGCCGGGCTCATGCTGACCACCGAGACGGTGATCGGCGAGAAACCGGAACCGGAGGAGGACAAGCCGCCCAGGCCGCGAATGACCTGACGCGGAGCGAACGCCGCGGGGAGCGGGCGATGGGCGGCCCCGCTGGAAACAGGCCCCCAGCAGTCCCGTAGGGGCGGGTTCCGAACCCGCCCCTGCTATGGGGTGGTAGCATGGAGGACCTTTCTTGGAGGAGCTTCAGGAGCTAAAGCGGCGGCGACAGGCAATCATCCTCGCCCACAACTATCAACCCCCCGCAATTCAGGACCTGGCGGACCATGTCGGCGACTCGCTGGAACTCAGTCTCCTGGCAGCTCGGGCCGACGCCAGGGTGATCGTATTCTGCGGCGTCGACTTCATGGCGGAAGCGGCCGCGCTGCTGGCCCCGGACAAGCTGGTGTTATTGCCGGATCTGCGGGCGCGTTGCTCGCTTGCGGACATGATCACCCCGGAGGACGTGCGCGCGCTCCGGACCATGCACCCTGGAGCGGCGGTGCTCTCCTACATCAACACCTCTGCCGCCGTCAAGGCCGAGAGCGACGTCACCGTCACCTCGTCCAACGCCCAACGGGTGCTCGACGCCATCCCGAATGGGGAGGTCATCTTCGTGCCCGACGGCAATCTGGGCCGTTACCTGGCTACTCGGAGTGGCCGAAGGGTCGTCACCTGGGATGGACACTGCCGCGCGCACCACGAAGTGCGGGTTGATGACGTCCGTACGGCCCGCCGGCTTCACCCCCGGGCGGTCCTGATGGTCCATCCCGAGGTCCGCCCGGAAATCTCGGCGTGCGCCGACCTGGTGCTGGGAACCGGAGGAATGGTCCGCATGGCCCGCGAGCGGCCCGAAACCGAGTTCATCGTCGGGACCGAAGCCGGTCTCCTTCACCGCCTCACCGGGGAGAACCCGGGGAAGCGCTTCTATCTCCTGTCACCGTCGCTATGGTGCCACACCATGAAGTACACCACGCGCGATCGGATCATCGCCTGCTTGCGCGACCTCGAGCCGCGAGTGCAGGTGCCGCCAGGCGTCGCCGCTCGAGCCCGCCGGGCGATGGAGCGGATGGTGGAGCTGACATGACTCTGGAGCCGATCCTCTTCGAAGACCTGGTCGATCGGGCCTTGCGCGAGGACCTGGGGGCGGGCGATGTGACTACCTCTGCCCTGGTACCTCCAACCCTCGAGGGCGAGGCCTCGCTGATCTGCCGGAGCGGGGGCATCGTGGCCGGCCTGCCCGTTGCGGCTTGCGTGTTCCGGCGGGTTGACCCCCGTATCCGGCTCGTCCCCCTTGCCGGCGAGGGTGAATGCGCGGCGCCCGGGTCGCGGCTGGCGCGGATCCAGGGGCCGATCGCCGGCATCCTCAAGGGCGAACGGGTGGCCTTGAACTTCCTGCAGCGTCTGTCGGGCATTGCCACCGTCACTCACCAGGCGGTGCGGGCGACCGCCGGTCATCGCGCCCGTATCATTGACACGCGCAAGACCACGCCGACCCTCCGGTTGCTCGAGCGATATGCCGTGAGGATGGGCGGGGGGCTCAACCACCGCTTCGATCTGGG
Organism: Firmicutes bacterium UBA995; assembly: GCA_002291985.1. Taxonomy (GTDB): domain Bacteria; phylum Bacillota; class Sulfobacillia; order UBA995; family UBA995; genus UBA995. Next base: position 3,604 of record DBBB01000094.1, read on the forward strand.
CTCGATGGTGCTGATCAAGGACAATCATCTGCGAGTGGCGGGGAGCGTGACCACGGCCGTCGGCCTGGCTCGGGCCCGCCTGGGTCCGGCAGTGAAGGTGGAGATAGAAGTGGAAAGCCCCGACCAGGCGGAAGAGGCGGCCGCGGCCGGTGTTGACCTCATCATGCTGGACAACATGGAACAGGCAGCGATGGCCGAGGCCATGCGGCGCATCGCGGGCCGGGCTAGCGTGGAAGCCTCCGGGGGGATCCGGCTGGAGGATCTGGCGGCGATCGCGGCGACGGGCGTGGACTTCATCTCCCTCGGTCTTTTGACCGCCCGCCCGCCGTTGCTCGACATCAGCCTGGAAGTAGGATGAACGTGCGAAGACCAGGCGACGAGGACATCACTGACTGGGCGTACGAGGATGCCATAGATTACCTGTACCGGATCGCCCGCCGCGGCAGCGAACTGGGGCTCGAGCGCATTGCCCGGCTCCTCGAGGAAGTCGGCAACCCCCATCACTTCTTCAGATGTATCCACGTGGCCGGGACCAACGGCAAGGGCTCCACGACCGCCTTCATCGCCTCTATCCTGGAAAGTGCCGGGTTCAAGACCGGCCGCTACACCTCCCCGCACATTGAAGTGTTCGAGGAGCGCATCTCCATCAACGGCGAGCCCATGGGCCGGGACGACCTGGCGGCCCAGGTCAGCCGCCTCAGCCGGCTGACCGGCGGCTTGGCCGCCGAGGACCGGCAAGCGACCTTTTTCGAGTTCGTTACCGCCCTGGCTTTCGAGCACTTCCGCCGGCAAGAGGTGGATCTGGCCGTCCTGGAAGTGGGGCTGGGAGGCCGCCTGGACGCGACGAATGTCATCGCATCCCCACTGGTGGCGGTCATAACCAGCATAGGTCTCGACCACATGGAGTACCTCGGCGACACCCTGCCGGCCATCGCTGCCGAGAAGGCGGGCATCCTCAAGTCAGGCTCGGTGGCGGTGACGGCAGTCCGGGATCCGTCGGCCCTGGAAGTCATCCGCCGGACCGCCGCCGGCCGGCGAGTTGACCTGTGGACCGTAGCCTCGGCCGGCGTCCGGCCCGGCCCCGACGTCTGCTGGCGAAAACGCGCGTCGACGCTCGAAACGCAAACCTTCGACCTGGTCCTCCCTGATGGGGAATATGCCGACCTGGAGATCGCCCTCGCCGGCGATCATCAACTTGACAACGCGGCCTGCGCCGTTACCGCCATCCACCGCCTCCGCGGGAGCGGCCGTAACATTCCCGAGGCCGCCATTCGCCGGGGACTGGCCGGGGCTCGCTGGCCCGGCCGCTTCGAGGTGCTCCGGCGCCGTCCCTGGGTGATCCTGGACGGGGCCCACAACCCTCAGGGTGCTGCGGCGCTGCGCCGGACGCTCGAGACGGTCTTGCCCGGTACCCGGCCGGTGATGGTGCTGGGCGCCATGGGCGACAAGGACATCGACGGGCTCATCGAGCCGCTCGCCGCGATGGCGCGGACGGTGGTGGCGACCCGCCCTTCTTATCCCGGGCGGGCCGCCGACCCTGCGGCGATCGCCGCGGCGGCGAGGCGTGCGGGGGGCGAGGCTCACGCGATCGAGCCTGCGGCGGCAGCCTTGCGACACGGCCTGGATCTCCTGGCGGGAGAAGATGACGTCCTGGTGGTGGCAGGATCGCTGTACCTCGTGGGCGAAGCCCGGTCGCGGCTGCGAGCCTGGATGACCGGGGACGCCGGCAGGTGGCGGGAGCCGCCCGCGGAGTATGGCGGCCGTCGAGTCTGATCGGGGACGGACCGGGAGGAGATGGCCATGGACGACAAGCCTGACGTGTCGGTGATCATGGGCAGCCCATCGGACTGGGCGACCATGAAGGAAGCCTGCTCGGTGCTGGCTGAACTCGCGGTCCCTTTTGAGAAGCGCATCGTGTCAGCCCACCGGACGCCCGAGGAGATGTTCACCTTCGCCGGCGGCGCGGCGGCCCGCGGCATCAAGGTGATCATCGCCGGCGCCGGCGGAGCGGCCCACTTGCCGGGGATGGTGGCGTCGCGCACCCTCCTCCCCGTGATCGGTGTGCCCGTGCCCTCTACCGATCTGCGGGGACTGGACTCGCTGCTTTCGATCGTCCAGATGCCGGCCGGAGTGCCGGTGGCCACCGTCGCGATCGGCGCCGCCGGCGCGAAAAACGCGGCACTGCTGGCGGCGCAGATCCTGGGCATCTGCGATGAGCGGCTGGCGGCGCGACTCGCGGCCCGCCGTGAGGCCGCGGCCAGGCAGGTCCTGGAAACGAAGGAGTGGGCATGATGCCCGGCAGCCCCGTGCTCCCTGGCAGTACCGTAGGCATTCTGGGCGGCGGGCAACTGGGACGGATGATCGCCCTCGAGGCCAGGCGCATGGGCTACGAGGTGGTTTGCCTCGACCCCGCTCCCGGCTCGCCCTGCGGGCAGATCGCCCGCGAGCAGATCGTCGCCCCCTTTGACGATGTTGACGCTGCCCGCCGCCTGGGGCAGGCCTCCGACCTCATCGTGTACGAGTTCGAGAACATCCCTTACCGGGTTGTTGAGGTGCTCGAGCAGGAATTTCGGCTGCCCCAGGGCAGCCGCATCCTCCGGATCTCCCAGCACCGGGGGCGGGAGAAGACGGCCCTGGCGGAGGTCGGCTTTCCCGTGGCGCCCTTCCGCCTGGTCGGGGATGCCGCCGGACTCCGCCGCGCCGTGCAAGAACTCGGGTTGCCGTGCGTGCTCAAGACGTGTGCCGGCGGATACGACGGCAAGGGGCAGATGGTTCTGAACGCATCCGCCGACCTGGAGGAGGCGGCCGCCGAACTCGATGCCGTGCCGGCCTTAACCGGGGAATGGATTGTTGAAAAGTTTGTCTTCTTTTTGTGCGAAGCTTCCGTTATAGTCGCGCGGCAGGAAACTGGTCAAACCGCGACGTATCCGATAGGGGAGAACTCGCATCGGGAGAACATACTGCACAGCACGGTAGTGCCCGCCCGCATCGACGGGGAGCTGCAGGCGAAAGCGGAGGCGCTCGGCGCGGATATCGCCGATGCGCTGGGCCTGATAGGACTGATGGCCATCGAGTTGTTCGTGACCCCCGATGGACTGGTCGTGAACGAACTTGCGCCGCGACCGCACAATTCCGGCCATTACAGCTGGGATGCGAGCGCCACTTCCCAGTTCGAGCAGTTGATCCGGGCGACCGGGGGGCTTCCCCTCGGGTCCACCCGGCTGCTGACGCCGGTGGTCATGGTGAATGTCCTGGGAGAGCACGTTCCCGCCGTCCTGCGCGGAATGCCCCACTTTCCCGACAACGTCAAGGTGCACCTGTATGGCAAGCGCGGGGCGCCGGCAGCCCGTCGCAAGATGGGCCACCTGAACGTGCTGGGCGGCGACCCGGACGCGGCTCTGAACTGGGCAGATCGACTTTACCAGGGACGGGCCATCTGAATCGGGCACCTCCCGCTGGAGGAATGGAGGATGCAAGTGGATAGCTACAAGGTGAAGGTGGGGCCGGAAGGTTATCTGCCGCCGGCTGCCGCCTGTGTTGGTGTTTGCCTCCC
>DBBB01000094.1:7544-8308 GCA_002291985.1 Firmicutes bacterium UBA995
GAAGAGATTGCCCGGCGCCTGCTTTCGGCACGCAACCCCGTGTTCTTCCCCGGTCCCCTGATCCTGTGGGACTGGAAAGAAGGGGTGGCCGAGAAGGCGCGGGCCCTGCAGATCCTGGCCAAGGAGGTCGGGGCCAAGATCATCCCCATGCCCGACTACCGTCCGAAGTACCCGATGATCAACCCGGCGGTGGAGATCAACCCCAACCATCCCAACCTCACCATCTGGCATAACCACATCGATGTGTGCGTCTTCATCGGGGTGCACTGCCATTACGCTAACGTGGCCCTGAAGATCATCCGCGGAGGGACGGACTGCTACACCATAGCCCTGTGCGGCGAAGTAGGCCACGAGGACGCCATGGTCAGCTTGCGCGATGCCGGGTTGCGAACCCTCGAGCGCTTGACCGCGATCGTCAGGGAAATGAAGTGCAAGGCAGGTGACGGAAAGTGATCGAGCAGAAGGTGGCGCGAACCGTTGAAGAGGTGCTCGAGCCGACCAAGATCGAGCGACGCTTCATGACCGGCAGCGAGGCGGTCAAGGAGGCGGTCCTGCGGTCCAACATCACCATGGCCATAGCCTACCCGATAACTCCCCAATCCGAGAGCATGCACCTGGTGGGCGACCTGTATGCCGAAGGCTACATCCCCGACTATTTCCGGGGGGAGAGCGAGTTCGCCGTGATGAGCCAGGTGGCGGGAGCGGCCATGGGCGGGGTGCGCGTCTTCACCGCCACGGGAGGCCCCGGCACCTTGCGGGCCTTC
>DBBB01000162.1:0-22724 GCA_002291985.1 Firmicutes bacterium UBA995
GGGTCGTTCATGGCAGCCTCATCGGGAGCGATATGCCACCACGTGCGCGATGACCCGTCGGGTCGCGTCAGGCGGAGGACGAACGTGCCCCGCCGGCAGCCCTCCGCCAGCGTATCCAGGATCGCCTGGGCCTTGAGCATCTTCGGCAGGTGAGGGAGCTGCGCGAACGCCCCGGCCAGGTCTTTCACGCGGCGGCTCGTTTCCCCCGCCCGCCACAGGTTGTACGGGCCGTCGGGCAATAGCGCCTCCGCCGTGATCGCCGAATCCTGAACCCGCGAGCGGAGGTCTTCCTTGATGAGACGGAAGTGCGGCTCGTCGGTCACGCCGATCTTGAAGGCCTGCGCCTCATTCTTGTCGGACACCGTCACCACGATGCAATATGCTTGTTTGATGGCATCGGGGACGCGCCCTCTGGCCCGATCGATGTTGATGGCCAGCGTCTGCCAGCGCACCGGGTCGATGTTGCCGCCCTTTTCGTGCTCCTTCTCGTGCTCCTTCAGGTCGGCGCGCACCTGCTCCCAGGCGAGGTAGTCGCGGACCCGGGCGGAGGCGACGTCCAGGCCATCCCGGGAAGGGGTGAGCAGGAGCACCGCATTTCGGTATACCCGGGGCTTGTCCGGCCCGGTGGTCTCATCCAGGTAGCGCTCCGCCTCCGCACTTGGCTTGCCCGAAGCCGAAGCCGCACCCGGTCCCAGCACGGCGTAGTGAAACTGGCCGTCGTCCTCGATGTCCCGCGGGCGCGGGGGCAGGGTATGCACGCGCACCCCGGCGGCGGACGCCCCCGCCGTCAGCGACTTCGCCTTGCCGATCTCGTCCAGCAGGCGGGCGCGCACGATGTCGTCGGACACCCGTCCCGCCGCCACCGCGTGCATCTGCGTGAGATTAGGGCGGTTGCCCAGCCGCCAGGCGCCGGGCAACTGGTTTTCCGTCCCGGCCGTATACCGGTCGTCAAGCCAGAAGCTCTCCTGGGACCAGCGGATGAGCCCCTTCTCCAGTTCGATGCGGTCGGGACGGGTGGCGCCCAGCAGCACCAGGAGGTCGCGCGACCGGGCGCTCTGGCCGATGGGCTGAGAATGGAGGAAAGTACCGACCACTGCCTGCTCCACTTCCCGGAACGGCAGTCCCACCGAGTGGCGCTGGATCTCGCGAGCCCTCTCCAGCTCGCTTTCGATTATGCCCGTCCAGGCCTGCTTGCGGCCTTCGTATTCCTCGGTATCGGCCACGATGACGAGTTCCCGCATGGCTTCAGACAGGTCCTCTCGCCCGGGCGCGTTCAGCAGGATCCCGGGCCCCACCAGCGGCGCCGTATCCCATTTCTCGGCCTCGCGAAGGGCCAGGGCGAAGGTACGCAGGATGCCACGGGCTTTCTGGAAGCGGTTGAGCTGGGTCCATTTTGTGTAGAAGACTTCCGTCAGGTCCGGGTGGAAGGGGTAGCTCCTGAGGTACCGGTCCTCCGCCTCCGCTCCCTGCTTCCGGGTTTGCTCGTCGAGGTCGAACACCCCCGCCAGCGCCGCCTGGACGTGCGGCCGGAAGGCAGCGTGGTCCTTGATGGATTCGGGCGTGAAGAAGCGCCGCCGCAAGAGTTCGGCCACGTCCTCCTTGACGACGGGCTCCACCGCTTCTTCCCGTTGCCGCTGGAAGATGTCGTACAGGTCACCCTGGAGCCTCCGCCCGAAGGCGTCGCTCTTCGCCGGCTCGCTCGCCAGCAGCGAGGCGACTATGCAGCAACGGTCCACCTTGGTGGCGGACTGGGTCAGGTACTGGAAGAAGTTGACCAGCCGGTCTTGCCACCGGGGGTCGGCGGCCGCCTTCTCGCGGGCATACATCAGTACCTCGTCGATCAGGATGAGGACGCTCAAGCCCTCGCGAGCCGGGAGTTCCAGCAAGGCCGTCAGCAAGTTCTCGGCCGGCGCGCTTTCCCGCTCCTCCGCCTGGCCGTCGGCGTGCAGGAGCATGAGCCCCTCGTCGCCGGCGATCTGGTAGGCCAGCACGCTCCAGGGATGTTTGAGGGTGCGGACTTGCCCGTCCGGCGCTCGCACTTCTTTCATGCCCTTCTCGACGTCCAGCTTGTCGAAGCACAATCCGGCCACGCGCGCCCTGGGCGGGGCCTGTCCGATGGCCTGGACGAACTCCGCCACGGCAGGCAGTTGCGGAAGGCTGTCCGGGTCGGTCACCAGATGGGCGAGGGCGATCAGGGTATGGGTCTTGCCCCCGCCGTAAGTCAGCTCGAGCTGGCGAACCGCCTTGTCGTTCTTCCCCGCCAGGCGGAGCACCACGTCGCGCACCAGCCGGCGCAGGTTATAGGTCGGTAGGGTGAGGGCGAAGAACTTCGCCGGGTCCTCGTAAATCGGCCGCTTGCCGCTACGCATGATGACCTCATACAGGTCGGCGGCGAACATGTGCAGCGGGAGTTCCCCGGTGCGCAGTTCATCGCGCAGCGCCACGACCTGATGCCAGGGCTTCCAGGGCAGTTTCGCCATGTCAGTATCTTCCTTTACCTCTTGATGGCAGGAGCCGAGTGCGAGTCCGGCCCTCTTCGACTACCGTAAAGGAGCCCGTCCAATCTGTTCGACTCTCCAGAACGCGCACAACGTGCGTGGCGATTGCCTCCGGGCTCGACATGGATAGGCGAAGCAGAATCACGCCGCAGCTTGCCGGCAGGCCCCACCGAAACGCGAGCGTCCCAAAGTCCTTGTCGCACGTGACTACCAGCCGGCCTTCAGCCTGAGCAAGACGAAGAATCTCGTCGTCTGACGCACCCGGGTAGTCGGTACGAGCCCAAAACACATCATGGCCACACTTCCGCAGGGCCGTGACCGCAGGTCCAGGCAAATTCTCATTCGCCACGATTCTCATGATTTACACGGTCAGCGGATAGACTCTTTCCGACTTCAACATCTCACTTGCATAGTGCAGACAGGCCAGGATATCCTCGCGCGCAATGCCTGGGTAGCTATCGAGAATCTGTTCCTCCGTCCACCCCTGCGCCAAGAGTTCAACGAGGAACTCCACCGCCAGCCGCGTCCCCCTGATGACCGGCTTCCCGACGAGGATCTCCGGGTCGACGACAATCCGGTCCTGCCAATTCATGGTCGGCCTCCCTTCCTTTGAAACGGCACTTTCCAGGATTTCTGCAAACGTCCACCCGCCGGCCAGCCTCGCTTCATGCGCTCATCTCCCTTCGTGGCCAGAAGCTCCCGAGTCCTGGTCGCTGAAGGCTACCTGGATACTTGTCCTTGTCCCCTGCACAGCTTGCACATGGTTGCTCATCGACTCGAGCAGCGTTCGTTCGTCACTGCCCCTGGGCGACAGCTCGATCAGCGACTGCAGCAGCCGCTTGAACAGCTCCTGGCGGCGCAGGGCGTGTTCATCCAAATATTCATCCACCTTCGACACGTCACCTGCCCGCCAGAGGTGCATCAGGCGATGAATGCGGTCGATGAGGGGCACCGGCTGGCCACCGGGGGCCTCGTAGCCCATGCTCTTCTGCTTGCGCTGAGCCCAGGTCTTGAGTCTCACCTTGCTGCCCGAGCCGGCGTCGCCCTCGGGTTCATCCTCGGCGTCGGGGTCGGCTTCCGCTCCTTCGCCTTCATCTTCTTCGCCCTGGTTTCCCCCGCTGCCGCCGGTGCGCACGAGAATGTCCCAGGTGCGCTCCAGCCCGTGATCGGACAGGCCGCAGGCGGTGGCGTATAGGATGCACGCGCCAGCAGGCGCCTCTTTCAGGCCGAAGTCATGGCGGTGGAGCAGGTAATAGGCGGTTGGGCCATCCATGCGGTCGGCGGCAGCGCCATCAGCGGCGGCGCCATCGCCGGTCAGCACCCGGCCAACCACGAAGTCCACCACCATCCGGCGGACGTGGGAGAGGAACTCGCCGACCTCCAGGGTCTTACCCGGCTCGTTGGCCTTCTTGACCACGGGGTGCTTGCTGTAAGCTTCGAGTGCGGGACCGGTAGCCGCCCAGACGAAGTCCGGCCCGCGAATCCCCGCGTCCCAGAACTCGCGCAGCTTCTCGCGGATGTTGCCCCGCATCTCCGCCAGGACCTGGTTGTCCCAGCCCGGGCGAGCCGTCGCGGGACGTTTCTTGCAGACGAGCCAGACGGAGGAGGCAAGGGCGGAGGATGCCTTCGCGCGCATTCGGGTAGTCCTCTCGGTCTGGATGGGCCAGCTACCGTCCACCACGAAACCGGACCGGATGAGCGCCGACACCAGCGCCTCCCAGGCGGCCGACTGCTTGTTGGCGAATACGACGACGAGCCGGCCGTCGGGTTTGAGTGCGCTTCCGCACGCCAGAAACGCCCGTGCCATGCCGTCCTCGTAGACGGCCTTCGATCTGGTCTTGTCACCGCCGTGGCGGCCGGCATCATCAACCAGCTCGCCATCATTCACTTGCTGGTCCCACTTTGGGGAAAGGGGTTCACGAAACGGTGGATGCAGTTGCGGCGACCACCCTTGCAGTGTTCGACGAAGCCAGACATGGAAGAAATCCATCACCACCGAGTACCCGATGGCGTCGTAGTACGGCGGGTCGGTGACCACCGCGTCATACTCGCCCGAGTCAATCTGGACGGCCGAAGCATTGGCTGCCAGCGGCCTCTCCGCGCCTGCCCCGACAAGGAGGGCGTGATCGATGAAGCGCGCCACCCAGTCGAGCTGGGCGGCATAGGCGCCGCCCACGTTGTTGATGACCGCAAGCTCTGCGAAGTCCCACGTGACCGGCAAGGCGAAACGCGTGAACGTGTTTCCCATCAACTGCCCTGAGACAACCCATCTGCAGACCATGGAGTTGTAGTCGGCGACCTTGTCGTTCTGGATGGCCAGATACGCTGTGACGGCCTCGATCCACTCCGATGGGTATGACCGCTGCGCCAGTTCATCGCTCGCCGAGCGCGTCCACCTCACGAAGGTCCCCAGCGCCAGGAGCTGGCGTGGCGTGAAGAGCTTGTGCCACTGGTCGATGCCGTATGGCACGCACCATGTATCACGCTTTGCGTTCTCAGTTATCGGCTCCTCCGGCAACCCGAACGGGATCTGGGCAAACATGTTGGGGATAGCCTTCTCCGCCTCGATGGCTGCCTCGATTTCGTGCACGGTGGGCAAGCGGTACTCCTTGCCACCCGGCCCGTCCACCACCACGGCGGTGGCGACCGCGTCCAGCCGGCCGGCCCGGCCTTCCAGGCGGATATCTTCCATGGTCATGATGGCATGGCAGCAGGGACATCTAGCCCCCGCCCGGCTCATGGTGCCGGCGCCGATGCGCTTGTCATGCTCGCGCCTCTGGGCCGCATTGCCGCCTTGCACGGGCACGCCGGTCTCGATGCCGAAGTCCACGCCGGTCTTCTCGGCGTTCGGCGCCATCGTCAACAACACCCGCTTGTCCGCCTTCTTGCACAGCCAGCGGGTCTTGAGCAACGGCACCGTCGCCCGGCAGTTCTTGCAGGTCACCGTGCGCGCCCACAGGTAAGCTACCGTGGGTTTGGCTACCCAGCGCGGATTGCGCGGGTCGGCGAGGTACTGCGCATTGAACTCCGCGTTGAGCGCCGCAACGTCCGGCAGGCCGTCTTCTTTGAGGGGCACGAGCCGCCTGGGCTGTCTCTCGAAGGCTCTGCCCGGCGCCGGCGGCTCGAAGTCCCCGTAGGTCGGGTAGTACTTCGCCAGGTCGGGTCGTGCCCGGTCCAGCACCCACTTGCCCCAGGCGCGGACGTGCCAGGCGAGGTCCGCCCCGGGAGCAGCCCCGGAGTCGGAAGGGTTGCTCGTGAACCAGCGCTCTTGGCCGTGCGCTGCCTGCTTTCCCGTCCGGCTGGCTAGACTCCGCAGGCAGTCCTCGCCGATAGGTTGCCCGCCGGCCGCGCCGGCAGGCGGGTGGGCCTGGTAGAAAGCCTCCATGAACTCCTCGTCTTCGAGGATGAAGTCGGGCAGGGGACGCGTCTTGCCGGCCAGCCGCTGCGGGTACTCCAGCGTGCACTTGAGGATGAACCAGGCGACGGGGTTGATGTCGATGGCCGTGACCTCGCACCCGAGGCGCATGGCTTCGAGGGGGATGGCGCCGCCCCCCGCGAAGGGATCGAGCACGCGCGGCGCCCTTCCCCCATACGCCTTGCGGATCTCCTGGCGGAACCACTCGAGGTCCGGGCTATCCTCGCGGCCCCAGTGAAGGATACCGCCTTCGGTGACCTCTCGCTCGCGCTCGACCACCTTGCCGCCGGGCAGCTTCTTGCGCTCGATTTTCCTGACCACCCGGCCGCCGATCTTCTCGCAGAGCTTGCGGCGGGCCTCGGGCGTGCCCGGGTCGGGCAGCAGGGTGGAGATTAGCGCCGCCCGGCAGGCGGCCAGCGGGCGCCGGGCCGGCCAGATGTGCAGGGTGGAGATGTGCCCGTGCCGCACGTTCTTCTCGTGGACCGAGTCCAGCGAGGTCTGCTTCAGCGGGAACGCTCGTTCGATCAGGCGGGGTTTGTCGGTCATCGTCCCCCTACCTCGTCCACAGAAATGATGAGAGGGGAATGGGAATGATACGGCGATCGTCGAGGGACACGCCGTCCTCCAGCGTGACCAGGAGGCCGAAAGGGGCATTATACACTGTCTTCTCGACAAAAGCGCGCAGCCCCCGGGTGTCCTCAAAGGGGTCGATTCGCCTGCGGTACTTGACCTCGATGGGGATGCGCCTGGTACCGACCGTCAAGATGAAGTCCACTTCGGGTTCGGAACCCCGCTCGGGGAAGTGGGAGACATTCAGGCCGGGTATGGATGCAAGAAAGTACCCCAACATGCTCTCGGCCAACCGGCCGGCGATGTCGGACAGATGGGGGCTGATTGCCAGACCGGCCGGGTCGAGGGGCACGACCTCCTGCAGCCAGGCGGCGCGCAGCGTGTGATCGGAAAGGCATATCTTTGCCGGGGCCTTCTTGCGTTTCAGACGCAATTCCGTCGGCTCGATCATTCGCAGCAGCAAGGTCCCGTCGAGGAAGCGCATGTAGGTGAAGATCCGGTGCCATCCGATGTTGCCGGCGAGAGTCTGCTGGATTTCCGGCACGAAGACGGACTGCCCCGGGGCCTGCCCGGCATAGCGGCAGCACAGGCGGAAAACTTCCTCCAATAACCGTTCGTCGCGCCTTTGTCCTCGCGGTCCCATGCGGAGGTCATGCCGGATCGCCCGGCGGATGACGGTTTCATTGAGATGGGCCGCCAATTGGGCCCAGGGCTCACCGTGCCTTTCGTGGGCGATGGGATAGCCGCCCCGATCGCAAAAGGCCCGGAAGCTCTGGTGGCGGATGTCACCCTGTTCTTCTCCCTTGCGGGCAGCTTCCCGCCAGAACTCGGGGGATGCCAGACCGTCGAAGCCGTCGTTGGCCCACTGCACGGGATGGGAAGCGCCGAAGCGTAACTCCGCGATTTCGCGCAGCAAAAGGGGACCCATTTCGATGCTCGTCACGCGACCCGCCATGCTGTCACGCCCTGCTTCAATGCGGAGGGATGAACTCCCAGTTATAAGGGCGCGAACGCCGTGGTTATCCACCAGGTTCTTGATCTGGGGCGCCCAGGCGTCGAGGTTTTGCACTTCGTCGAACAGCAGATAAGCGGGCCGTCTCTCGTTGGCCGCCCGGTTGAAGGTCTCGCCGAGGATGTGGTCCTCAAACCACCGGGCGACGGCAAGCACGGGTTCCTGGATTCTTCGCAGCGTGGGCAGTTCGTCGAAAGCTACGTACAGAATTCGCTTGCCGGCAACGCCCTCATCGAGCAGAGCCCGAATCACCTGCTGGAGCAGGACCGTCTTGCCCACGCGCCTTGGCCCGCGGAGCATGACGGCGGAGGTCAGACCGTGCTTGAGCGACTCATACAGGCGCGGAAAGGGCCACCGGCGAAAGGGACGAAGGTGGACCATTTCGCGGTCGGCCCACCACGGATTGGTCGATCGCAGATTGCTGAAGAACTCTGCATGTTCGGCGGCCGCTTCGCTCCTTCGTCTCTGCCGGGGTTCGCCGGATTCAACATCGGGATAGAAGTCCAGATGCAACTGCCCTTCTCGTCTCTTCATCTCTACACCTCCCCCGCTTCCATCACCTGCGCGTGGGCAATCCGCACGCCGCGGACTTCGCGGACCGTCTCCACCACCTGGGTCCTGGTGAAGGGCCGGACAAGCAGCTTCTCGAACGGGTCCTGAACCCGCACCATCTGCGGCGCTGCCGTGGCGCAGTGGTAGACCGCGTATAGCCAGTACTCGCCGCGCAGGTTGCAGGCGCGGGCCCACTCGTTGTCGGTGACCTCGATCTCGCCGATGCCCGCCCTGCCCTTGACCTCGATACAGCGACGCTCGTTGCCGGGACGAACGGAGAGCAGGTCGAAGCCGGGGTGGTCGGGCAGCCCCGCCGCCCGGGCCAGCTCGGGCACATGGACGAGCTTCACCTGGGCACCCGTCTCCTCCTCGAAGCTGCGTACCAAGTCCATGGCGATCTGCTCGATGTTGGCCTGGAGGCGTTCCCGGTCTTCGGGGTCGGTGGCCGGCACCACCAGGGCATGGGCGAGGAACTCGACCTCGCCGGGGACGATCAGTTCAGGCTCGCGCCGCAGGACGGCCAGCGCCCGATTGCGGCGCTCGGAGAACGCGCGCTGCTGCTCTCTGATCTCCGAGAGGTACTGGGCGGCAGCCTTGTTCCCCTCGCGGGCTTTTTGCGATAGCCGGGCGCGGGCGGCGGCCAGTTCCGCCTCTTGAAAGTCGAAGCCGCGGTTGATGAAAGTGGCCCGTTCGTCCAGAGTTTTCAGCAGGCGCGATCGGCTTTCTACCGCCATGGTGCGGGCGACGCGCTCGGCCAGATAGGCCCGCGCCAGGTCGCGGTGCTCCTGGGCGACCATCGCCAGGCGCTGGGCCTCCGGGGGCAGACCGTGACCACCGCGCAGCAGGAGCAGGTGTTCGACCGGGCAGAGGGCGATGTCTGCCCCTTCGGACTGGCGGACGCCGGCGAGGCGGCACTCCACGATCTCTTCGCGGCCCAGTTCCTCGAGGTTGGCGTCTGCCTTGCGAACTACCGTCAGCCTTGCCAGGTGGAATAGATAAGGCTTCGTGGCGGTGGGATCGACGAACACGGCGCCGCGCAGGCCGTCCGCACCGAGTTCGAGGCGGACGATCTCCCGGAAGCGCTCGAACACCGGCTCGCCCGGATGCAGCCATATATGACCGTCGCGGTCCGCGGTTTCAGGCAGGTCGTCGGTGCGCACCACGGACAGGCCCCCGCGGGCGCGGGAGGGATACAGTTCGAGCGCGGTCAGCAGCGGGTCGACGGCCCCCGCCTTGACGGGCCGCAGGGCGAACACCGCCCCGAGATCGCCATCGACATGCATGTTGACCAGGGGGGCGGCGGAAGCGATGAAGCGCCGTACGTATCCGGGTAACAGGCGGAAGAAGACCCCCTGTTCGATGCTTTCGCGCAGGCGCGGCAGCTCCCGCTTGATGTCGCCCCCGGCGCCGTAGAGGCGGCGGTCGTCCTGGGCGACGGCCCGCACCCGCTCCGGAGTCAGGCGATCGTCCAGCTCCCTGATGGCGGTCTCAGAATCGCCCAGCAGCGCCATCTCCATGTACTGCTTGATGGAGACGTCGACCAGAATGCGGCCGATGCTGTCGTACACCTTGTCGCTCCTGAGTTGTCTCCTGATCTTCTCCAGCTTGTCGAGCAGCGTCTTGAGGACATGACCTTCCCGGGTTGACCGCGCGACCAGGTTCAGGATGATCACGGGATCGTGTTTCTGGCCGTAACGGTGGATGCGGCCCATGCGTTGTTCCAGGCGGGCCGGGTTCCACGGCACGTCGTAGTTGATCATGATCCAGCAGAACTGCAGGTTGATGCCTTCGGCTGCCGCATCGGTGCAGATCATGAAGCGGGCGCCGCCCTCGGCGGACTGCTTGCGGAAGCGTTCTACCTGCTCCTGCCGCTCGAGGTAGTTCATGCCCCCGTGGATGGTCGCGATCTGACCGGTGTAACCCAGCCCGTTGAGGCGTCGCACCAGGAAATCCTGCGTGTCGCGATGCTCGGTGAAGACGATCAGCCGCTCGCCGCCGAACCGTGGGTCGGCGATTACCTCTCGCAGCCTGTCGAACTTGGACTCCTGGCCGAGATCTTGGACCTGGCGGGCAAGGTCGCGCAGCCGCTCTACCTGCTCCAGTTCGGCCATGAGATCCGCGAGCGAGGTGGCGATGACGCCCTCCAACAGCCGGTCCTCGGCCAGCTCGTTCTCTTCCCGGCCGTCCTCGGCGCCTTCTTCATCGGCCGTCCTCGTATCCAGGATGTCTTCGTAGTCGGCGATCTTCCGCTGAAAGACCTGAAGCTGCTCGAGGGTGATGCGGCCGGCCTGGATGTCATCGATCACCGCCTTGAGCTTGTCGATGCGCCGCTCGAGCGAACGCAGCAAGGCGTAAGTGGAACTGGCCAGCCGCCGCTGGAACACTCCCATGGCCAGGCGGGCTGCGGACTGGTTCAGCAGCTGGGCCTTGTTGTAGACGTGCCGGAGATACTCGGTCGTCTCATCGTAGAGGCGTTGCTCGCCTATCTCTCCCCCAGCCAGGTCGTAGGTGAGGGTGTCGGCCATGCGCTGCGGATATAGCGGCTCGCCTGTCAGTTTGACCATCTCTTCTTTGGTGCGGCGAAGGAAATGGCGCTTGCGGTGGTCGGCGGGAAAACGCTCAAAAGCCTCGGGGGTGGCCAGCACTTCTGGTTCGAGCAGGCGCCACAGGGCGTAGTATGGGTACTCCTTGCCCATGTGGGGCGTGGCGGTGAGCAGGAGCAGGTGATGGGCTAGCCAGGGTAGACGCCAGACCGGGTCGCCCGTGTGGACCCCGGCGAGGGCCTCCGCCAGGCGGTAGCGGTCGGTCTTGCGGAGGCGGAAGTCGCTGCCCCGGTCGCAAGACAGCTTGTGGGCCTCATCGAACACCACGAGTTCGTAGGGTTCGACGCTTTCCTCTCTGAGGCGAGCGAATACCCGCTCTCCCGCAAGGGTGTCGACACTCACGATCAAGCGGTCGCTCGATGGTCCCCGGAAAGGATTGCGGCTCCGTACGTCGCCACCGCTGACGATGTCGAACTGCAGGCGGAAGAGGGTCGAAAGCTCCCGCTGCCAGTTGCCTACCAGTCCGGCCGGCGGGACGATGAGGACGCGCCTGAGCAGGCGGCGAGACAGCATCTCCCGGATGTAGATGCCGGTCATGATCGTCTTGCCCGCGCCCGCGTCATCGGCGAGCAGAAAACGGAGGCGGGGTTGCTTCAGGAGGTGGTCATAAGCTGCGATGAGCTGGTGGGGGAGCGGGTCGATCCTGGCGGTCTCGGTAGTAAACGCGGGGTTGGCCAGATGCCCGAAGGACAGCCGTTCGCCTTCGACGAGCGCCCGGACCGCGTCCGGCTGAGCGGTGAAGTCCAGCACGGGCGGCGCCGCCGTATGACGGGTAGGTTCGGGCTCGGGGACCTGCTCGGTCTCCTCTCGCGCGAGCCGCAGGATCTGGCTCCACGAAAGCGGGGAGGGGCGGGACTTGCCATACTCCCAGCGGTTGATCGTCGGCAAGGATACCCCGAGCGCCTTGGCCAGGGCAGCCTGGGTGAGGCCCAGGCGGGCGCGGAGGCGCTTGATCTGGACCGGATAGTCGTCTCCCCGTTGCTGGTCTGCCACCCGCCGAACGCGCTCATCGCGATGGTCCATGTAACTTATATATCATGTGATAAGCGTGAGGTCAAGATAGCACCCGGTCGACTTTGCCAGGAACATTCGCAACCCATATCCCCTCGGGAACATTTCTTGTTGAGTGAGCCGGTACCCGTTCGGCTACATTTTAGCTGAGTGATCGGGGCGTATTGCCGCCCCGCATCCGCCGTGATATACTACCTGTTGCCAAGGGGCCGCGCCGGACGCGGCTCTCCGAACGCGATAGGACCCAACGGTACGAAGTAGAAGCTGCCCGCTTCTCACCCCGGAGCACCACGAGGTCGCCACCGGGGTCCAGACCGGAGGACCGTCTGCCGACAAAGCGGGTGCATCGCACCCGCTCTACTTTATCAGGAGGGGAGGTGAATCGGAAAATCAGCAGGGATTTGCGGATTAACGAGCAGGTCCGGGCCAGAGAAGTGAGGCTGGTGGACGAACAAGGGCAACAACTCGGGATCGTCCCCACCCGCGATGCGCTCAACCTGGCCCAGGAGCGGAACCTCGATCTGGTCGAAGTGGCGCCCCTGGCCCGTCCGGTGGTGTGTCGGATCATGGATTACGGCAGGTTCAAGTACGACGAGAGCAAGCGCGACCGGGAGGCCCGCAAGAAGCAACGAGCGGTGGATATCAAGGAAGTCAAGATGCGCCCGCGCATCGACGACCACGACTTCGAAGTCAAGGCCCGGGCGGCCGACCGTTTTCTGCGGGAAGGCAACAAGGTCAAGGTCACCATCATGTTCCGGGGGCGGGAAGTGGTGCATGCCGACCTTGGGCGCCGGGTGCTGGACCAACTAGTCTCGCAGGTGCAACAGGCGGGGTCGGTGGAACGACCGGCCCGTCTCGAAGGCCGCAACATGATATTGATCCTCGCACCGAGACCGGCTACCAGGAGTGGGCCGGTCCAGGCAGGTTCCGGAGAAGAAGGCGGGATGAAACGTGCCCAAAATGAAAACGCATAGTGGAGCCAAAAAGCGCTTCAAGCTCACCGGCAGGGGAAAGGTGCTGCGCCGTAAAGGCTACAAGAGTCACCTCCTTGGCAAGAAACGGGCAGCCAGGAAGCGGCGGCTACGCCAGGCCACGCTGGTCAGCGAAACCATGGTCAGGAAGATCAAGAAGCTCATGCCGTACGCCTGAACTATCTGGCGCAGGAGGTGGATGCCCATGCCGAGAGTCAAGAAAGGCGTGACCAAGCGACGCCGCCACAAGAAGACCCTGAAGCTGGCCAGGGGTTTCCGGGGAACGCGTTCCAAGCTGTTCCGGCCGGCCAATGAGGCGGTACTGCACGCGCTGGCCTATGCTTACCGCCACCGCCGCACCCGCAAGCGCGACTTCCGGCGGTTGTGGATCGCCCGCATCAACGCTGCCGCTCGACGAGACGGCATTTCGTATAGCCGGCTGATGAACGGCCTGCGAAGAGCCGGCGTTGCCGTCAACCGCAAGATGCTCGCCGACCTTGCGGTACGCGATCAGGCTGCTTTCGGCCAAATCGTGCACAAGGCCAAAAGCAACCTGGGACCATGATCGGGAGGGACTGATGACAAGGTGGCGGCCAGGCAGTTCGCGGTGATCGGTCTGGGTCGGTTCGGCCGGTCCGTGGCCCTCACCCTGGCCGAGATGGGCTGTGAGGTTCTCGGGTTGGACCTCGAGGAAGATGTGGTTCAGGAAATGATGAATTGCCTGACCCACGTAGTTCAGGCGGACGCGACCGACGAGGAAACGCTGCGTTCTCTCGGACTCCGAAACTTTGACGTGGTGGTGGTCGGCATAGGCCAGGACATTCAGTCCAGCATCCTGGCAACCTTGATGCTCAAGGAACTCGGCGTCGGGAATGTCGTTGCCAAGGCGCAGACGGAGGCCCACGGCAAGGTGCTGGCGCGCGTGGGCGCCGATCGCGTGGTGTTCCCCGAGCGAGACATGGGAGCGCGCGTTGCCCACAGTCTGGTATCGGCCAACGTGCTGGACCAGATCGAGCTGTCGCCCGACTACACCATCATGGAGATCGTGGCCGGAGAGAAGTTGGCAACCAAGACGCTGAGGCAGTTAGACCTTCGGGCCAAGTACGGGCTGAACGTGATGGCCATCCGCAAGGGTGACGAGGTGATCGTGTCGCCCAGGGCCGACGAATCCATTGCCGCCGACGATGTTCTGGTGGTTATCGGACGGGATGACGCCATCAGACGGTTAGAGGCCTGATATGGCGGCAGTTGAAGAGAGAATTCAGGTGCGGCCCTTACGGCCGGAGCGCAAGCTCGTCCTGGGTTTTGCCGGCGCGATCATGGCCGGCGCCCTCCTGCTCCAGCTTCCCTGGTCCACCGCGGACGGCCGGGGCTTGCCCCTCGTGGATGCGCTTTTCACTGCCACCTCGGCCGTCTGCGTCACCGGCCTGTCGGTCATCTACGTCGGCACGGGGCTGAGCGGGTTTGGGCAGGTCGTGGTATTGCTGTTGATCCAGATCGGCGGCCTCGGCATCATGACCCTGTCTACCATGGCTGCCGTGCTGATCGGGAAGCGGATCGGCCTGGCCGAACGGCTGACGATGAAGGAAGCCATCGGCGTGGACGAACTGGCGGGCCTGGTGCGGCTCGTGCGGGTAGTCGTGATGGCTGCCCTGGCCATCCAAGGCGCCGGCGCGATCCTCTTAACCGTCCGGTTCGCGCGGGACTTCCCTCTGGCGCAGGCCGCATGGTACGGCGTGTTTCACGCCGTCTCCGCTTTCAACAATGCAGGTCTGTCCCTGTTTGCCACCAGCCTCCAGGCGTATGTGGGCGACCTGTGGGTCAACCTGGTGTTCATGGCCCTGATCGTCCTGGGAGGAATCGGCTTTTACGTACTGGCCGATGTATGGCGCAACGGCCGCCGCCTGTCCCTGCACTCGCAACTGGTGATCTGGCTTTCGGCCGGCCTGATCCTCACCGGTATGGCCATCATCCTGGGCGCCGAGTGGGGCAATCCGGCCACGCTGGGATCGTTGCCCCCGGGCGAACGCCTGCTTGCCGCCGCCTTTCAATCGATCACACCCCGCACGGCCGGCTTCAACACCGTGCCCATCGGCCAGTTTCGCGATGGCACGCTGCTGGTACTGATCGTGCTGATGGTCATCGGCGCCTCCCCGGGGTCGACGGGAGGGGGCATCAAGACCACCACCTTCTGGGTGCTGCTGGCGTCGGTTCACGCCATCCTCACCGGGCGGGAAGAGGTTGTCGTCTTCCAGCGACGGCTGAGCCGACTTGCTACCGACAAAGCGCTGGTCATCCTCGTGCTCACGCTGACGGTGTTGCTTGCGACCACGGCGCTGCTGACGGTGACCGAGGCGATGCCTTTCCGGGATGTCTTGTTTGAAGCGGTTTCCGCTTTCGGCACGGTCGGCCTGTCCACCGGCATCACTCCCCAGCTCTCAGTGCTCGGCCGCCTGGTCTTGCCCCTGACGATGTTCGTGGGCAGGCTGGGGCCGATCACCGTCGCGTTGGCCGTAGCTCAGCGCCGGCGGGTGGCCGGGGTTCGCTACCCCGAGGACCGGGTGATGGTGGGGTGATTCTGCCTACATGAAGCAGCGCTTTGCCGTAATCGGGCTTGGTCGCTTCGGCGGCAGCGCGGCCCTGAATCTGGCCCGCTGGGGCTATGAAGTACTAGGGGTTGACCGCGATGAAGGCCGGGTGAAGATGGTCGCCCAGCAGCTTTCTCGAGCGGTCGAGGCCGATGCCACCAGCCCGCAGGTGTTCAAGTCATTGCGGCTGGCGGACTACGATACGGCGATCGTAGCGACCGGGTCGAATCTCGAGGCCAGCGTGGTATTGACCACCCTGCTCAAACGGGGAGGATGTGCCCGGATTGTGGCCAGGGCGGCTGACGACCTGCAAGCCACGATCCTGAGTGGCCTTGGGGCGGACCGCGTGGTGTTGCCCGAGCAGGACATGGGGGAGCGAGTGGCCCGCAATCTGACCCTCCCCAACGTGCTCGATTACCTGTCGCTCGCCCCGGGTTATCGGGTGGTGGAACTCCACGCCCCCGAATCCTTCCATGGCCGCAGCCTCAAGCAGCTCGACCTGGGCTCGCAATTCGGCCTGAACGTCGTGGCCGTACGGGGGCCGACCGAGGTCGAAGTGCCTCCTCGACCCGAGCGCCACATCGAGCCGGGAGACGTCCTGGTGGTGGTGGGGTCGGTGGAAGGTCTCAAGTGCTTCAACGCAAGATGATCCGCGTTACCAGCCGCCGCAACCGCCACCTCGCCTACCTGGTGAAACTCGGACGCCGCCGGTTCCGGGAAGCCGAGGGAGTGGTGCTCGTCGAAGGCCCCCGTTTGCTGGACGAAGCCCGTCGGTCCGGCCTGAAACCCCGCCTGGTCCTGGTGAGCCCGGAGGCATTGCCCACGCCGCTATCACCCGCCGTGGGCGAATGGATGGCGGGCGCGCGCTGGGTGTTGGAGGTGGATCCCGGGTTATTCGCCGGCGTTGCCACCACCGACGCCCCGCAAGGGGTGCTGGCCGTGGTCGACGAACCACCCCGCCGGGTCGACGAGGTGCTGACCGCGGAATCAGCCCTGGTCCTGGTGATCGACCGCGTACAGGATCCCGGTAACGTGGGCGCCCTGGTCCGCAGTGCCCATGCCCTGGGTGCCGCGGCAGTACTGCCGAGTACCGGGGCTGCCGATGCTTTCAGCCCCAAGGCGCTGCGTGCCGCAGCAGGTGGCGCTTTCCACCTCCCGGTGGCCAGGCCGGTGCCGGCCGCAGTCGTCGCGGCGCGGCTGCGGGAGCATGGTTTCGGACTCCTGGGCGCGGACCCTCGGGGCGACTTGCTGCCCTGGGAGGCGGACTTCTCGGGCAAGACGGCCATCGCCATCGGTCATGAGACTGCCGGCCTGGATAAGGCCTTTCCCGACCTGACCCGCATCCGCATCCCCATGCCGGGAGGGGCCGAGTCGCTGAACGCGGCGGCTGCCGGGGCCATCCTGCTGTGGGAGGCCTGCCGCCGGCAGCTGGCGCCGCCGGCGGACCGAAGTTGAACTCTCTGCCTCGGCCGGAGGTCCGGGCGCGCTACGCCCCCAGGCGCGCTACGACCGCTTTGCCCCGGGACCTCCCCTCGTGCTATAATCGAGCCAAGGTCGTCTGCCAGCGAGGCCGGAAGGAGCGGGTCCCGGTGCTCACTGCCGAGCTTTTCTGGAAGTTGTTTGAAGTGACCGGTTCCATCTCCGCCTATCTCCTGTACCGGAGGTATGCCGAGGAGTAAGTAGCAGGCAACATGGTCGATGTCGACGGTCGGGCGATGAAGGGGAAAAGTAGCTCCGGCTCCCGCCTGCCAGGGAGGAGACTCATCGACTGCAAGGTCTCCGGCGGGGACCGGAGGGAAGTTCGCCCCCGAGCCGGCGGCTGAACGCGCGTGCCAGTAGGTCGCCCGGTCGCTCCCGCCGTTATCGGGAGCGGGGCATATCGGTTCAGCGAAGCCGTTGCCCGAGGAGATGGCGGTCCCTGTGACCGCCAAGTAGGGTGGTACCGCGGATGCGAAGGCGCCCGCCCCTGCCGGGGCGGGTTTGTTCATTGGGTGGGGCAGGCATGGTATCAGGGGGGAGGAGAGGGTAGGGTGCGAACGGACATCGATCGATTGCGGGAGGAAGCCTTGGCGGCCGTGGCCTGCGCCGGGGACATCGAGGCCCTTGACCAATTTCAGGTGCTGTACCTCGGCCGCAAGGGGAGAGTTACCACCATCCTGCGCGGGCTCGCCGGCGTTCCCGCCGCAGAAAGGCCCGCCCTGGGGGCCATCGCTAACCAGGCGCGGGCGGAGATAGAGGCTGCGCTGGCCAGGCGGCGCCAGGAACTGGCGGCGGAGGTTGAGCGGCGGCGTCAGGCGGCGGAGGCCATCGATGTCACCCTTCCCGGCGTCCCGTGGCGGGTGGGCCGGCGGCATGTGCTGAATGTCGTGCGCAAAGAAATCGAAGAGTTCTTCCTGCACCTCGGCTTCAGCATCGCCGAGGGCCCCGAGGTGGAACTCGACCACTACAACTTCGAACTCCTGAACATCCCCAGGGGACATCCGGCCCGCGAGAGCCAGGACACATTTTACCTGACCGATGAGCTGCTCCTGCGGACGCACACTTCGCCGACCCAGGTTCGCGTCATGCAGGCGATGGCGCCGAAGCTGCCGGTGCGGGTGATCAGTCCCGGGCGCGTCTACCGGCGGGATAGCGTCGACGCCTCGCACTTGCCCTTCTTCCACCAGGTGGAGGTGCTGGCGGTGGACCGGGGGGTCACGTTCGCCGACCTGAAGGGGACGCTCGAACACTTCGCCCGCAGTTTCTTCGGGCAGGGCACTCGCGTCCGGCTCCGTCCCAGTTATTTCCCGTTCACCGAGCCCAGCGGGGAGGTCGATGTGTCGTGCATGTGCGAGGGGAGAGGATGCAGTGCCTGCGGTGGCAAGGGTTGGATCGAACTCCTGGGCGCGGGCATGGTTCATCCCCGGGTGCTGGAGGCCGGGGGGTACGACCCGGAAGAGGTAGCCGGTTACGCGTTGGGGCTGGGCGTGGAGCGGGCAGCCATGCTGGTACACGGGATCGACGATATCCGGTTGTTCGGCCAGAATGACATCAGGTTCCTCGAACAGCTCGGCGAGGAGGGATGCTGAGTGCTCCTGCCTTATGGCTGGCTGTGCGAACTCGTAGAAGTGCCATGGAGTGCCTCGGAACTCGCTGACCGGCTGAGCATGGTCGGAGTGAAGGTCGAGGCGGTGAGGGAAGTCGACTTCCGTTGTCCGGGCGTCATCGTGGCCCGCGTGGTGTCCCTCCTGCCCCACCCCGAGAACCCCCGGGCGGGGGTCGTGACCCTGGATGGGGGGCGCCGGCTCTCACCGCAGGTGGTGACGACCGCCCTGGGGCTCTCGCCGGGCGACCTGGTGCCGCTGGCGCTCCCCGGGGCTCGGCTGCCCGGGGACCGCCGGGTGGAGGCGGAGACATTCGGGGGCGTGCGTTCCGAGGGAATGCTGTGTTCCCTGACCGAACTGGCCTGCGGCCAGCCTCCGGGCGAGGAGGAAGGCGTATTGATCCTGCCTGCCGCCGCCGTTCCCGGCAGCCCCGTGGACCCGCTTTTGGAGGCGCAGCCCGGCGACTTCGTCCTCGAACTCGAACTCACCGTCAACTACGCCATGCATTGCCAATCGGTGCTCGGGGTCGCCCGGGAGGTTGCCGCCCTCACCGGCATGCCCCTGCATGCTCGCGACCACGCCCTGACAGAGACGGGAGCTGACGCCCGGGACCATGTGCGGGTGGAAGTCCACGATACCGACGGCTGCCCGCGATACGTGGCGCGGGTGTTTCACGATCTCGTCCCCGGTCCTTCGCCGTGCTGGATGCAACGCCGCCTCGCCGCGGCCGGCCTGCGACCCCGTAATCGCCTGGTGGACACCACCAACTACGTCCTGCTCGAACTCGGGCAACCCCTGCACGCCTTCGATCGCGATCGCCTGGCAGAGGGACGGATTATCGTACGTCGGGCCGCCAGGGGCGAGACGCTGGTGGGCCTGGACGGCGAGGAGCGCCTACTCGATCCCGGCATGCTGGTGATCGCCGACGCCTGCAAGCCGGTGGCCCTGGCGGGGATCATCGGGGGAGCGGACACCGGTGTCACCCCGGGCACGCGCGTTGCGGTGCTGGAGTCCGCCCATTTCCACCCCGCCATCGTCCGCCGCACCTCGTTGAAACTCGGCCTGCGCACGGACGCCTCGGCCCGCTTCGAAAAGTGGTCTGATCCCGAAGCCCCTCCCCTCGCGGCCGACCGGGCTGCCGCTTTGCTGGGCGCCATGGCGGCGGGCAAGGTTGCCCCGGGCCGGGTGGAGGTGTACCCCCGGCTACATGCCCGGACGATCCTGCGAATGCGGGTGAGCCGGGTGAACGGCCTGCTGGGGGCTAACCTCCCCGCCTCCGAAGTCAGGGGAAGACTCCAGCGACTCGGCTTCGAGGCCACGCCCGCAAAGCATGGCCGCCGGCGGGAGATCCCGGACGATACCGATGTGTACCTGGTGACCGTACCTTCGTGGCGGGGGGACGTGACCGCCGAGGTCGACCTGACGGAAGAAGTCGCCCGGTCTCGAGGATACGATGAGTTGCCCTCGTGTTTGCCCCGGGGGACGCTGACCGTCGGCCAGCGGCCTGCCCGGCTGTCGGCTATCGAACAGATGGCGACCATCATCGCCGCCGCCGGCCTGGACGAGATCGTCACCTCGCCGCTGATGGGGCCGGTGGCCTTCGACCGGTTGAGGCTCGCCCCGAACGACCCCGGGCGCGACGCCCTGGTCCTCGCTAACCCTTTGGCCGAGGACCAGACGCTGCTCCGCTCCACCCTGCTCCCCGGCATGATCGAGGTGCTGGCGCACAATGCCGGGCGCCGACAGGTGGACCTCGGGTTTTTCGAACTCGGTACCGTGTTCCGCCGCCGAGGGGATCTGTCAGGATTCGGCCTGAAGTCAGCAGTCCGCCAGGGAGGCGACCTGTCCTCATGGGTAGGCGAGGAGTTGCGGTTGGCTCTCGGGTTGATGGGCAGACGCCATCCCGCCCACTGGCGGCGGGGGACGGGAGACAGGGCGGACTTCTTCGACCTCAAAGGGCTGATCGAGTTATTGGGAGACAGGCTCTCCTGGGGGGAACTCCGCTTCGAACCGTCTTCGCACCCGAGCTTCCATCCGACGCGGCAGGCCTGCCTCCGGGTGAACGGGGATACTCGGGGATTCCTGGGCGAGTTGCACCCGAAAATCCTGGAGGCGCAAGGTCTCGACCGCGCGCTGGTGGCGGAGATCGACCTGGACCCGATGGCACGCCGTCAGAGGTATCGACGGCGCCTGCAGCCCTTGCCACGCCATCCGGCGCTACTACGGGATGTCTCGTTCGTCGTGGGGGCACACTTGCCCGTCGCGGCCGTAGAGATGGCCATTCACGAGGCGGCGGGGCCGCTCCTGGAGAAGCTGGCGCTGTTCGACGTATACCAGGACGAGGCAATGGCGGCCGGCAGCAGGAGCCTGGCCTACTCTTTGACCTACCGCGCCCTCGACCGCACGCTGACCGACCAGGAAGTGGATCCCATCCACCTGCGCGTGCGCCAGACCCTGGTGGATCGGCTGGGGGCGGTACTTCGTTGAAGGAGGTAGTCCAGCCATGAGCATGCTGACCGTCAGCGACCTCGGGCGCACCCACGGGGACCGGACGATACTGGCGAAGGTGAGTTTCGATCTGGCCCGAGGTGACCGCCTGGCGGTCGTGGGCGTGAACGGAAGCGGCAAGAGCACGTTGCTGCGGATCGTGTCTGGGCACGACGCTCCGGACCAGGGCGGGGTGGACCTGGCCCGAGGGGTAAGGATCGGCTATCTCCCTCAGGAACTCGGCGAGGAGACCGGCCCGGTCCTGGCGCAGCCCCTCATCGAGGCCGCCGCGCAACCCCTTGCCCATCTTGATGCCCTCGAGCAGGAACTGCGGGAGTTGGAGGGCCGGATGGGGGGAACCGGACCCGACCGGATGTCGCGAGTGCTGAGACGCTACGGGGAAGTGACCGCCGCTTTCGAGGCGGCCGGTGGCTACTCGCGGCACGCCAGGATCCGGGGCGTGCTGTCGGGGCTCGGGTTCCCGGAAGGAGAACTGGATTGCCCCGTCGGCCGGCTCAGCATCGGGCAGCGGCGCCGGATGGGGCTGGCCCGCGTGCTCCTGGCCGAAGCGGACTTGCTCTTGCTGGACGAACCCACCAACCACCTCGACCTTGAAGCTCTCGCCTGGCTGGAGAATTATCTCGTCCACGCATCTGCGACCATGGTGCTGGTCGCCCACGATCGCCACCTGCTGGGCCGGACGGCAAACCTCGTGCTGGAACTGCACGAGGGACATGGTGTCCTCTATCGTGGCGACTACTCCTCGTACTTGCGACAGGCCAACGAGCGCAGGGAGAGAGAGGGAAAGGAAGCCGAGGCGCAGTCGAGGGAACGGGCCAAGCTCGAAGCCTATGTCCGTCGCTACCGGGCGGGTCAGCGAGCGGGCATGGCCAGGAGCCGGCAAAGAGCGCTGGCCCGGATGGCGCCGGCCGCTCGCCTCCGGACCACGACGCGGCAGACCGCCATGCCGGGAGGCATGGCCCGGCACTCCGGGCGTCTGGTCTTGCGAGGGCGGGGATTGGCCGCCGCCGGCCACGGATCGCGGCCGCTGTTCTCCGGACTGGACTTCGAACTGTGGCGGGGCGATCGCCTGGGCATAGCCGGGCCCAATGGCGGCGGCAAGTCCACGCTAGTACGAGTCATGCTGGGGCTGCAGGCCCCCCTGGCGGGCACGGTCGAGTACGGGAAGGATGTCGATCCCGGCTACTTTCCCCAGGTTCCCGAGTTCCCGCCCGGCGATGAACAGCTTTCGGCGCTCGACCACTTCCTGGATCGCACGGGATGGCTTGGGGCAGCTGCCCGTTCGTTCCTGGCACGATTCGGGCTCCCGGGAGATACTGCCCTGCGCGCGGTGGGTGTTTTGAGCGGCGGCGAACGAACGCGCCTGCGCCTGGCCGAGTTGCTGGCGGCCCAGCCCAACCTCCTGGTGCTCGACGAGCCTACCCACCACCTGGACCTGTTCGCGCGTGAGGCGCTGATGGAAAGCCTGCTCACGTATCCCGGCACGCTCGTGCTGGTGACCCACGACCGCCACCTGCTGGATCGAGTTACCACGCGGCTGCTGTATGTGAAAGAGGGGCAAGCCACGCAAGTGGAGGGCAGACTTGAAGACCACCTCGCGGCGACGGCAAATCAGCTTGCCGAGCTTCCCCGTCCGGTGGTGAGCCGGCAAGCTACCCGACCGGCGCTCGGGGGCAACCATCTGCCTGGCAAACTGAAAGCCCTGGAAGATCGGATCGCCCGGGAGGAGAGCGAGCGAGCGCGGCTCGAAGAATTGCTCTCGAGTCCCCACACCTACCAGAAGGGCGACCCCGCCGCCGTCAATCGGGAGTACCGGGAGTTGCTCGTGCGCCTTGAGGCGCTGTACGCGGAGTGGGAAAGGCTGGCTTCGGTGCTCTCCTGAAACGGACGGGGGGGGGGGGGGCCAACCGCGA
>DBBB01000162.1:23038-24718 GCA_002291985.1 Firmicutes bacterium UBA995
GGGGGGGGGGGGGGGGGAGGTCAACCGCGAGCCGGGTCGGCGCTGGCGCCTTGTCCGCCCAGGATACGCACCAGCAACTCGACAAGGGCCGGGTCGAACTGTGTTCCTGCTGCCGCTTGCACGGCCTTCAAGGCGTTCGCGGGAGAGAGGGCCGGTCGGCCGGGACGACCGCTAACCAGCAAGTCGTAGCCTTCGGCCAAGGCCACAATCCGGCTGGCGAGGGGAATGGCTTCCTTGCTCAGCCCGGCGGGATAGCCGGTGCCATCCCACCATTCGTGGTGATGCAGGATGCACCGGGCGAGCGTGGCCAGGCGGGGCGTCGCCGTGGACAGCCTGTACCCGAGCATCACGTGCTGTTCAACGAGTGCCCGTTCGGTGGCGGTCCGGCCCGGGCGAATCTGGGAGTCGTCGTCGCGGTCAGCAGCCTTGCCCACATCGTGCAGGCTGGCGAACTGTGTCAGCTCTTGCATGGCCGGGGCATCGAGACCGAGCGCCTTGCCCATGCGGCACGCCAGGTCTTCGACGCGGGCCAAGTGGTCGGCCGTCCGGGAACCGCCGCGCAACAAGACGTCGGCGAGCGACTCGAGCCCGCCCCCTCGGAGGGGAGGGTGCCGCGTGGCTTTGTCCTGATACATGGCCTGGTCCGCCAGGACCAGGGCGAGCCGGAGGGGAGTGCCTTCGTCGGCGGTGGCCGCCCCCATCGATATGCTTATGGGGGTCTCGTGCCGGAGGGCATTGGCCTGCGTCACCCCATGTTCGAGCCGGGACAGCATCTGCCGTGCGGTAAGGGCGTCGGTACGGGGCAAGACGGCCACGAACTCGTCGCCCCCGACCCGCGCTAGAACGTCGCCCTGGCGGAAAGTGGCGCGCAAGGTCCGGGCAACCGCGCGCAGCAGTTCATCCCCGGCCTGGTGACCCCGGGTGTCGTTCACGAACTTGAGGCCGTCGACGTCCAGGCTGAGCAGGCTTACCGGGTGGCTCCTGCCGTCTTCGAGCCGGTTCAACTCTTCCTCGAGGTACGCGCGATTGTACAGCCCGGTCAAGCTGTCGTGAAGGCTCAGGTAGGTGAGTTGTTCTTCGAGCAACTTTTGACCGGTTATGTCGCGGATGATCCCCTCGATGGCCACCAGTCCGCCCGCCGGACCGTAGACGGGGGTCATGAGCTGCTCCATCCAGACTCTGCGCCCATCTTTGTGCCGGCGTTGGGTGATCAGCGACTGGCGGTAGTCATAGCTGCCGTCGTAGACGCTCTCGATGACCGGTCGGAACTCGGGCGTCGCGATCTCGATGGCCAGGTCGGGATTGGCGTAGAACTCGTCGGGTCGAAAACCGGTGATGGTCGTCGCCGCCGGACTGATGTACTCGAAATGCCGCTCGGGCTTGAGGCGGAGCCGGTACACTATGTCGCGGGCGTTGTCGGCCAGCAGGCGGAACTCCGCCTCGCCCTGGCGCGCTCGCAGGCTTTCGCTGAGGGCGAGGTAAACGAGGATTGACACCACACCGGCCGTCGCCGACCCGGCCAGGAGCACCCAGGCATTCCCGGGACGTCCGGTCGGCAGAGCGTTGGATGACGCCCCCACGGTCGTCACCCAGCTCATACCGTGGAAAGCCGCCGCCAGTTGAACGGGGGCGGCATCGGCGTCGAACCACCCCTGCTCGAACACCTGGGCCCCGTCGGCG